>NZ_JBVIJE010000036.1:0-69020 GCF_055581585.1 Streptomyces sp. NPDC031426
GGGTACTTACGTGGTGCTGGCACTGCTCGTGGTTCTCCTTCGGGCCAGGATCATAAGCCTGGCTTCAGGGACTCCACGAAACGGGGTGCAGCTCAGTTCTGCTTCACGGGGGGCATCGGCAACATCCTCTACGCGGTGCGCATCAACAACTGGAACAGGGCGCGCGGCCTGTGAGATACGGCTGAGATGCTGCGGCCGTTCTCGCCGATTTCCGCGGGAAGGACTTCTTATCGGCACGCTGGCCGGCCCCGAGGTGTTGCCGGAGCAGGTAGAAGGCGCGTTGCCAGTCCACCGGCCAGGCCGGGCACCAGGACACGTCCAAGGTCTTTCAGTTGCTCGCACCGCTCTTGCGGCGCGCTGGCTGTGGACTGAACCGGCAGCCCCTGGTGTGGCGTACCTGTTGTGCCCCCTGTCCTTGGGAGCACTGAGCTGCGGCGACCACCCGCCGACCATTGCCCCTCACTGTTCGCGGCCGGGTTCACCCGAAAGTGAGTAACGAACGAGGTCCCGACCGACTGACGTGCCCGCCCTGCCTGCCGGGCGGAAGCCGGCTCGTCGGGTCCACCGCCCAGGCTGCGCATCAGACAAGGAGATCGTGTACGTGTACGACGAGGAAGCGGCCAGGGCGCGGTTCCTTCAGGCGGGGTGCAGCCCCGAGGAGGCCGACACGCTCGTGAATGCAGGCATCGATCCTGACATCGTCGGAGCCCATGCCTGCGACGCCGTGGGCTTCGCCTCCGCCGCCGCCTTTCACGATCTGGCCGACCCCAACCATTATCTGCAGGCCGCGGGCGGCGATGCGGACGAGGCCTTCAGGCAGTGGGCGAAGGACTCCGTGGAGGGTTCCTTCTACGAAGGGCAGGACGAGGACGCAGAGGCGGACGAGGGCTGCGACGGCGAAGACAAAGGCGAAGACGACGGCGAGGACGCTCGCGGCGTCTACGGATGGGTGAGCGCCTACATCACCCATGTTGGCGCGGGGGAGTACTCCATCGAGCTGTACGACGATCTGGGCTTGCCGGGCAACGCCGCTTACGTGGACACGCTGACCTTCTCGGTGCCCGCCACGATTCCTGCCGGCTCGCCGGCCGACCGGGATGCCCAGGTCATCAAGACGGCCACCGAAGAACTCGCCGACTACGGATGCATCCCGGCCTCCGACTTCCACGGCAGCGGCGACAGTTTCAGCGTGCAGGCCCGCGCCAGCGACCACGCCCAGCAGTGGCTCGAGGACCAACGGCCGCCGGCAGAAAAGCTCGAGCTACTGCTGGCCGGACTTGAGGGCCTGGTGGACGATCTGGCGACCGCGCATCCAGGCCGCGACCATCCCCGCATCGACACCATCGCGCACCCCCACCCGCATCGGCCGGTAACGGCCCCGGACGGCGGCGCTTGCACCTCGATCGTCAACTGGGGCGACCGGGAAGCCTTCCTGCAGGCAGTCGCCGCGGACGTGCCGGACAGCGTACGCCTCGAGCGATACCAAGGCGGCTGGGAACAGCGCCTTGAGGGGGCAGAAGACCTGAAGCATCCCCGGCTGCAGGGCCTGGAGCGGGTGCGGGTCGAAGCATCCCGGCGCGATGGCGAACTGAGCGGCTTCACCGCCACGTTCCGCTCCGGTGACGTGGTGCACCACTACCAGGTGAGCGCCGACTGGGCCCAGGAACTGGACGAGTGCCTGGACGACTGGGAGATGCGCGTGAGGGCCGTGCGCGAGGAGCAGACCCGATTCCCGCACCTCAAGCAGTGGGGCCAGCAGCTCTACCAGGCCCTGGTCGACGACGATCAGTTCATGGCGGCCGAAACATCCCAAGACCAGGACAGCAGGGGCCGGAACCTCGCCCGCAGCATGTTCGGCTCCGACTGCCCGATTCACTCGCATGACATCCAGCACGCCCTTGCCAACGCAGATGCGAAGCGGGCCGACATCCTCCTCGAGCGACAGCGGGCCCAGTGGCAGGCCGCCATCCCGGCCTGGGCAGCGCAACTGGCCACCTCGCCGGACTTCCAACAGGGCACGACCGCGCAGCGCGCCATGCTCGCCAGCAACCTCCTGTACGCGCACCACCCCATGGCTGACACACCAGACCTTGTCCGTCTGCTGCGCACCGCGGCTGCCGACCTGCTGGCTTGAGACGACACGAGCGCAACGGATCGCCTAACAGCGCGTCATCGCCTGTTGGCGGTGGGGGCTCCGCAGGTCCAGCCTGGGATTCAGACACTGTTGAAGGAAGTGATCGTTGGGGGTGGGTGTGAACAAGAGGCAGTATCCGAAGGGGACGTGCAGGGCGTGTGGTCGGACTCTGGGCCTGTACGAGGGCAAGGTCACCGTCCACCCCGCCCGTGGCAGCAGCGGACCGTGTCCGGGCAGTCGGCGTGGACCTGCACAGACTGCGACGACGAGGCCCGTCAGGTCGACGGCGCAAAGTTTGCGGGCGTTGAAGCCGATGGTCCGGGCGCACATGCCACAGAACGTGCCGCTGTGGTTTCCCGAATGGGAGGGCCAGTCGATGCCGTCCATCGCGCTTCCGGCGGGCCAAGAACGCATGGCGGTCTGGATACCGGTGCGGCGCCGGGCCATCCTCCGGCTGATCAACGAGATCCTGGCGGTACGAGTGCGCCCGGACTGGGACGACGAGCTCGAGTGCTGGATGGTCTCTCGCGGGCACTTCACCGCACTGGCCGAGGGACTGCTGCGACGCTATCCGCGTGTGGCCGTGGCGCGCGAGTTCAACCGTGCAGAGGCCTGCACTGCGTCATGCAAGAACGCGTCAGGGCCGTATTGCACATGTTCCTGCCAGGCCCGCAACCACGGCGGCGGTGGCTGGATGGCCGGATGGCGCACCACATCCGGACCCGCCCGGGACGTCGGTGGGTTTTGGTGGACGTGGCTCCTTGCCGAGAAGGAGGCGCCGCCGCGGCCCGCCGAATAGGAGCAGACCGCAACCAAGCAGCGCGCGCAGGCCCACGCACATGGCACCGTTGCCCCTACCCCGGGTGGGTCCAGGATCGGCAAAGTGGCACTCGGTGAACAGCACTCGCGTTTCACCGGCGGCCGAATCGTGGAGCTGGGGGCGCCGGTTGCAGCCCCGGCTGCGCCAGTCGATGTTGGTCATGTCTTGGTGTCGGCCGCGGGACCTGTTCAAGGCGCGGCCTCGTATGCGGCGACATCGCCCTTGGGAGCAGATCACCTCGGCGTGCCGGACGGGGTGGTCGACCGCCGTGGCGGCGAGGCGATCGTCGATGCCTACGACGAGCACGGACAGCTCGCCGCCTTTCCATGGCAACTGGGTCTCGCCCTCAGCGGAGCCTGACGGGACGAGCACCCGCTGACCGTCAGCTGGTCTGGCGGATGGAGGCGCCGACGAGGATGCCATCGGTGACGGTGTAGTCGCCGGTATACGTCTTGAGCGTGCCGTCGGTCTGGGTGGCATACAGGACGGCGTGGACGCGCAAGGCTCCGAATTCGCTGATGGTGCCCAGGGTGATGCTCTGGGTGGTGGCGAACCCGGCCACCCACCGGTCGTAGGTAGTGCCGGAGATGTTCGAGCCGCCGAGCGCCCAGGCGGCCGCATAGTCGTGATCGGTGATGTCCTGGTAGTACTGCGAGACCACCGCCGAGGCGTTGGTCAGATGCGGTCGAGGAGCGGCCCGGGGTGCCGTCGTGGGCACGGTGGCCGTCGTGGTCGGCGGCGCGGGCGTCGGCGTAGGGCTGGCGGTTGGGGGCGTCGCGGTGGGCGGCACGGAGGCCCGCAGGGTGCGCGTCACGGTGACGGCCGGAGCCGCCGGGGAAGCGGGTTTTGCGGAGCAGGCGGTGAGAGGCAGGACAGCGGTCAGAGCGACAGTCGAGACGATACGGCGCACGGGCCCCCCTTTGGCGGTGCGGAAGTTGCTGCGGACACCGTGGCTTCTGCGCACGGAGCGGTGGGTGGTGTTGGGTGGTACGGCCGGCCGGCGGGATCATGTCGGTTCGGTGCCCAGGGCGGTTTCGGTGTCCTGGCCGCTCCAGCCTTCCTTGGTGCGCCACAGGACGTGGACTTTGAAGATGTCGTGGAGGGTGTCGGCTGCCCAGTCTTCGGTGGGGGGTTGGCACAGGATCAGGTGGAGGCGGTCGGCGGGGGTGGGGAGGGTGTGGTTGATTTCCATCAGGCGGACGGCTCCCGAGCGCAGGTCGGCGTAGGTGCAGTGGCCGGCGCCGAGGACCTCGTAGAGGAAGTGGCCGTCCTTTGTGGGGCAACTGACGTCGATGACCGGGGTGTTGGTGGGCTGCAGGTCGGCTCGCAGGAGCGCGGCCATCAGTTCCAGGCGCACGGCCTCGTGGGTCTTGCAGGTGCGGTCGGCCGTCGCTGCCGTCTTGAGGGTTTGCAGGAGGTTGGGGTTTGCGGCTGCTGTCGGCATGGGGGTGTCGGTTGCGATGGCGGGCATGGCGTCGGGATCCTTCGGCTTGCTCGTGTGCGGGTCGGCGGGGGTGGTGTCGCTGGCCGCCTTTGGGTCGGCTGTGGCCAGGCGCTGCTGGAGTGTGTGGCGCGCGGTGAGCAAAGCGTCGGCCCAGCCGGCACGTTCCAGGTCGTCGTTGAGTCGATCCGCATCGAGGTGATCGTCCTTGAGTGCGCGGTGGGCGTGTGTCGCAAGGTCGCGCAGGAGGGTCAGACGGTGCCTGTCCGGCGATCCGAGCACACGCCGCACGTCGACCCAGTCCGTCTGGTCCCGGCGCAGGACGCGGTTGGCCATGGCCTTGAGCTCGGACAGACGATCCCGGGCGTCCTGCGGAACGATGTTCTCGCCCTTGATCAGCTCGTCCAGAACGCCGAGCGCGGCCGTGTAGCGCGGCGCCATCCTGGGTGAGATGGGCTGTCTGCCGCGCTGGTCGGCGGTCAGCAGACAGTGGGTCGATTCGTGGGCGAACACCCAGCAGTCCAGCTCGTCGCCGGGGCGCGGCAAGGCCGCGCCGTGGCGAACGGTCAGGAACAGGGGGTGGCTGACGGCGGGGGAGAGGGCCGTGACGTTGTATCGGCCGCCGGGGCCCGGGCCGATGACCTGGATGCGGATGTCGGTGCCTATGTCGGGCAGGTCGCCTGTCGCGCTCGGTTCGGTGCTGGTAGGTGCCGGTTCGATGGTGTCGTTGCTTGGCGTGAGGGCCTCGGGGAGCGGGGAGGTGTGCAGGACGGTCAGGCTCTGGGTGCTGCGGGTCAGGGCGACATAGAGCTGGCGCAGGCCGGCCGGACGGCGGTCGGCGATGGTGGCCGGTTCGACGACGAGGACGTGGTCGTACTCCATGCCCTTGGCCTGGGCGGCGGCCAGGACCGACACCGCCTTTCGCCCCTGGGCCGTGATCCCTTCGGCACGGTCCAGGTGGCCGCTGATCTCCTCCAGCCAGCCGGAGTCGTCGGGGACGATGACTGCGACGGAGCGCAAGGTGCTCCCGTCGCTGGTGCCGATGAGGCGGATTGCCTGCGTGACGGTGTCGTCGAGGAGCTTCCACGGCTCGGTGGCCACCGTCCGCACGGCCCTGTCGCCCACCGCGCGCACGGCCTGCGGATAGGGCAGCGTGGGAGCGATCCTGCGGGCCAGGGGGGCCACGAACTTCATGATCTCGGCGGGCACGCGGTAACTCGTGTTCAGCTCGGCGACGCGCCAGTCGCCGTGGTCGGACAGGACGGTGCCCAGGCGCTCCCAGTCGGTGTAGGGGTGGGGGCCGGTGGCCTGGGCCAGGTCACCCAGGATGGTCATCGAGCCGTTGACCGCGCAGCGGCGGCGCAGTGAACGGGCCTGCATGGGAGTCAGGTCCTGGGCCTCGTCGACGACGATGTGCCCGTAGCGCCGCGGCGTTTCGCCCGTGATGAGGCACTGGAGTTCTTCGAGGCAGACTCGGTCGTCCAGGGTCCAGGGCTCGGCGTCGGCCTTGTCGGCGCGGTCACGGCGAAGGGCGGCCTGTTCGGCGTCGTCGAGGATGCCGTCGGCGCACGCCCGCAGCAGGTCGGCCGAGTCGTACAGGCTCCGCAAAGCCTCCCGGGCGCCCGGGGAGGGCCAGACGCGGTCGATGAGGCGCTCCAGGCGCCGGTTGCGTTCCAGATCGCGGCGGATCGTGCCGTTGCGCCCGCGACGCGGGGCGATGGCGGCGAGCTCGCCAAGCAGGCGGTCGACGAACAGACTGCGGAAGTGGTCGCGGCGCTGGCGGTAGGCGCCGTCGCCGGCGCGCGCCTCCTCTAGGAGGGCGAGGACCTCGGATCGCGGGATGCGCAGGGTCGTACTGCCGGCGGTCACGATGATCGCGGGCTCGTCGCCCTCGAAGGAGGCAGCAGTGGTGAGCTCGTCGAGTGCTTCGGGCCGACAGTCGTGCTCGACGCGCCGCCGCAGAACATCGGCCATGCGCTCGTCGGATTTCACCAGCCGCGCCGCCGGTGTGTCCATGCCCAGGACGTCGCCGTCCCACAGGCGGGCGAGTTGGACGGCGTTGACGTTGCGGGTGCCCAACGTGGGCAGGACCTGGCCGACGTAGTCGAGGAAGCGCTTGTGGGGGCCGACCACGAGGATGTCCTGGGCCAGGAAGTGCTCGTTGTTGGCGAGCCAGGTGACGCGGTGCAGGCCGACCGCGGACTTGCCGGTGCCCGGGCCGCCCTGCACGACGAGGATGTCGGAGGGGGAATTGGTGACCAGGTCCATCTGGTCGCGGCGGATGGTCTCGACAATGTCGCGCATGCGACCGGTGCGCGAGCGCTGGAGTTCGCGCAGGAGGAATTCGTCCGGCTGCAGGGGCTTGCGGCGCTGGATGCGCGCGATGTCGAAGGGCGTGTGGGCGGGCGTGTGCTCCGGCCTGTCCCGCTCGTCGGCCTCCTGCCGGGCAGGGGCCTGGTCGGGCGCGACGTCCCCGGCGGGGACCTTGTCGGTGGTGGCGTCGTCCGGGGCCGACCGAGGCTTCGGCACCGCCGTGGACACCGGACGGAGGCCGGCCAGAGCACGAAGGGGGGCCGCCGAGGTGATCTCGTCGACGTAGCCCTCCACGATGCGCTGCACACACCGCAGTTGCCGTCGCAGGACCACCTCGCCCGGTGCGTCGGGCCGCGCCTGGAACCACGTCTTCGCCAGCGGGCTGGTCCACAGGACGACCACCGTGTCACGGGTGTGGACATCGGAGACGGCGCGCCGGCCGACGTACCACTTCCTGACGTCACCGCCGGGCTCCTCCGGCGCGTCGATGCGGGCGAAGACGAGAGACTCGTTGCCGAGGCCGCCGTACGCCGCTGCCCGCTCCTGCGCGTCCTTCCGGTTGGCGATGCCGTCCTTGCCGCTGGCCGACGCCGTAGCCGCCGACGTCCCGCTCATCTCGGCCAGCCGTGCGGTGTAGCAGTCGTAGGCGTAATCCACTGCCTTCTGTTCGTCGGCGATGACCTGCTCACGCGTCGTGGTGATGGCCATGTGCTTTCCCTCCCTTGCGGCGCCCAGCAGGCGCGCCGCGACGGGCATACGCCCGCCCCCCAGCGAAAGAATTATCAGAAACGTGTTACTCGCAAGTAGTTAGGGGCGTTCAGACAGGTTATCTCCTGCACGGCCGTGCACCCCTCGGTCTTTCTGGAGGAGTTCGCGGAGTTCGACCTGGCGCCTGTCAGGGACCTGAGCCGGTGGAGTGTCGACATTCGGGTGGTGGGCTTGTGCTGGTCTTGGACGAGCATCAGGCGGTCCCTTCGGGCGGCGGGTGGCTCCGGCTGGCGATTGATGACCGGGTGGCAGGGTGAGACGGCTTGGGACCCGTCAGGGCTTGAGGATCAGGCGGCCGTGGGCGGCTCGCTCTGGGCGAATCGAAGGGTGCGCAGGATGTGCGCCTGCTCCTTGCGGGCGACAGCAGCGGGGATGCGGCCGGTGGCGTGGCGCAGGGCTACTGCGGCAAGGGCGTCGGCGCTCTCGTTGAGGTCGTGGCCGATGTGGCCTTTGAGCCAGCGCACCTGTATTCGGTCGCGATGCGGCATCAGGTTGGCCAGGAGCTGCCTGCCTTCGGGGAAGACAACGGTGCGGTGGGCCACTGCCGGGTCGCCCGTTTCCAGGGCCCGGTTGACGGTGGTGACGGCTTCCAAGCTGTCGCACAGGATGACGACGGGAGAGTGCGGGCTGTGGTGGACAAGCTCCAGGGCGGCGTTGCAGATGCCGATGACCTCCGCCTCACCGCTGCTGTGGGCCATGGAGGCGCCATCTCCCGTGGTGCCGTTCTCGCAGACCCAGCCATAGCCGCACTGGGCGGACTCGTCGCCGACCGCGGCGTCGGCAACGGCTACGACCGCATGGGGGAGGAGGTCGTCGAGGATCGCGTATCGGTCTGAGACAGCGTCGGGTTCGGTGATCTCCCCTGGGGCGCCATCCTCGTCCAAGGAAGCGGTGCCAGGGACTTCCGTGGCGAGGGCCCCGGCAAGAGCGAGGTGGCATCGCGGGCAGCCCTCGGCCCGTTCCAGGCAGCCGGCCTGGTGCTCGGCGGCCAGCAGCCGAGCGTGGTCCCACAAACCCGGATGGACGGTGGCGAAGCGCGCGATGGCCCCTGCATGGCACTGGGCGATCAGGTCGGCGAAAGACCCAATGGACGTGAGCTCCCGAATACGGTCGTGGAGATCGGCGGCTTTGTGCCTGGCTTCGAGGGCACGGGCGGTGAGGATCGCGGTGTCCTGGTAGGCATCCTCAAGCGCGTCGAGCTGGACGCTGCGGGCCGTGAGGGGGCGGGCGAGCGCGGCCCGCTCGGCCTGGGCGATCGCGTAACGGCCCCAGGCCAGCGCGGTAGGGGCGTGCCGGTTCCACCGTTCGACGGTCGCGTCATGTCCAAGGTGGCCGTTCTCCGCCTCCCGGGCGTCGTGCAACAGCACCTGGACGAAACAGTCGTCGCCGCAGTCCAGCAGTTCGCGGACCGCAGAGGGGATGTCGGTGTGTATCAGCTGGCGCTCTCGTGCCCACCGGGCCCGGTCGTGGTTCGGCACGCTCAGAGCGTCAGCAGGAAGCCCGCGGTGGGTGAGCTCCTCTTCCATGGCGCACAGGTACGCCTGCGGGTGTGCGGCCCGCGCAACCCGCAGGTCCAGCGGACCGGTTCCCGGCATGCGCCCCTGCGGGATCCGACGGGCACGCTGCTCCTTGCACACGGCTTCAGCCTGCAACCGGGCGCGCCGAACCCGGCGGGCGTACTCGCGCAGCGTCCGCACCCGCTGCGCGGGCATGACGGAAAGCTCAGCGCGCCGGACAGCTCCCCGGGCAAGGACCTCCGCGTGGGCGAGCGCGATGGCGACAGCTCCGGCGAGGGCCCGGTGGTCCAGCGCGGCTTCGGTCTGCGGGGA
Source organism: Streptomyces sp. NPDC031426 (assembly GCF_055581585.1). Lineage (NCBI taxonomy): Bacteria > Bacillati > Actinomycetota > Actinomycetes > Kitasatosporales > Streptomycetaceae > Streptomyces > Streptomyces sp. NPDC031426. The sequence continues at coordinate 9,306 of NZ_JBVIJE010000036.1, forward strand.
CGCGGTGCCGTTCATCCGGGCCAAGGCGGCGTCCTGCAGCGCGGTGAAGTCCTCGGCGAGGCGGCTGACCAGTTCGGGGCACGCAGGCAACGTCAAGGAGAACTCCCAAGTCGAGGGCGGATGGTCGGTGCATTGCGCTGGTTCAGGTGGTGCGGGCGGCGGTGGCGCGGACGTGCGCATAGACGGTGAGGAAGAGCTCCAGATCGGCCACCTCGTCCGCAGCGGCGCCTCCGGAGGCGAGCCTGGTGCGGGCGTCGTCGTGGGCCTGGCGCAGGTACTTGCTGCGGTCCAGGTGGTGCCACAGGAGCCGGAAGGCCTGCTGGTGGTCGTACAGGCCGGTTTCGTACTCGCCCCGTGAGACGCGGCGCGCCTGTTCCAGCAGGGCGCGGAAGTTCTCCTCGTTGCTGCGCTTGAGCAGTGCGGCCAGGTGACGGTAGTAGACGGTGAGCTCGGGCTCGCCGGACTCGGTCAAGCTGTGCTTCTTTCTGTCACTGGGTGATGGTCGTGGCTTTGTCGGGTCGGGGGTGCTGTGTGGTCAGCCGACCTTGACCCACTTCTGGCAGCCGGTCGTCTTGAAGACCTCGTCCTTGTGAACCGTCTTCGCGGCGGAGCAGCGAGAGGTGGCGGTCGGCGCCCGCTGCCGTGGTGGTCTGGTTCGGCACAGGGCTGGGGGCAATGCGGGGCGGGCCCGAGCGCAGACGCTGAGGACGGCTGCGCTCTTCGCCCGCGGCCGGTCAGGGCGCGGGGTCGGTCTTGGCGGTGTCGTTGACGTTGTCGAGGCAGGCCTTCATGAAGGCGTCGCGGTGGATGGTGCCGCCGTTGGGCTGCTGCGAGATCGCGGCGTACTGCTGGGAGCAGGTGGCCTCGCTGGCGGTGTAGGTGAGGTTGCCGTCGTCCGTGTAAACACCTCCGGAGATGGTGCCGGCCGCGTAGGCGCCCAGGAGGGTGGAGCGGCCGAAGACGGGCTTGTCCACCGTCTTGGTGACGACCTTGGCCGGGCGGGATGCGGCCTGCTGGGCGCGGTGGTCGGCTGCGGCTTCCTGGCGGCGGGCGGCCGCGAGCGCGGTGTGGGTGCTGACGTGGTCCATCGTGGCCGCGGTGACGGACAGGACCGTCAATCCGCAGGCGGTGATGGCGATGACCTTGGGCCGGTTCACTGGTGTCCTTCGTGTCAGGGATCGGGCGGAGGCGAAAGCCGCGCAGGCGGCGGCGCGGTGGTGGTCAGCGGGGATACGGACGCCTCGGGCCGCGTCCGGAGTCCGGCTGATGGGCCAGCGGTGCGTCAGCCGGCGTTCGTGTCGGTCCACTTGTCGCTGAAGAGGCCCTTGCTGATCTCGCAGGAGGCGATGTTGTAGCCACCCGACGCGGTGGACTGCGAGATGACCTTGCCGTTGACCTTCAGCTGGCAGGTGACATGGCCTGCGCCCTGAAGCTGGGCGGTGATCGAGTAGTACTGCGGGTTCTTGAGCGGCTTGGTCACGTTCAGGGGCACCGTGCCCTGGGCGGAGGACCCGGCCGGGCCGTACTGCACGTCGGCGCCGCTGGTGCCGGTGACGACGTAGGTGACGGTCTGCGGCGCCTGCTTCGTGGCCGCAGAGTGCGGGGCGGCGGTCTTGGCGCCGTTGCTCGCGTGGGAGGGCGCGGCGGCCGGCTTGTCGGTACTGCCGCCGGACTTACCGCCGCCGGCAGCGGAGATCACCCCGCCGAGGACCAGGAAGCCGACGACGCCGAGGCAGCCGGCCCCGGCACAGGTCTTGGCCTTGCTCTTCTTCGGCGGTACCGGGGCCTGCCCCGGGAACGGCTGCTGCGGCTGACCGGGCTGCTGGGCCCAGGGAGGCGTGGACATGCGTGGGTTCCCCCGTTTGCGTGGAAGAAGGAATCGGAACGCGAACGCCGACACCACAGCCCTGGAGCTGCGCTGCCAAGCGGAAGCATCAGCAGATAAGCATGCCAGTGAAAGCACTGTCAATCACAATGCGCGGTGAGAGTGATGCGCTATGGTGTGGACGGTCAGCCCACCTCGAGGTCTGGAGTGCCATGCCGAAGCCCTCCGCGCAGGTGACCGCGGCCGAGATCTCGCGGCTCGCCGGAGTCACGCGCGCCACGGTCAGCAACTGGCGCCGCCGCCACGCCGACTTCCCGGCCCCGGCCGGCGGTACCGACACCAGCCCGCTGTACGACCTCGAAGCCGTCCGCGCCTGGCTCGACTCACGCGGCCACAGCACCGCCGCCACGCCCGTCGAGGAACTGCGCGCCGCACTGCGCCTGCACGCCGGCAGCGGCGGCGCCCCCGCCCGGCTGCTGCCCCTCGTCCTCGCCGGCGCCCAACGCAACCGGGAAGCGCTGACCGCACTGAGCGAACTGTCCGACGGCGAACTGGCCGCCCGCTGCCACGACGCGGTGGCCGAACTCGCCGACACTGTTCCGGGCACGGACACGGTCACCTACACCCCGGCCGACGCCCCCCTGCTCCGCGCACTGCTGCACTGCGTGCGCGACGAAAGCGGACAGGGGGCGCTCGACGTCCTGGCCGAGCGCGAACTGGAGGACAGCGCCGCCAGCGGCGCCTACCAAACCCCCGAGCAACTGGCCGACCTGATGGCTCGCTTGCTCACGCCGCACCCCGACGGCCCCTACCCCGCCAAGGTGTTGGATCCCGCATGCGGCAGCGGCGCCCTGCTCGCCGCAGCCGCCCACCACGGCGCCACCGGCCTGTTCGCCCAGGACTCTTTGCCGGTCCAGGCACAACGCACCGCCGTACGGCTGCGACTTGCCGCACCCCAAGCACAGGTTGCGGTACGGGCGGGCGACACCCTGCGCGCGGACGCCTTCCCGGACCTCACCGTGGACGCCGTGCTGTGCAACCCGCCGTACGCCGATCGCGACTGGGGCCACGACGAACTCGCCTACGACCCCCGCTGGGCCTACGGTCTGCCGCCGCGCGCGGAGTCCGAACTCGCCTGGGTACAACACGCGTTGGCCCATCTGACGCCGGGGGCATTCGCGGTGATGCTCCTGCCGCCCGCCACCGCCTCCCGCGCCTCAGGCCGCAGAGTCCGCGCCGAGCTGCTGCGCAGTGGCGCACTGCGCGCCATAGTCTCCCTACCGCCGGGAGCGGCGACACCGCTGCACATCGGACTGCACCTGTGGATCCTGCAGCGCCCCCAACCGGGCGGCAGCGACCGGCAGACCGTCCTGTTCATCGACACCACCGCCGAGCAGCGCCTGCACGACCCATCCACCCTGCACGGCTCCGCGAACCCCGCCACCCGGTCGCGGGGCGGAAGGACTCCACTCGACTGGGCCGCGCTGAGCACGACCGTGCTGGATCACTGGCAGGCGTTCGCCGCGGACCCGGCGCACTTCACCGACCACCCCGGCACCGCATGCGCCGTGCCCGTCGTCGAACTCCTCGACGACCTCGTCGACATCACCCCCACCCGCCACGTCCGAGTCACCCCGCCCAGCGCCGACCCGGCCGCGGTGGCCAAGAACGCACGTCATCTCGAGGACCGCTTGAAGGAGAGCGCCCTCGCCCTGGCCGAAGCCGGCGCCCGCACCGCGTGGACGGCGGCCGATGAGGAATCCCGTTCCTGGCGCACGGCGACGGTCTCCGACCTCGCACGGGGCGGCGCACTGACCGTGCACCGCGCCGTGCCCGCAGCACGCGGCTCCCACGACACCTCCCTTCCGCCGGAGCAGGCGGGCCTGAGTACCCTCACCGGACGCGATCTGGCGACTGGCAGCCGCGCCTCCGCAGACACCGATGAACAGCTGCCGGCCGGCTCCACCGTCATCGAGGCGGGAGACGTCCTGATCCCGGGCATCCGCGCCCCCCACGGTGGCACCGCCCGCGTCGCCGACGACGAGGACGCGGGATGCCTCCTCGGCCGACACCTCCACCTGATCCGGCCCGACCCCGAACGCCTCGATCCCTGGTTCCTCGCGGGCTTCCTGTCGGCCGAGGACAACGTCAACAGCGCCACCACCGGCTCCACATCGCTGCATATCGACCCTCGGCGACTACGCGTGCCCCTACTGCCGCTCGACGAGCAACGCAGGTACGGCCTGGCGTTCCGTCACCTGCACACGCTGCGGGCCCTGGCACGCCAGGTCGTGGAGCTGACCGAGGAAACCGACGGCTTGCTCACCCAGTCCCTCACCAGCGGCGTCCTGCTACCGCCCGAGGCTCCTCCGAGCTGATGACGGCACAAGGGTGGGCGGCGGATGACACGGGGCCGAGCATCGGCTTGTCGAGGGAGAGGAGTGGCATGCGAGCGGGTCATTGCGAGGGGGGATTTGTCGTGTTTGCGCACCGACACGGCCGACACCGGGTTGCCCGCCCTTATCGGTGTGAAGAAAGTGAGCAAGGAGTTAGGGGGAGGTGGGGAGAAGGGCTCGGATCTGTTGGTAATCTCGCCATCGATTCACTATGCACGCAGATGGTGGGGCTGCTGAGCCACAGACGCCGGGGGACGGGGCTGAAAGTGCTGGAACCGCTCAGGGAGGCCGATCCGCGCAATATCGGCGCTTTTCGGCTGACCGGCAGGCTCGGCCAGGGAGCGATGGGCGTCGTCTACCTCGGCTACCGCTCGACGCGCCCGGTTGCCGTGAAGGTCATCAAGGCCGCGCTCGCCGACGACCCGTACTTCCGTGCCCGCTTCACCCAGGAGTTGGAGGCGATTCGCCGCGTCGGTGGCTTTCACACCGCAGCCCTGGTCGATGCGGACGCGAACGCGGGGCAGCCCTGGATCGCCACCGAGTACGTCCACGCCCCCTCGCTGCTCAGCCTCATCGAGGAGCACGGAACGGTCAGCGAGCTGGGCGCGTGGTGGCTCGCGGCGGGCCTGGCCGACGCCCTGATGCACATTCACTCCGTCCGGCTGCTCCATCGTGACCTCAAGCCCAGCAACGTGCTGGTCGCAGGAGACGGAGTGCGGGTCATCGACTTCGGCATCTCGCACGTCGGAGGCGCAACCGGCCTGACCACCGCCGACGCGGCCCTCGGCACGCTCGCCTATATGGCCCCCGAACAGGCGAAGGACTCACGCAAGGCCAGCGAGGCCGCCGACGTCTACAGCCTCGGGGCGACGCTCGTCCAGGCGATGACCGGGCATCCCCCCTTCCACGCGCAGGTGGTGGCCCAGCGGACCCTGGACGTCGCCCCGGACCTCACCGGGATGCCGCGAGGGCGCCTGTACGACCTGGTCACCCACACCTTGGCCTACGAGGCCGAGGACCGGCCGACCGCCCACGACGTCCTCGAGGAGGCGATGGAGCGGCTGCTGGAAGAGGGCATGCCCACGGGCAGCCAGGCCTACCCGCCGCTGCCGAAGGCGTTCCTCACCGACGTCCTGGAGCGGCAGACAGCCCCGCTGGACCCGCCGCCCGCCACCCCTTCACTGCCCGCGCCGCCCGCACCCAGAAAGCCGGAACGCCGGCCTCTCACGCAGACGCCCGCGACGGATCCTCCGATACCGCCGCAGCAGGACGACCCCTGGAGCGAACGCTGGCGCGGCCGGATCAACAAGCGCCGCGGTGACTACGGAGGTTGAGCACTGATGCCATCGGCAGTCAAACGACCCAGGCCGCCCAAACCGCCGAAACCTCCCACCCCGCGACAGCCGCGAAAACCACGCAAACCGAAGCGGCCACGCTGACCATCGAAATTCCGCACGATCAAGGAGATACGCCGGTGACGACCGCCGTAGAGGACGCGGCAGGCGCTGCGAAGTTCGCCCCTGGCATGCAGGTGCGGTCCAGGGACGAGGACTGGCTGGTCGTCGAGGTCTCCGAAACGGCCAAGGACGGCACCCGCCTCGATGTACGCGGTACCTCCCCCCTGGTCCGCGACCAGCGCGCGGTGTTCTTCGCCCACCCCGACCTCGACCAGGTCACCCCCCTGCGCCCCGAAGACACCGAACTCGTCGTCGACGACTCGCCCGAGTGCCGCCGCTCCCGGCTCTTCATCGACGCGCTCATCCGCAAAACCCCGCTGCCGCTGTCCGAGCAGCGCCTGGCCACCATCGGCACCCACCTCGTCGACGACCTCGCCTACCAGCGTGAACCCGCCAAGGCCGCACTGCGGGGCCTGCGCCCCCGGCTGCTGATCGCCGACGCGGTCGGCTTGGGCAAAACCCTGGAAGTCGGCCTGCTGCTGTCCGAGCTGATCCGCCGCGGCCGCGGCGAACGCCTCCTGGTCGTCACGCCCAAGCACATCCTGGAGCAGTTCCAGCACGAGCTGTGGACCCGCTTCGCGATCCCCCTGGTACGCCTGGACTCCGCGGGCATCGAGCAGATCAAGCAGCGCATCCCGGCCGGCCGCAACCCCTTCTCCTACTACAAGCGGGCGATCATCTCGATCGACACCCTCCGCTCCGACCGCTGGCGCAGCCACCTCATGCAGGTGAACTGGGACGCCGTGGTCATCGACGAGTCCCACAAGCTCATCAACACCGGGACCAAGAACAACCGCCTCGCCCAGCTCCTCGCCCCCAAGACCGACGCCCTCATCCTCGCCAGCGCCACCCCGCACAACGGCGATCGGGCGTCCTTCGGCGAGCTGCTGAGCCTGCTGGACCCCACCGCCATTCCCGACACCAGCGACTACGACGAGAAGCAGCTGGAGCACCTCTACATCCGCCGACACAAGATGTCCCCGGACGTCTCCGCGGAGATCGGCCACAAATGGGCCACCCGCAAGAAGCCGATGTCCATCGAGTGCACGGCCTCGGCCGCCGAGCAGCACGTCTTCGACGAGCTGTACAACGTGTGGATCAACCCGCAGGACGGGCAACCCGCCCCCGTGACCGGCAAGGGCGCCCGGCTCTTCCCGTACACGCTGCTGAAGGCGTTCCTCTCCTCCCACGAGGCGCTCGCGGAGACCGTGCAGAACCGGATCGACTCCATCGACGGCGGCAAGAACCCCCAGGAGCGCGCCCGTGAGCGGGCCGCGCTCGTCACGCTGGGCGAGCTGGCCGCCGAGGTGGACGTGGAGCAGGCCAGCAAGTTCCAGCAGCTGGTCCACGAGCTGAAGAACACCATCGGTGTCGGCCCGCACGCGGACACCCGCGTCGTGATCTTCTCGGAGCGCCGCGCCACCCTGCGGATGCTCCAGGACGCCCTGCCTGCCGCCCTCGGCTTCACCCAGGGCACCAAACTCACCGGCGCGGTCCGCCAGCTGCACGGCGGCCTCTCTGACGACGAGCAGCAGCGCATCGTCAAGGACTTCTCCCTGGCCGGCAGCGACCTGAGGGTCCTGCTCACCGGTGACATCGCCGCCGAGGGCGTCAACCTGCACCGCCAGTGCCACCAGATGATCCACTACGACCTGCCCTGGTCGCTGATCACCATCGAGCAGCGCAACGGCCGCATCGACCGCTACGGGCAGCGGCACTCCCCGGAGATCCGAGCCCTGCTCCTGCTCCTGCAGAACGAGGACCCCGACGACCCGTCGGCGGACCGCAAGGTCTCCAAGCGGCTGCTGGACCGGGAGGACGAGGTCCACCGAACCCTCGGCGAGGCCGCCTCCATCCTCGGCCTGCGCGACGAGGAGGCTGAGAAAACCGCCATCATGGAGGGCCTCGCATCGGGGGCCTCCTTTGACACCGTGCTGCCGGATGAGACGTCCGACCCGTTCGAGCTGTTTATGGCCGAGCACACCCCGGCCGGCGACGCCGAGGACTACCGGGTGCCGCAGCTGTTCGCCTCCACCCGCGCCTTCGTCGAAGAGGCGCTCGCCGAGGTCTACGGCAACCCCGAACAGAAGATCGACAAGCGCTGGGATCCCGACCACCCCGAAATGCTCGTCTTCACCCCCGATCGGGAACTGCAGCGCCGCCTGCTCGTGCTGCCCAAGTCCTACCTCGACGAGCGCGGCGTCCTCGAACAGCTCCGCCTCACCTTCGATGCGGGCTTCGCCCAGCAGCGCCTGGACCGAGCCCGTGAACTCAGCGGCAACCGCAGCAAGGGCGCCATCACCAAGCAGGAACGCGCCGAGACCTCCGGCTGGCCGGACGTCAGCTACCTCACCGACCAGCACCCGGTCGTGGAGTGGCTCACCGACAAGGTCCTCGTCCGCCTCGCCCGCAACACCGCACCCGTCATCACCGCGCAAGTGACCGAGCCCGTCTTCCTGATGCAGGGCATGTACTCCAACGCAAAAGGCCACCCCACCGTGCTGGCCTGGTCCTGCGTGACCGGCCTGCACACTGGCACACCCCGCTTTGATGACGACCTGGTCGGCGTCCTGGAGCGGGCCGGAGTCAGGCCCAAGATGCTCAACCGGCCCTTCACCGGCGACCTCACCGCCCTGCAGGCACTCGTCCCAGCCGCGGTCGAGGCCATGCGCGCGCACATGGTGCAGCTGCAGGCCGTAGAGGAGGAACCGCTGCTCGAGCAGCTGGACGAGTACGAGAAGCGGCTGACGGCCTGGCGCATCGCGAGCGAGTCGGCGTACGAGCAGGCGACCGGCGTCCGCCGCCACCACGCCGAGCAACGCGTGCAGAAGACGGCGATAGAGGTCGAGCAGCTCATCGAGCAGCTGGCCACCCAAGGCGAATCCATGGTCCGGGTGATCGGGGTCCTGGTCCCGGCCGTCGGCACCGAGCAGAAGGGCGCGTGAACACCGTGGCATTCGAAGCGATCATCAACCGCGGTGAGTACATTTCCGCCCACTACCTTGCCGAGCTGTTCACCAAGGACCTCACCGACCTGCGTAAGCGCTGGGCTGCTGCCGACCGGTCCGGGGCACCGTCGTCACGGTCTGGCGTGAAGGGACTGGGCCGGGAGTATTTCAAGGCCAAGGTCCGAATCACCGAATCCGGGGCTCCCGACAGCGCTGAGCTGCGCGCCCTCAACGACCGCCTGCTGGCCGCGCTCGCCTACGTCACCCCTGGCACGTCGCAGACCGCGGAGCCCGAGTCAGAGGAGGGCGCCCACACGCGCCTGCACCGCACGGTCTTCGAGGTCATCCACGCCGACAAGGCTCGCGAGGTCCCGGTCGCCTTCGCGGTGACCGGCCCCGGCGGCACCGAACTGGTCGCCCTCGACGTCACCTGGAGCACTGACGCCGAGCTTCTCGTCGCCGACCCCGAGGACGGCGGCGCCCTCCTGCTGGATGCGATCGCCCTGGACGGCAAGCAGCAGATCACCGGCGCCGCCGACGCCGTCACCTTCCTCTTCGGCTGCGAGGACACCTACGCGCCACGCTTCGTGCTGCTGCTCGCGGGCGGCTCGCTGCTGCTCGCCGACCGCACCGCCTGGCACGAGGGCCGGTTCCTCGCCGTCAGCGTGGACGAAGCCCTGGACCGCAACCTCTCCGCCGACGGCGAGGAACTTGAAGCCGTCTCCGCCCTCTTCGGTGTTGAGTCGCTGCTGACTGAGGGTGGCGTCGCCGGCATTCTCGACGGCCTGGTCGACAAGGGCCGCAAGCATGCGGTGGGCGTCTCCAAAGAGCTGCGCGAGGGCCTGCGACGCTCGATCGAACTGATCGCCGAGGAGATCCTCACCCGTATCACAGACCAAGGAGCAGACCCGGCTGAGCTGGGCGACAGCAGCGAGCTTGCCACCCGGCTCTCGCGCGAGTCGCTGCGCTACCTGTACCGCATCCTCTTCCTCCTCTATGCAGAGGCCCGGCCGGAACTGGGTATCCTCCCGGCCAAGGATGATGCCTATCAGGACGGATACGGCCTGGCGCGACTAGGAGAGCTGGTTTCCTACGACCTCCCCGAGGAGTCCCGCGACGGCTTCCACTTCTACGAGTCGCTGGACCTGCTCTTCCGCCTCGTCGATCAAGGGCACCGTGCCCTGGAGGAGGAGACCGCCCCAGCCGAGACCGTCGCCGACGTGGACGGGCTCCGCTTCGAGGCGTTGCGCAGCGACCTGTTCAAGACCGACGCGACCCCGCTGATCGGGTCCGTCAACATCGACGGCGAGCGCATCGACACCCGGCTGCGCAACGAGGTGCTGTGGCGGGTGCTCAACCTCCTCATGCTGACCCAGGGCAAGAACGGGGCCAAGGCGGGAGGCGCCACCGGCAAGGGCTTCATCTCCTACGCGCAGCTCGGCATCAACCAGCTCGGCGCGGTGTATGAGGGCCTGATGTCCTACACCGGCTTCTTCGCCGACAAGGACCTGTACGAGGTCGCCAAGCCCGACTCGGACGGACTGACCGGTACCTGGGTCGTACCGGTGAAGGACGCCGACAACGAGTATGGCGAAGATGTCTTCGTCAAGCGCCCGGACGAGCTGACCGGCGTGCTCAAGCGGGTCCTGCACAAGAAGGGTTCGTTCGTTTTCCGCCTGTCCGGGCGCGAGCGTCAGCGCTCCGCGTCGTACTACACGCCAGAGGTGCTCACCCGGAGCACGGTCAAGCATGCTCTGGCCGAACTCCTCGACCAGGACGGCAGGACCACCACGGCTCGGGAGATCCTCGACCTGACGGTATGTGAGCCGGCCTTGGGATCGGGTGCGTTCCTCAACGAAGCCATTAACCAACTCGCCGCGGAATACCTGCGACGGCGCATGGCTGAGGTCGGAGAGCAACTGCCGCCCGACCGGTATGAGGCTGAACTGCAGAAGACCAAGGCGTACCTGGCCCTGCACAACTGTTACGGCGTCGACCTCAACCAGACCGCCGTAGAACTGGCTGAGGTCTCGCTGTGGCTCAACGCCATGCACGAAGGCCTGAAGGCGCCCTGGTTCGGCATGCACTTGCGGCGTGGCAACTCGTTGATCGGAGCGCGACGGGCGGTGTATGACGCTGCCGCGCTGAAGAAGAAAGCGTGGTTGACCACCGTCCCGACCGACCGCCCGCTGCGGGCCGATGCCGAAGAGGGTGAGTTCCAGGCGGGCAAGGAGATCCACCACTTCCTGCTGCCAGCCAAAGGATGGGGCGCGGTCGCCGATGCCAAGCAGGCCAAGGAACTAACGAAAGCGGAGCGCGACGCGCTGGCCGCCTGGCGCACGGCGGTTACCAGAGCACCCTCGGTAACACAGACCAAGCGACTACTGGCAGTCGCCATGCGTGTCGAACGACTGTGGGAGCTGACTCGGCGGCGCCTGATCGTCTCCGAGCGCGAGATCCGCCGGGACATTAACCTCTGGCAGGTCCCGGAAGACCAGCCTCTGCCCCGGTCGTCCAGCGCCGTGTCGCGCGAGCAGGTCGAGAGCGCACTCCGGGCACCGGGATCGCCGCTCGGCCGACTGAAGCTGGTGATGGATGCCTGGTGCGCGCTGTGGTTCTGGCCCGTCGGTCAGCCGAACACACCGAATCCGCCGACCGTGGACGAGTGGCTGGCCTTCTGCGAGGCGGTACTGGGCGTTCCGCCGGCGAAGGCTAAGGCGAGCCGAGGACGCGGCGGTGCGGCCGGGCATGACGATACGCTTGGCCTCTTCGCTGATACAGGCGACTTTGAGCAGCTTGCAGTGGACGACGAGAATGACCGACTCCTGAGCCAATGCGCCGACCTTCCAACGGTCGCCCTGAACTTCGGCTGGCTAGCGGAAGTGGATGCGATCAGCCGCCGTGAGGGCTTCTTCCACTGGGAGCTGGAGTTTGGTCATATCTCGGAGCGGGGCGGATTCGACCTGCAGGTAGGAAACCCGCCGTGGCACCAGCCGAAGTGGGACGAATGGGCTGCCCTCGCCGAGTACGACCCGTGGTTTGTCCTTGCCGATAAGGCTCAAGAGAATGTAAGGAGTGCGCGGCGCTATGCGACATTGAAGGAATCCAGGACGCTCCAAGGATATATTTTTGACTTGAATTCTTGGGCAGGGGTTAACGCCCATCTCGGGTCAGAAGTTGAGCACCCACTGCTCGTGGGAATGAAAACGAATTTGTACTTGAATTTTGTCACTCAATCCTGGAGGAATGCGAAAGATTCGGGAATAGTTGCGTTGATTCACCCCGAATCGCATTTCAGCGACCCCGCAGGGGGTAGGCTTCGCGCGGCTGCATATCAGCGCCTCCGGAGGTATTTTCACTACAGGAATGAGCTGAAACTATTTGACATTATGAATACGCGTCAATATGCAGTCAATATTTATGGAGGTGTGCGGGAGGTCTCTTTTATTGGTGTCGGGTGGGCGCTGCATCCGTCTACGGTCGATAGTTCCCTGTCTCATGACGGTTTTGGGGACATCCCTGGCATCAAGTTGGAATCCGGAGGCTGGGATCTCCGGCCGCATAAGGAGCGAGTCGTTAAGGTCACAGCAGACGACCTTTCGGTTTGGGCGGCCCTAGTCGATGCTGACGGAACCGCTCCAGCGGAGGCGCGAATGCTGCTGCCCGTGTCGGCATCTGCTGGTAAGGCCCTTCGCTCCCTGTCTGGGTTTGCGTACCGGTTGGGGCATCATGGGTTCTGGTGGACGTCTTCCTTTCAGGAAAAGTCCGGAGAAAGGGCTGGGCTAATCAAGCCGCAGTCGGGAGTGCCGGATTCTTTGCCTGATGTGATTTTGCAGGGTCCGCATTTCACAATTGCCACACTCTTTGACATGCAGCCGAATCCAAACTGTCGTTCCCCCAAGGATTACTCGCCGTGGATACTTGAGGATCTGTCGGAATCGGAAATCCCGAGGACGAATTATGCCCGTGCGTGTTCACGTGAGGATTTTTCTGCTGCGCAACCGCTCTGGAACGGGAAGGCTGCGAACACGTTCTTTCGCGTTGCTTGGCGTCGAATGGTTGATCCAATCGTTGAGCGCACACTTCAAGCGACCCTTATTCCGCCGGGGCCGACGCATACTGATAGCGTCTGCACGCTGGCGCTCCCAGCCAATCGCGACACCGCATTGATCGGCGGCATTTGGGCGAGCCTGCCCATTGATTATTTGATCAAAGTATCTGGGAAGAGGAACATTTCCGGGGACCTTGTGAAACATCTCCCTGCGCCTCTTTCCCATCCTCTAGCATCTCCTCTCCTGCTTCGCGCTCTCCGTCTCAACTGTCTTACTCGAGAGTACGGTCCTCTTTGGGAGGAGCTGTTTGAGGCCGCCTGGCTCGCCGACAGATGGACCGATCCGTCGTCTACCCGTCCGTCTATACAGGGCATCGAGCCGACTTGGTCCATGGCTACGCCGCTCCGTACGGACTACGACCGCCGGATGGCCTTGGTTGAAATCGATGCTCTCGTAGCCGTCATGCTCGGACTGACCGCTGAGCAACTGTGCGCAATGTATCGCTCTCAGTTCGCCACTGTGCGTAAGTACGAGTGGGAGATGTTCTTCGCGTTGGACGGTCACAGGATCGGTGCATCCAAGGACAATGTTGGTGCCCGCCAGACAGAGGAGGAGACGGAACTCGTCAGAACCTGGGTGAAGGCTGCCCGTAACGGCGATCCCAGCCCAGCCATTCCCCGGGACTGGACGAAGCCGAGTCGCGAGGTCGAGATGACCCGTGCGCATGCGGACTTCACCACTCGCCTCTTGGCCAGTGAGTACGGCGACTATGTCGCCTACGCCGCCGAGCACGGCGATCATGGCAACCTCCTCGCCACCGACTCCCTCCCCAGCCGCGACGTCTTGGAAGGCAGGTGACGAGCCGTCATGCTTCCCTCTTTGGCCGTCGAGGATCTGCGTCGTGCTCTCGCCGCGTACCTGACGACGAGTTTCGCGCTCGCTGACGACGACGTCCGGGACGAACTCGAGGCGTTCCTCGAGCGGCCGGAGAGCCGGCTCTTTCGCGGTCCCTACCTACGGGTGCGGACGCCGTTCCGCGAGGCCGCGCGGGGCTGGGAGCAGGCCCTGGACTGGTGGCCCATGGGCTTCAAGCCTTACACCCACCAGGCTGCTGCCTGGCGGCGCCTCTCCACCAAGAATGGCCACACCCCCGAGCCGACGATCGTCACCACGGGCACCGGGTCCGGGAAGACGGAGTCGTTCCTTATCCCGGTCCTGGATCATTGCGCTCGAGCCCGCGCCGTTGGCCAGAAGGGAGTCAAGGCGCTGCTCCTGTACCCGATGAATGCCCTGGCGGATGACCAGGCACGGCGCATCGACGAACTGCTCACGGAGAACGCCGCCCTGGAGGACGTCACCGCCGGCATCTACATCGGCGGTACCTCCGGTCGCCGCGCCGTGGACGAGGAGGGGGACGACCCTGCTTCATACGGACGCGATACTGGTTCCACGACGCTCGCCGGCGACCCGACTATCACCCGTTTGATCACCAATCGGGACGCGATCCGCGCCGATCCGCCGGACATCCTGCTGACCAACTACAAGATGCTGGACCTGCTCCTCCAGCGGATCCCCGATGTCCCGCTGTGGCAGACGGATTCCCTTACGTACGTCGTCCTGGACGAGTTCCACACCTACGACGGGGCCCAGGGCACCGACGTGGCCATGCTGCTGCGCCGTTTGGGTGCAGCTACGCGCGCTGCCCGCCCCGAGCGTCCCCTGGGCTCGATCACGCCTGTCGCCACGTCCGCCACGCTCGGCGGCAGCCCGTCCGTCGACGAGACCCTGCATGGCCCGGAGAAGTCGGACAGGGAACTGCTCTTGGAGTTCGCGGAGAAGGTCTTCGGCACACCCTTCGCCGACAGTGCCCTGATCGGCGACGACCGGCAGTCGCCTGCCGAGTTCGTCGCCGAACCGGACTTCCTCCTGCCGCTTCCCGCTCCGGCGGACCTCGCGGCCGTCCCCGACCCCCTCGACGATCGATCCGCGCTGGACGAGCTGGCTCGCATGGTCGTGGGCCTGGACCATGCAGACCCCGTTGCCCTCGGCCTGGCGCTGCGTAAACACAACCTCATCAAGGCCCTGCTGGACGTCGCCGGTGCGACTCCGGTCACCGTTCCCGACATCGCCCGCGAGTTCGCCAAGCGCGGCGGTGGTGCCGCTTGGGACGAGGCGGCCCGTACCGATATGCCGCTGGTCGCGATCGGCCTGGCGCGCCTGCTTGCCCTGGTGTCCGAGGCGCGCATCCTCGATGCGGACACCGGTCGGCTGATGCCGTTCCTGCGGGTGGAAGCCCAACTGTGGGTCCGTGAGGTACGGCGTGTCATCCGGGCGGCCACGCCCGAGCCGCACTTTCGTTGGTTCGACGACGATGGCCCGACCGGCGACACCCCGCCCAACGCCGCCAACCTTGCCGTCTATCCGCCGGCCGAGGTCGACGCCGCGGCAGACGTGGCGACCTTGGCCGGCAGCGCCTCTGGGGTTGTCGCACCGGCCTACCGGGCTCACCTGCCCGCGGTCTACTGCCGCCACTGCGGGCGCTCCGGATGGGCCGCGCTGTCCACGGATCTGGAGTGGCAGCAGCTGAAGATCAAGCCGCTGGAGATCTACCGAGCCTCCGCCCAGGGCAACCGCGCCGTACGCTGGATGCTGCGCGCCCGGCCCGGGGAACAAGCCGTGGTCCACCTCCACGCGGAGGACCAGGCGCTGCGCACCGTCCCCACCGACGAGACCGTCCCCGTCATCACCCCGCTCGGCCCCCTGCCCGCCGGGACTGGTGACCGGTGCCCGTCGTGCGGGCTGGACGACGGTATGCGGTTCCTGGGCGCGGGGACCGCCACCTTGGCGTCCGTGACCACCACCCAGCTGTTCTCCGATCGGGGCCTTGCTGGCAACGAGCGCAAGCTGCTGGTCTTCACCGACTCGGTGCAGGACGCCACCCACCGGGCCGCTTTCATCGCCAACCGCAGCTTCGGCTTCACCTTCCGCGGTCTGCTCACCGCGCAGCTCAAGCCCGGTGCGCCCGTCGCCGTACACGATTTGGCCGCCGACGCCGCCGATGCCGTGGTCAAGGCCGCGGGGCAGGGCGAGAGAGCGCAACTGGCCTCCATCGTGCCGCCGGACCTGCGCGACAACCCGGAGATATGCACCCTGCTGGACGGCTCTGACAGCTTCAGCGAGGCGGGGGAGGAGATGCTGCACGGCCGGATGGTCTTCCAGAGCCTTCTGGAGTTCGGCCTGCGCTCCCGGCTGGGCCGCACCCTGGAGTTGACCCGCATTGCTGCCGCGGAGGTGCACCTGCCCGAACCCGAGACGGTGTGCGGCCTGCTGCGGGAGATGCACCAGCGCCTGCCGGGGCAGATCACCCTGCCCCCTGACGACGCCGACTACCTGGTCCTCGTGCGCGGTCTGCTGGAGCGGATGCGGCTGCGCGGCGCCCTGTACCACCCGTGGCTGAGCACGTATATCGAGCAGGCAGGTGCCCGGCGCTGGCCGATCTGGGGTGGCCGTCCGGTCGGCATGCCGGCCTTCCCACGCGGCCTGGCGGCCCCCACCTTCCCGATCTCCGGCAAGACCGGACGGACCGACTTCGACTCCCTCAACCGCGACGGCACTTGGTTCGCCGACTGGGGGCACCGGGTGCTCGGCTGCGACCGCAAGGAAGCGCGAGCCGTCGTCGCTGCGGCGATGAAACTCCTTGCTCAGCGTGAGCTGTTGGCGACCTACCCGGCCGATGGCGGCGCAACCGTCTATGCACTGCGGCCCCGCCATGTCCTCATCCACAGCCTCACTGATGAGGCAACCGCCACCAGCACCGGCGGCCCGGGCGTCAACGACTGCGGTGTGCGCTGCGACACCTGTACCTGGCGGCAGACCGTACCGCCCGGCCGCCAGGCCGCCTGGCTGGGCACGCCCTGCCTGCGCTTCCAGTGCGGCGGACGTTTCGTGCCCGACGACCGCGACTACACCCAGGACTACTACCGGCACCTGTACTCGGTCGACCGGCCGGGCGACGTGCTCACGGCCGAGCACACCGGGGCGCTCACCCGCACCCGCCGTGAGGAGGTCGAACAGGCGTTCAAGCACCGGGCCTCCGCCTTCGACCCGAACGTGCTCACTTGCACGCCCACCCTGGAACTCGGGATCGACATCGGCGACCTGTCCTCGGTCCTGCTGGCCTCCCTGCCGCCCGCGCCCGCGAACTATGCGCAGCGCATCGGCCGGGCCGGCCGCCGCACCGGCAACTCGCTCGCCGTCACCTTCGTGCCGCGCGGCGCCCGCAACCAGTACTACCTGCACGCCCCCGAGCAGATGCTGGCCGGGCGGATCATTCCGCCCGACTGCTACCTGGATGCCTCCGAGATCCTGCATCGCCAGTACCTGGCCTTCCTGCTGGACCGGGCAGCCGACCGCAGTCTGTGGCACGCAACCGCCATCCCCGAGCGGCCCATGCCGCCGCGGATCGGGGAGCTCTTCCGACGCGGTCTTGCCGAGGATGGCTGGTTCCGTCGCTTCCTGGACGTCGCCCAGGCCCGGCACGCCGAACTCGCCGACGCCTTCACCTCGCTCTTCCCCGCCATGACGCCGGTGGCGAAGCAGGGGGTTGAGGTCTTCGCAGCCGGCGGGCTGGAACAGGCCGTCGCCACCGCCGCGACCGCTTGGCGCAAGCGCGTGGACGCCCTGGCCGCCCGGCTGCGACAGATCGGCCGGGCCTTCGACGAACTCGCCACCGCCACCGGCGATGCCAACCGCGATGCGCTACGCCGCCAGCTGTATGCCGAGCAGACGTCGGTGCGCAGGCGACGGGATGCGCTGATCGCGGAGAACTCCATCAACGCGATGGTCCGCCTCGGTCTGCTGCCCAACTACACCCTGCACGACGACGCCACGTTGTTGGACGCCACCTTGTGGTGGAAGGACAGCGACGGCGAGTTCAAGGAGCAGCTGACCGAGTACGGACGCGGCGCCCGGCTGGCCCTCGCCGAGCTGGCCCCCGGCAACTTCTTCCACACCGACGGCTACAAGTACATCGTCAACGGCCTCGACCTCGGCTCGTCCGCCGGCGAGGGCCAGACCGCGTACGCCAAGTGGCGGCTGTGCCCGGAGTGCGGCTTCGTCGCCACCGAGGAGACCGGCCTGGCCGTGACGGCCTGCCCCCGCTGCCGCACCCCCCGGATCGCCGACCCCGGCGCAGTCCACAATGTTCTCGTGCCCGAGCGTGTCACGGCGCGTGAGCGGCGCGAGGACGCCCGGCTGACCGACGAACGGGACGAGCGTGAGCAGCGGCGCTTCGCCGTGGTCACCCTGGTGGATATCGACCCGGACCAGCCGCAGGGCCTGCGCGCCTGGCGGCGCAGCGGCAGTGTGCCGTTCGGGGTGGAGTTCGCGCGCGTCGCCACCATCCGCACACTCAACCTTGGCCCCGCTACCAGCTCCGGTCCGGAGCACAGCATCGCGGGCAGTGAAGAGCAGGTCCCGGGCTTCGAGACCTGCCCCGAGTGCGGCGCCGTACGCGGCGCGCACCCTCAAGCCTGGGACCCTGTCGCCGAGCGGATCGGTACACGCCACAGTGGCTGGTGCAGTCACCGGGACGACGGCATCACGGCCGAGCCGGTGGTCCGCCTGGTGCTGGCCCATGAGCTGACCACCCAGGCCCTGCGCATCCTGCTGCCGTTCTCCGCCATGGACCTGGACACCAAGCTCGCCTCTTTCAAGGCCGCCCTGCTGCTCGGCATCACCCAGCACTTTGGCGGAGCGCCCGACCACATCCGGATCGTCGAGGACTCCATGCCGTCCGGTACCGAGGACCTGCGCCGCCGGTTCTTGGTGATGCACGACTCCATGCCCGGCGGCACCGGCTATCTCGAGCACCTCGCCGACCCGGCCGTCCTGCACCGCGTGCTCACCCTCGCCTACGCCGCGCTGCGCGACTGCCCCTGCCAGAAGGAGGGGCAGCGCACGCCTTGCCACCGCTGCCTGCTGCCGCACGCCTCCAGCAGCGAGCACCCGCACGTCTCCTTGAGGGTCGCCAAGGAACTGCTGGAGGAACTGCTGCAGGAGTGGGCCACCGACCGTGTCGACACCCTGTCCGGTGTACGCATCGACCAGCTTGCCGACAGCGAGCTGGAGGCACAGTTCGTGCGCACTCTCGTGAAATGGGGCAGCCGGTCCGAGGAGTGCGGCTCGGTGACGCCGAGGGCGGGGGAGCGGGGCCTGGAGTACGAGCTGCGTTTCACCACCTCCAGCGGTGGCACGACCCGCTGGCTGCTGCAGGACCACGTCCGGCAGCACACCACCGAGCCTAGCGAGCCCGACTACCTGCTCACCCGGACCGACGGGCCGGCTACCCGCATCGCCGTCTTCCTGGACGGGTACGCATACCACGCCAGCACGCACATTAACCGGATCGCGGACGACGCCGGCAAGCGGACCGCGCTGCGCGCCGCAGGCACGTACGTGTGGCAGTTCACCTGGGAAGATGTCAAGGCATGGACCGAAGCGGTCGACAAAGCCGCCCCCGGACGCCAAGCCCAAGCCGCATCCACCCCCCTGGTCGGCAACACGCTGCTCACCACGGCCCAGAAGGTGCACCGCCAGGTGCTCGGAGCGACCGGCGCCGACGACATTCTCGAGCCTGCCCTGCGCAATCCCCTCGAGACGCTGCTGGCCTTCCTCGCCGATCCCACCCCCTCCCGGTGGTCGCGGCGCGCAGCGGCGCTGCTGGCCGGTTACGCGACGACCTTGCGACATCCGGTCACCCGGGCGCAGCTGGGTGAACTGCTGCCCGGGATTCTGACCGGCGCGACCCCGCTGCCCACCCAGACGGCCGGGGACGCCGGCGCGATCGACGTCCGCACCACCGGCGGATTGCGCATCGTGGGCTTCCTCGACTACCGCCCCGAACCGACGATCAAGCGGTCCAGCATGCATGCCTGGTCGGTGTTCACCGTGCTGGACGACCGTGCCGACGCCCTCACCGATCCGGACCACCGCGGCCGGTGGGCGGACTGGCTGCGCTGGTCCAACCTGCTGCAACTCCTCGTCCCCAGCGGCGCCGACGAATTGCCGCGCTTCTTCCAGCAGGTCGCCCTCTCCACCGCCGATCAGGTCGACCCCCACACAGTCGCCCTCTTCGCCGGGGCACTGCCCACCACCGCAGGCGCTCCCGAGAAGCTGCCGGAAGCATGGGCCCAGGCCATGGAGTACGCCTCGCCCCATGTGCAGGAACTGCTGGCCGAGCTCGCCCAGAAGGCGCACCGGCACTGCATCGACGTACCGGAAGTCGGCTACGAGTGGGACGACGGCACCTTCCAGGCCGAACTGGCCTGGCCCGACTGCAAGGTGGCGGTCTTCGTCGACGAAGACGCGCACCGCGACGCCGTCTTCGCGGCGGCCGGATGGCATGTGGCGCACGCGCAGAGCGTGACGGCGGACGAGTTGATGGAGCGTTTGGAGAGATGCTGATGTCCGGAGCGACAGTGATCATGGCGGACACCTTCGGCAAGTCCTACGACGCGCTCGACGGATCGGTCCAGCCTCTGGTGCTGCAGTTCATCATGAAGATGCAGCAGAACAAGGACACCAAGGGGCTCAACCTCAAGCCCCCGAAGGGCGCCAAGGACGCGCGGGTGCGCACCGCACGGGTCAACGACAACTATCGGGCCGTGCTGATGCACCACTCGCAGAAGATCTACTACCTCGTGGCGGTCAAGCCCCACGACGAGGCCTACGACCTCGCCTCCAACATCATCTTCGACATCAACAAGGTCACCGGCGGCATCGAGGTGATCAACCTCGGCAGCCTCACCGGCACCCTCAGCGGCCAACCCGCCCCCACGGCAGCGGAACAGGCGCCCTCCGTCTTCGCCGACGTCACCGACGCCGACTTCGAGAAACTCGGCGTCAACTCGGCCATCATCCCGGCCCTGCGCGAGATCCACAGCGAAGAGGCGATACTCGGCTTTGTAGAGCACCTGCCCAAACTCGCCCGCGACGTCATCCTGTGCCTCGCCGACGGCTGGAGCGTGCAGAAGGTCTGGGAGGAGATCAGCGCCCCCGCCGCCACCCCGGACGAGGTCGACACGCAGGACTACGAGGCGGCCAACGAACGCGCCGCCACCAAGGAGGCCTTCGTCGTCACCGGCGACGTCGCCGCCCTCAGCCGCATCATGACCGAGCCGCTGTCCGCCTGGCGCGTCTTCCTGCACCCCGCACAGCGCGCCCTCGCGGAACGCAAGACCCCTTACAAGGGCCCCGTACGCGTCACCGGGGGTCCCGGTACCGGCAAGACCGTCGTCGCCCTCCACCGCGTCAAGGCCCTCGCCGACCGGCTGCCCCCCGGCCAGGCCATCCTGCTCACCACCTACACCACCACCCTTGCCGACCTCCTGCGCTCCCTCCTGGAGGACCTCGGCGGCGCCCAGCTCACCGCGCGCGTCGACGTCCGCAACATCGACAAGGTCGCCTACGGCACGGTCAAGGACGCCTTCGGCGCCAAGAGCTTCCACACCCTCAACGACGCCGAGATCCGCAGACGCTGGGAGGAACTCGCCGAGGAACAAGACGAGCTGCTTTGGGACGGCCGGTTCTTGGACGCGGAGTGGAGGCAGGTCGTCCTGGCCCAGGACGTCCGCAGTCGAGACCAGTACTTCGCCGCCAGCAGGGCCGGACGCGGCCGACGCCTCAACCGGATTCAGCGGGCCCAGGTATGGAGCCTCATCGAGGAATTCGAACGGCGCCTGGACCGCGACAAGGCCGTGGGCATCACCCAGCTCGCCGCCCAGGCCGCCCGCATAGCTTCTGGATGGAGCGACGACGCCCGCCCCTACCGTCACATCGTCGTCGACGAAGCCCAAGACCTCCACCCCGCGCATTGGAAACTGCTGCGCGCCCTCGTCCCGGCCGGCGAAGACGACCTGTTCATCGTCGGCGACGCACACCAGCGCATCTACGACAACAAGACCTCGCTGCGCAGCCACGGCATCGACGTCGTCGGCCGCTCCAAAAAGCTCACCCTCAACTACCGCACGACCCGCCAGATCCTTGCCGCCTCGCTACGGCTGCTGGGTGAGGAGAAGTTCGACAATCTCGACGAGGGCACTGAGGACCTCGGCGGCTACCGCTCCGTCCTGCAGGGAGCCACCCCCCACCTGGCCGGTTATCCGACGCAGTCCGCCGAGCTCCAGGCGCTCGCCGCGCGCATCGAGGGCTGGAAGCAGGAGGGCATCCAGGGCCACGAAATTGCGGTCGTGGCCCGTACCAACGCCCTGGCCCTGGCTGCCGTTCAGGCTCTGGCCCAGGCGGGCGTCGACGCGGTGCATGTCCAGTCTCGGCAGGCTCCCGTGGCCGACGCCGGCGTTCACGTCCTGACGATGCACCGCATCAAGGGCCTGGAATACCGAGCGGTGGCCATCGTCGGTGCCGGCGCCGACTACGTCCCCCAGCCCAACGCCGTCGTCGACGAGGCCGAGGACCCGCTGCAGTACGCCCGTGACCTCCAGCGTGAGCGCTCCCTGTTGTTCGTCTCCGCCACCCGCGCACGTGAGCAACTCGCCATCACCTGGACCGGTCAGCCCAGCCCGTTCCTCGCCGTGGCCGACTGACCCCGCGGTAAACCGCACGAAACCCGTTCCGTAGTCCGTCCTTGCCGCGTCAAAGGAGTCCCTGTCGATGGCCACCGTGCTGTTCAAAGACACCACCCACCAGGTGGCCGACCTGATCACCGACATCCGACGCGGCGAGATCGCTCTGCCCGACCTGCAACGGCCCTACGTGTGGGAGCCGGCCAAGGCGCGTGAGCTGTTCGACTCCATGTACAAGGGGTTCCCGGTCGGCTACCTGCTCTTCTGGGAGACCGGAGTCGAAGCCGGCGCCCGGCAGATCGGCGACGGAAACAAACCCGAGGCCGCTCGCCGGCTCATCGTCGACGGCCAGCAGCGCCTCACCTCACTCTTCGCCGTCATGACCGGTACCCCGGTCCTGCGGGAGGACTACCGCTCCACCCGTATCCGCCTCGCCTTCCGTCCCGCCGACGCCACCTTCGCGGTCACCGATGCGGCGATCGAGAAGGACCCCGAATACCTCCCCGACATCAGCGTTCTGTGGGACAGCGCCACGGGCCGCCGGAAGGTCATCCGCGACTTCCTCGCCCGCCTGAGCGGCAAGCGCCCGCTTCTCGAGGCCGAAGAAGACCAGATCCAGGACGCCCTCGACCACCTTCACGACCTCGAGAGCTACCCCTTCAAGGGAGTCGTGCTCTCCTCCGACATCGACGAGGAGCAGGTCGCCGAGATCTTCGTGCGGATCAACAGCGAGGGCGTAAAGCTCGACCAGGCCGACTTCATCCTCACGCTCACCTCCGTGTTCTGGGACGAGGGCCGCCGCGCTCTGGAGGGCTTCTGCCGTGCATCACGGCTCCCCTCCCTCCACGCCGCGTCACCCTTCAACTGGTACATCAAGCCCAAGCCGCCCCAGCTGTTGCGCGTAGTCGCAGCCGTCGGCCTGGATTCCGCGGTGCTCAAGCAGGTGTATGCCGCCCTACGAGGCCGCGACACCAGCGGCAAACTGTCCCCGGCACGGCGTGAAGAACGCTTCGCACGGCTGCAGCAGGCACAAGAACACGTCCTCGACCTCAAGCACTGGCACGAGTTCTTCCTCTGCCTGGAGCGTGCCGGCTTTCGCGGCGAGAAGATGATCTCCAGTCAGAACACGCTTCTCTACAGCTACGCGCTCTGGCTCATCGGCCGCGTCCACTACTCCGTCCCCATCGACCAGCTGCGCTCGACCATTGCACGCTGGTTCTTCATGGCACAGCTCACGGGCCGCTACTCCGGTTCCGTGGAAACCCAGATGGAGCAGGATCTGGCCCTGCTGCGGGACCTCAAGCCCGCAGACTCGCGCGGTTTCACCACCGCCCTGGACCGGGTGGTCCGCGAGACCCTCACTTCCGACTTCTGGAGCATCACGCGGTACGGCAACACCTACGGAACACCCCCGCGTCGGCGGGGAGGACGTCACGCTCGGCCCACAGGCGCTCGGCCTCGGCGGAACACCCCCGCGTCGGCGGGGAGGACATGATGGCGCCCGGGTAGCCGCCCTCGATGACCGGAACACCCCCGCGTCGGCGGGGAGGACCTGAGGAAGAAACATCACGCCCCCGGCAGGAACGGAACACCCCCGCGTCGGCGGGGAGGACGATCCTCCGGCACTTCGAGTCCAAGGGGCAGATGGAACACCCCCGCGTCGGCGGGGAGGACGGTCGCCACCGGAGCGGCACCCGGGCCCGGAGCGGAACACCCCCGCGTCCGCGGGGGTGTTCCGTGGCACGCCTCGGACGGGAGTCCGGCCCGGCAGTCCTCCCCGCCGACGCGGGGGTGTTCCGTGACTGGTGAGCCGCTACACCTACATGGCCACGTCCTCCCCGCCGACGCGGGGGTGTTCCGTTGTCGGCGTCCCGGAGGTCGGGCCTTACGGCGTCCTCCCCGCCGACGCGGGGGTGTTCCGAAACCGACGACGTAAGAGAGGTGGACTTCAATGTCCTCCCCGCCGACGCGGGGGTGTTCCGGTCCCGGAAACGGGCCAGTTCCTCGGGAGTGGGTCCTCCCCGCCGACGCGGGGGTGTTCCGGCCCCCGCGTCACCTGCGTGATGGGCCCTGTCGTCCTCCCCGCCGACGCGGGGGTGTTCCAGCTGCTGCGCGGCGAGAATGGCGGCGATCTGCGTCCTCCCCGCCGACGCGGGGGTGTTCCGGAAGTCAGACCCCCGGAAGACGACAAGGCCGTAGTCCTCCCCGCCGACGCGGGGGTGTTCCGCTGCTCGCCCTGTACGTGGAGCACGAGCGGATGTCCTCCCCGCCGACGCGGGGGTGTTCCGTACCGCGACGGGAACAGCATCTGGGCCGGTGAGTCCTCCCCGCCGACGCGGGGGTGTTCCAGTAGGTTCCGGCCTCGGCGTCACGGATGTGGTAGTCCTCCCCGCCGACGCGGGGGTGTTCCGTCTGGATCTTCCATCGGCCCCGCCTCCCCGTGGTCCTCCCCGCCGACGCGGGGGTGTTCCGTTGCCGGGGTGGCTGGCCGGGAAGCTCGGCAGGTCCTCCCCGCCGACGCGGGGGTGTTCCGTCGGCGACTGATTCAACGATTCGGCCCCGGAGGTCCTCCCCGCCGACGCGGGGGTGTTCCGGCCACGCCCGCTCCCCCAGGTCAGTGTCCTGCGTCCTCCCCGCCGACGCGGGGGTGTTCCGTCGCGGGTCGAGGTGTGGGATCCCAAGGCTCGGTCCTCCCCGCCGACGCGGGGGTGTTCCGACCCTGGCTTCCACCTCTCGCGGCGAGATCCTGTCCTCCCCGCCGACGCGGGGGTGTTCCGCGGACGTTGGAGCCGTACCGGTCGCGCATGGCGTCCTCCCCGCCGACGCGGGGGTGTTCCGGGACTCATCCAGGCGTACGACGTCGCCCAAATGTCCTCCCCGCCGACGCGGGGGTGTTCCGACATCGAAGACATCTCGCGGCCGGCCGCGAACGTCCTCCCCGCCGACGCGGGGGTGTTCCGTCGCGCTGTTCAAAGCCAGGGTGGAACCCGATGTCCTCCCCGCCGACGCGGGGGTGTTCCGCCGTGCGCCGAGCCGGTGACGCGGCTCTGGGCGTCCTCCCCGCCGACGCGGGGGTGTTCCGAAGGGTCCACGGAGCGCCATGGCCATTTCCATGTCCTCCCCGCCGACGCGGGGGTGTTCCGCTCACCGAGACCGCCGCAAAAGGCGCCACCGTGTCCTCCCCGCCGACGTGGGGGTGTTCCGGAGATCCCGCCCGAACCGAACCAGTGACTGTCGTCCTCCCCGCCGACGCGGGGGTGTTCCGCCGGGTTGTCCCAGCCGAGCACGACCCGCAGCGTCCTCCCCGCCGACGCGGGGGTGTTCCGTTTGTCGAGTGCCTCGCGACGTACCTGAATGGATCACGAACCGGCGCCGCGAGCTGGGTGAACGCGTCGGCGACCTCAGGGCCGCAGCCCACCACACGCAAGAGTCCTTCTCGGAGGCCACCGGCCTGAGCCGAAGTCATCTCCAGCGCATCGAGTCAGGTGAGGCGGACGCCCGCTACAGCGACTTACTGAGGATCGCCACGATTCTCGGCATCCCGGTATCCGACCTCACGCGCTGACCCCACGCATGGGAAGGCCCCGCCCATCCGCCACGGGGGAAGCAGACGAGCGGGGCCGGTCTGAGCGGTCAGCTGGCGAGGTTCCAGCGTGATCCGTCCGGGAGGTGCCAGACGTAGGCGCTCCCGTCCGCCTCCCGCGCGTAGCCGAAACTGTCCTGGGCCGGGCGGCCGGCGTTGTTCCACCACGCCCAGGCTTCCTCGGCCTGCTTCCACAGCCCCTCGTCGCCGCCGAAGGTCACCATGCCCTGGTCGTCGCCGGCGAGCGGGACGCGGGCCCATGAGCCGTCACCGCGCTGAAGCTGGAACGACGTCTCCCCGGTGCTGTCGTCGACGTAGTACACGACTTCCGTGCCAGGCATCTGGAAGGCAAGGACCAGGCGCAGCGGGTAGTTGCGCCGGATTTCCGCCGCCATGAGCCCCGTCGGCCGGGCCCCGGTCGCCGGCGGCCGCTCCGGGCGTTCCGGGGCTGGGTAGTTCATGGCGTCGCTGCGGGCGGGCATGAAGCGGCCCGTCGTCGTGGTGAAGAAGCCGCGCGCCAGGCCGTCGGCGCCGCGGGAGAGCCGTACGAGGCCGCCCTCGATCCCGAGTGCCACGTCGGTCAGCAGGACGCCGCCGGGGCGCAGCTGGTGGATCCATGCGGCGGGGATGGACGGCACGGAGCAGGTCGAGATGATCCGGTCGAACGTCCAACCGGTGGGGAAGCCCTGCGTTCCGTCGCCCGTCATGAGGTGGGGAACGTATCCGACGTCCCTGAGACGCTGTTGCGCGACATCGACCAGGCCCTCGCCGACGTCCACCGAGTGCACCCGCTCATCGCCCAGACGTGCGCACAGCAGGGCGGCGTTGTAGCCGGTGCCGGTGCCGACCTCCAGGACCCGGTGCCCGTCCTCGACACCCAGCTCTTCGAGCATCCTGGCCATGAGGCTGGGCAGCGTGCTGGACGACGTGGGAATGCCGGTCCAGGCGTCCGTGTCGACCTGATCGGCCGTCGCCGGGTCCAGGCCGGTCACGAGGGTTACGTCGCGGTAGACGGCCGCGAGGGCTCCTTCGTCGGCGGCGCTACGCTGCCGCCACACGGTGATCCCGCGCTCGTTGGTCTCCTGCGCGTACCACTTCGGGACGAACGCGTGGCGCGGCACGCTGGCGAAGGCGTCGGCCCAGGGCCGGGTGCGAATCGCGTCGGCGGCCTTGAGTTCCTCGGCGAGTGCGGCCATGTACGGCCGGGCCACGTCGTGGGCGGAAAGGCTCATGAGGAAACTCCTTGAAGTTCGTCGGCGATGGCCTGGGCGATGGGCAGGCCGGTGGCGTGCTCGATCCAGTCCCACTGCCCGCAGGGGTTCGCCTCCAGGAACGTCCAGGCGCCGAGCGGGCCGACGATGAAGTCCATGGCGGCGAAGCGCAGGTTGAGCCGGTCCATGTAGCTTCGCACTCCGGCGGCGACGGCATCAGGGACTTTGGCGACCTCGTAGGTGAGGGACGCGTAGTCGCTGCGCCAGTCGATGACTGACGCGTCACTTTCCGCGTGGATCTCTGCGGCCAGCAACCGGTGCCCGACGACCGTGAGCCGCACCTCGTACGCCTTCGGGACCCAGGCCTGGAACAGGTGGGCGGTGGTCTCGATGCCGCGCAGGTCGTCGAGGTCGTCTTCGGTCAGCAGGCGAGTGTAAACGGTCTTGAGCTGGTCGTCTTCGATCAGGACGGGGCTGGCGACCGGCTTGCAGATGACCTGGCCGCCGAGGTCGGTGATCTCGCCGACGAAGTCGCGGACCGCATCGGCGCTGTTGGTGATGAGGGTGGGTGCGATGGCGAGCCCGCAGGCCCGCGCGGCGGCGAGCTGGAGCGGCTTGTACTCGGCGCGGGACATGGCGGCCGGGTGGCTGACCCACCGGCAGTCGAGTGCGGTGATGATGCCGCCCAGACCGGAGCGGGCCTGCGCGGCGGCGAACCGCCGCTCGGGCTCAGACATGGTCGGGGGCAGCGCGAAGGCGTTCGGGGCGCGGTAGTACACCGCGGCGATGTCAGCGAGGTCGACGGCTCGGAGCGGAGTGGCGAGTCCGCCGGACCAGCCTCGCCGGGCGTCGATGCGCCCGGCGAGGGTCAGGTCCATCGGGAACTCCGCGGTGTCCATGCGGAGCACCCCCGCGCCGCCGTCGGTGAGCGCCTTGACGACCCGGTCGGTCGGCCAGTCGTCGCGGGCCGCGATCACGAGAACGGCGGACATCACGGCATCAGTCCTTCGTGCCCTCGTCGAGCGGCGGCGGGTTCGTCGTGCTGCCGTCCGGGATGGTCGGGGTGTGCGTCTGCATGTACGGCAGCGGGCCGTCGTACAGGCCGACGGACATCTGCAACTCCTCGTCGTACACGGCGAGCGGCAGGACGACCGCCTGCGAGGCGTCGGGGGTGCGGGCGAAGCGAAGGATCCACGGGCGGTTGTCGGGGCCCGTCGGCGGCTCCGTGCTGTGTGGGATGCGGCCGCCTTCCGGTGCGAGCGGGAAGGCTTCCCGCAGGTCTGCAACGGTCACGTTGTCTCTCCTCGTTGGGTTGCTGATGGTCTGACGGACGTGACCCGCCCCGCCGACGTCTTGCGGGACACCGGAGGGGCGGGCGTCTTCGGGGGTGCGGCCCTGACCCGGAGCGGCCGCCATGGGGGTGCGTCAGTGCGGCTTCCTCGCGAGCACCAGGGCGAGGACCGGGGCCGAGACAGCAGCCACGTACACGAGCAGACCGAAGACGCCCCTCATGTGCGTGCACCGAGGTTCTCGAAGTGGACGCACAGAGCGTTGACGGAGCGGGCGAGACGCTGCGCATGCGCGATCCCTGCGGGCAGCGTGCGCCCCGGCTCGACGTCCAGCCGACGCCGCGCCTCTCCGATGCATGCGCGCGCGGCCTCGCGCGGTCCGTCCTCGTCGGCGCCTCCGGCGGCTGTCTCTACTCCCGGGATGAGGAGCATGATGTACCCGCGCAGGTGGAGCGTGAGCGTCTCCAGTTCCTCGGGCATGGGCGGTTCGGCATCGTCGGCAAGCAGACGGTCAACGGCCGCCCGCATCGCCTCCAAGTCGAGCGGCAGCGTGTGCGCGGCGGCCGTCATGACTCGTCCTCGCTGCCCAGGACGCCGCCCACCATCACGAGCGCGAGGACGTCGGCCGGACGGCACAGGGCGCCGGCGAAGGAAACCGGCACAGCCCAGTACGAGGACAGCGTGTGCTCGTCGAGAGCGGTGAAGTCGGTGCGCGGCACGCCGAAGTAGGTGCCCATGCCCAGGCACTCGACGACCGGGGACGTCCAGTCGGCAGCGGTGGCCGGCGGCACGAGCGCGTAGTACCGGCGGCCGCGCGGGTCATGGATGACCGGTCCGCCAGCCCGGTAATTGATGAGCCGCTCGCGCACGATGGCGGGGTCATCGCTTCCGGCCGCGGCGTGCACGATGTCGTCGGGCAGGCGCACCGCATCGAAGCGGCTACCCAGGGGAATCAGCGCGAGCTTCGCGGCGCTGCTCCACTCCTGGCGCACCTTGTCCGGCGAGGGGTGGGCGGAGGCCAGCCACGCTTGCACAGCGTTGTCCGGGGACAAGAGTGGTAGTGACGTGCATGTCCCTGTGGAGGACGTAGTCTCAGACATGTCGACGCTCCAAGCAGCGTTGGCACCCCGGCGAGGTCTCACCACCTCGTCGGGGCCTGACGCTTCGACCGTAGGAGCGCCTACACGTCACCGCCGACCGTAATCCGGTCGCTACTCTCAGGCAGCGAGGATGCCGACCTTGCTCGCGAGTTCGGCCGCCCGGCGGCGGCGCGGCGCCTGTGTCGACTCCACTTCCTCCAGCAGGATCGCCCTGGCGTAGCCGTTGTACCGGATCGTCTCGGGTGCGGCTTCGAAGGCCTTCTCCAACGACGCGATGGCGACGTCGGGCTGGTTGTCCAGCTGGTAGCCGCGGGCCTCCTCGATCCGGTGCCGGGCGCGGCGCGGGCGGGACTTGATGACGCTTCGGTCTGCCCGGGCGGCCTGCCGCACCGACTCGCCGCCCTGGCGCAGCTCGACGCTGACGGTCACCGCATGTGCGCCCATCACGGCCCGGGAGAAGGAGGTGACGGGGTGGTAGTAGTCGGCGGGCAGCCGGGAGGCCATGTCGTTCGCCCTGTCCCAGTACCGCCATGCCGTTCCCGTCTCCTGGCGGCGGGCCGCGGTGTACCCGAGCTCGAATTGCAGTGCGCCGGCGATGGCGAGGACGTCGTCGCTGGCGTCCGGCAGCAAGGGTTCCAGGTAGCGGACGGCTTCCAAGTTGACGGCGTCGGCGGCGTCGTAGTGGCGAGGGCCGGTATCGCGGTGTGCCTGGGCGAGAAGCCATGCGGCCACGCCGATCGTGTGCGGGTCTTCGCTCTCCTGAGCGGCGATCATGCCGCGCTCGGCGACGCGCCAGAGCAGTGAGCTGTCGGGCTGGTAGGCGATGAAGAACTGCGAGAGCGAGTACGTCTGGGCGAGCAGGGCCTGCGCCTGGCGCCGTTGGCCGGCAGAGTCGGCGTGGCGCACGAGTGCCTGGGCGTCCCTGACCAGGTCGGGCAGTAGTTTGCCTATGGCGTCTCGGTGGTTTTTCGACGCGTGCCGCGCTTTCCATGCAGCGTGGAGCCGGGCTTCGAGGTGCGCTACGGGCGGTGGCTCGACTGTCGTGGTGAGCGGGAACGAGTCGATGGCGGCCTTGACGGCGGCGAGCCGTGGATGGCCCGGCCCGACGAACAGATCCACGTGTGCATCCGGCCGCCCCGTGAGATCGGCCAGATCGCGCACCCGGAGGATCTCGGCGATACGGAGCACTGTGTCCAGGCCGGGCGCCTTCTGTTGTCCGTTCTCGATCTTGCGGTAGGTATGCGGCGACACGCCGAGAAGATCAGCGACCTGGGTCTGCGTCATCCCTCGGCGCTCGCGCAGGATCTGCACCCTCTGGCCAAACTTCAGCGGATCGGCGTACAGGTCCGGGGTAGCATCTGAAGACATCACGGCCTTGCCCCTCCTAGCAGCTTCGTCACTGCCAGGGTAGGGGGCAAGGCCGGTCTCGTGTGTCCCTCGGGAAGAGTGACATGCTCTCGCCCTGCCACCTAGGCAGGTGGCAGGGCGTCACTGCGTGAGCCGGATGCTGCGCGGCTGCCACCGTTCGCGGACGATGACGCCCTTCTTCTCCAGCTGTGTCAGGTGGTAGTGCACCGAGCCGATGCTGCCGAGCCCTACCTGCTCGCCGATCTCGTGATGAGTCTTCCCGACGACCGCACGGCCGGCGTTTTCAGGGTCGTTCCGCAGAGGACGCTCGGGCCGGTTCGTCGGACGAGGGACGGACTGCAGCCCATGGTGCTGGGCAACTCGGTGTACGCCTTCGACGAGGAGACGGGCCGGGTTGGCCACGGCCTCTCCGGTTCCCGTGAGATGCGGGCGCTCATCGACCTCAACCCGTTTCTGGCCGAACTCTCCCGCAGCACCCGCCAGGAGCTCGCCGGCGCGATGTCCACCCGACACAGCATCCGAAACACCCAGTTGAGGGGCTCCGTGGGCTCAGCGGTGCACATAGTGCTGTCCGGTTGCGTGTACGAGGAGTCGTACGGCGAGGACACCACGGTGCGCATACACGGCAGCGGCGCCGTGCTCGGCATCACGGAGATCTTCAACCCCGATCTCCACGCGCCGACGGCTCGCTGCCTCAACTCCACCCTTACGCTCAGCATCCCGTTGGCCCGGATGCGCTCCATCGTCGAGCACAGTGGGCAAATCGGCGCCGCCCTCGGCAAGGTGCTGGCGGACCAACTCGTCACGGCGGAGCGCGTCTACAACCGCCGCAGTCTCCGGCCCGAGCAGCGGCTCGCCGGCCTGTTCGTCCACCTCCTCGAGCGGTGCGTCGTTCCCTGCACGAGATACGGCCGCATGATCGAGGGCCCGTCGCAGACCGACCTTGCCGACTCCCTCTCGGTCAGCCGAGCGACCATCGAGAATGCCCTTAAGGTCCTGCGCGACCTCGACCTCGTCACCACCGGATACCGCCAGTACCGGTTCCCGGACGAGCGGGAACTCGCCTTGTGCGGCAAGGTCCGGACCCTCTCGCAGACGGTCGCTCAACGTGGTCGGCGCGACCGAGGACCACTCGATCCACTTCCACCAGTACCACCTGGCCGATCAGGGCCGGATCCGGTACCGCAAGGTGTGCGAGCTGGAGGACCGAGAGGTCTCCCAGGACGAGATCGGCAAGGGCTACGAGCTGACCCAAGACCCAGGTCATCCCGATCACGGACGAGGAGCTGAGCAACCTCCCGCTGCCGACGGCGAAGGCCATCGAGATCGACGCGTTCGTGCCGCTGGAATCGATCGATCCGATCCGGATCGCGGAGGGCTACTACCTGCAGCCGTCCAGCCAGGTCGCGGCCAAGCCGTACAAGCTCCTCGTCCAGGCCCTCGGCCACTCGGCCAAGGTGGCCGTCGCGAAGTACGCATGGAGCGGCAGGGAGAGACTCGGCCTGCTCCGCGTCCGCGACGACGTCCTCGTGCTCCACGCCATGCGCTGGCCGGACGAGATCCGCGACCCCACCGAGCTGCTTCCGCCGCCGGTCCCGGTGTCCGACGAGGAGATCGAGGGCGCCCTCGCCCTCATGGACACCCTGACCGTCGACAGGCTGGAGGGCCCCGACTTCCAGGACCGCTACACCGAGGCGATCGCCCAGAGCATCGAGGCGAAGCGCGAGGACAGGCCGCTGCCCGAGGTGCCCGAGCCGGAACAGCCGACCCAGGTGCTGGACCTGATGGCCGCCCTGCAGGAGTCGGTGTCGAAGGTGAAGGCGGCCCGCGGCGAGGCCGAGGTGCACGAGCTGCCGAAGCCGAAGAAGACCGCTGCGAAGAAGCAGCCCGCCAAGAAGGCCGCGGCGAAGAAGACGACCGCGAAGAAGACGACTGGCCGGCGACCACGCAGCGCCTCTAGTCGAGGATGCCCAGCTCGGTGTCGGGGCGGCAGTGCGGGCACGCCGGCACCTGCTGCCTAAGCGCCTCCACCGCCTGTTCCCGGGTCACAGCCCGGCACCGCCCGCTCTTCTTCGCTGCCCAGCAGTCACCGATGTGCACGGCGTCCACGTTGGTCTTGTTGAGGCCGTACTGGATCAGCCAGTCCGCCGCCCGGGCCTTCCGCGCCACGGCGGCTCGCTGCCCTGCCTCCCGCTGCTCCTCGTCCGCAATCCACCGGTCGATGAGGGCCAGCTCCCGGGTGGCCTGCTGCTCAACGACGCGGCGGACGAAACGCAGCATGTCGAGACGGGTCAGCGGACGCGCTTCGTTCACGTGTTCGATTCTAGTGGCTAGTACGTCCTGCCAGCGCGACGGGCAGAGGGGCCGGGTGGACATCGAACGCGTCACGGTCGAGGACCTGCTGGCCCGCCACGCTGTGGATCCGGCCCGCCTGGATCCCGCGCCGGCCGACCCATCCCACGCGCAGACGAGGGCCCGCTACGCCCTGCACCTGGAGAGGCCGTGTTCGGCCTGCGGCAAGGGGGAGGACTGCCGAACCTCCCGCGTGATCGTCTTCCCCGATGCCGGCCCGCGCTGGGTGGAGCTGTGCCGGGATGATTCGCTGGCGACGATGCCGCAGTGGACGGGGCCGACCACGTTCGAGGGGATCCTCGCCGACCTGCGCTGGGTGGCTGGCACGATGAGCTTCATGGGCGGCAGTACGGAGGGGCCCGTCCGAAGACGAGCCCCTCCGTGTCCTGCGGGTGGCACCTCCCGCTTCGCCCCCGTGCTCTGGCTGACCCAGTGCGATATCGGGCCGGTCTCCCCGGCCAACGTGGCCGCCTGGACCAAGCGCCTGGCACTGTGCGTCATCTCCATCGGCAAGCGGCGCCGCAACTGAAGTTCCCCCGTGATCGTGGACAGCGGATGGTTACGCTGCGGGGGCGAGGTCTTGTGCCGTCAGGGCCCTGGTCTCGACCGGGGTGACGTATCCGTAGACGGGATGCTTCCGCAGGCGGGTGCGGTTGTACTCGACCTCGATAAAGCGGAAGACATCGGCGCGAGCTACCTCGTGGGATGCCCAGATCGTGGTGCCGATCTCCGCTTTCAGCAGCCCGAAAAAGCTCTCAGCTGCGGCGTTATCGTAGCATGAGCCCGTTCTTCCCATGCTCTGCCGAACACCCAACTCCCTTACGAGAGTGCGGTATTCGCGTGAGGTGTATTCCGAACCGCGATCCGAGTGCGCGATGCAGCCGGCCTTCAGCCCGCCTCGGCCGGCGGCCATCCTCAGCGCATCGACGACGAGCCCGGCCCGATGATGGTCGGCCATCGCATAGCCGACGACCTCGCGAGTGGCCAGGTCGATCACCGTGGCGAGATACCACCAGCCGGCCAGTGTGGGCAGGTAGGTGATGTCGGAGACCAGTTTCGTGCCGGGCTCGGTGGCGGTGAAGTCACGTCCGACCAGGTCCGGCGACGCGGACGCCTTCCTGTCCGACCGGGTCAGGCCACGGCGCCGGCGGCGGGTGATCCCGCTGATGCCACGCTCGCGCATCAACCGCTCGACCTTCTTCCGGTTGATCCGCCGCCCCTTCCTGCGTAGCGCCGCCGTGATCCTCGGGGCACCGTATGCGCGGCGGGACGCAGTGTGGATCTGCCGCATCTCGGCAACCAGTTCGTCCTCCCGACGGGCGCGTTCCTCTGCCGTGGGCCGGGCGGCGAGGTAGGCGTAGTAGCCCGAACGGGACACGCCCAGCACCTTGCACATCAGGGTGACACTGTGACCACCGGGGTTGCTCTCGGTGGCCTTCTCCGCGTCGATGAACGCGTAGCGCACGGCTACTTCGTCGACTCCGTCGCGAAGAAGGCCGCGGCTTTTTTCAGGACCTCGATGGTCTGCTGCTGTTCCCGGTTCTCCCGTCGCAGGCGGCGCAGTTCTTCTTTCTCGTCGCTGGTCAGCGCGCCCGTCGGGCCCTGACCCCGGTCGGCCTTGTCTTGGTTCACCCAGTTCCGCAGCCCCTCCGGGCTCACGCCGATCTCCCGGGCAACCTCGGTCACCGTCTTACCCGACGAATGGACCAGCGCGACCGCGTCCCGCTTGAACTCGGCCGTGTACCGCTTGCTCATGTTGCTCTTCTTGCTCACTACCTGGAACTGCTTCCTCCGGGACCGACCGTCCCAGTATCAGGCTGTCCAGCCCCAAGGGGGAACTTCACAACAGCCTCAACATGGGCTACACCAACGTCGAGCAGTACATCGACGCCGACGGCAACCCGCTGGACCCGGAGCGCGAGTAGGGACCATCCCCGCGGGTGCGGGGAGCAGCCAGACCAGATGGCGTAAGGGTCCTGAGAGCCGCCACCATCCCCGCGGGTGCGGGGAGCAGACTGTGCGACCTGCGGGTTTACGGCGCAGGTGCTGTAGTTTTCATGAGTTTCGCCGAATCTGACAAAAGCCGTGACACTCGTCACATCCCTCCGAGCGATCTATTGGTGCGGGCCGGAGCGAACGTGATCGAAGCTGGCTCCGTGGCTTGTGTTGCGTGATCGAAAGCTCAGTTGCAGGGTTCGACGTTCGGTCTCAATCGCCTCAGACTGCTGGTCTGTCGGCCTGACGGGATCTCCGCCTGCCCGGTGGGGATCTCGTCGTGTGCTCGGTCCTTCGGTTGGGCAGGGGCTCGTATGTGACCGGTGTTGCTGATTCAGGTGTGCCGGTGGGCTCGGTAGAGGCGGACGGAGACCGGGTTGCCGTCTTCGGGCGCGTCGAGGATGTCGACCGAGTCCACGAGGAGGCCGTTGTCCACGAGGAGGTCCTCCCACAATGTCGGTGTGAGTACCCACATGTGGACGGTCAGCGGGGCGCCGTCGGCAAGCGGTAGTACCTCGGGGCGTGCGTCTGCGTTTGGTGAGGGGCCGCGGCCGTCGGAGTTTGTGTGAAGTACGCAGAACGCGAGGCGTCCGCCGGGCCTCAGCGCGTTGCGGAGGGCCGGGAGCAGTCGGTGGGGGTCGATGTAGGCGAGGCCGTGGATCGAGTAGATCACGTCATAGGGATCGGCCCTTTCCACGTGCTCGACGGCGTCGGCGTGGATCAGGTTGAGTCCCGTCAGGGTGCCGTATCGGGCGAGGGCTCGTTCGTGCTGGGTGGGGGAGGCCTCGACGGCGTCGACCGCCGCGGCGTGCTCCCGTGCCAGGTGGGCGGCGTGCCTGCCGGTCCCGGAGCCGAGGTCGAGGACCCGTTTGCCGGGCAGGGTGCCCAGGACCTCGGCGCCCGGGCCGTTCGGCCACAAGCCCCAGGAGATACGGGCGGCATCGGGGACGTCGGTGGCTTGGTCGATGTGGTGCCTTCCGTACGCCGTCCATGCCGTGCGGTTGGTCTCTTCGCTGTTCAAAGGCGTCTTCTCTGATCGGAGGTGCGGTGTCGTGGGCGTAGCGCGAAGCTGGCCGGCCGGTCGAGGTCGGCGGCCGTCACGGTGGACCTGTGTGAGGTGAGGAGTGCGACGTCGGGCGCGGTGATGCCCGGGCTCTTGAGGGGATCGTCGTCGGCTCGTCGGTCGGCGGGCTCGGTGACCACCCAGAACGTTCCTGCGGGGACGAGGAGTTGGCGGATGCGGTTTAGAAGGATGTCCTTGTGGGTGAGGAACCGGAAGACGAGCCGGCAGGTGATGACCGCGTATGCCGAGTCCGGCAGTTCGCCCAGGCGGTCGGTGGCGAAGTCCATGACCTGGAAGTGGGGGCGGTGGGCCGCCGGGGCGGTACCTGTGGCGAGGGCGATGGCGCTGGGTGCACAGTCGATGCCGCTGGCCCGGTAGCCGAGCTGGTCGTGTGGATGTCGGGTAAGGGAATTGTCGCCGCACCCCACGTCGAGTGCCGGCCGTCCACGGCCGGGCCCGAGATGGTCGGCCAGGAGCTGGGCCTCGATGTCGGTGATCTCCCGGTAGCGGCGGCCGGAGGCCCGCAAGGGCTCCCAGTAGTCAAGGGGGGAGGCGATCACGCGCTGTTCCCTTCGGTGCGGTAGGCGGCTCGGTCCTGCTGGAGGCGCCACAGCTCCTGCATCAGCCCGGGCTGGTTGACCAGTTGATGGAAGGTGCCCTCCTGGACCACGCGGCCCTTGGCCATGACGACGATGCGGTCGGCGACGGAGGTGTTTGCGAGATTGTGTGTGACCAGGACAACGCCGCGGTCGCCGGCCATGTCGCGCAGGCCGGTGAAGATCCGATGTTCGGCCCGGGCGTCCAGGTCGGAGGTGGGCTCGTCCATGATGAGCAGTCCCGCGTCGCGGTGCGCCGGCCTGGCCACCGCGATCCGCTGCCACTGCCCCGGCGACAGCGCCACGCCTCCCCACCACTGCCGTGCCAACAGGGTGCCCAGCCCCGAACGGAGGGTCTTGATCACGTCGTCGGCGCCGCTGGCCCGGGCTGCGCGGATGACGGCCGCCTCACCGGCGGCGCGCGGCTGACCCAGGGTGA
Organism: Streptomyces sp. NPDC031426; assembly: GCF_055581585.1. Taxonomy (NCBI): domain Bacteria; kingdom Bacillati; phylum Actinomycetota; class Actinomycetes; order Kitasatosporales; family Streptomycetaceae; genus Streptomyces; species Streptomyces sp. NPDC031426. Next base: position 46,561 of record NZ_JBVIJE010000036.1, read on the forward strand.
TGTTCTCCCGCGCGGTCATGGGCCAGCGCGCGAAGTCCTGCGGGACCATGGAGGTCTGCCGCCACATCGCGTGAGGATCGAGGTCGGCGACGCTAACGCCGTCCCAGGTGACGACGCCGCTGGTCGGCAGGTTCAGCCCGGACAGCAGTTTCATCAGGGTCGACTTGCCCGAGCCGTTCTCCCCGACGACGGCCACGATCTCGCCCTGGAGGACCTCAAAGTCGACGTCGTGGAGCGTGTCCTCGTCCGCCCCGGGATAGCGGAAGGAGACGTTGCGCAGGGCGACGTGGCGCGGGCGCAGGGGGGTGAGCGTGCCGCGGTCGAGGCGCTGGCCGGCGGCCTCGGTGACGAACCGCTCCCAGTCGTCGAGGTAGAGGCCGGTGCGCAGCAGATCCCGGCCGTAGCCGACGAGTCCCTGCAGTGCGGTGGCTGCGGAGCGCAGGGCGAATACGGCGGTGCCGGCCGCGGCCGGCGAGATCCGGCCGGTCGTCAGCAGCCCGAACACCGCAGCCCACAGCACTGCGGAGGCCAGTCCCGCGGCGGCGGCGCCGACGACGGCGATCTTGGCCCGGTTCCAGGCGGCGGTGTCGCTGGTGGCTTCCACCCGCTCGGCGCTGGCCGTGTACTTGGCCAGCAGGTAGGGGGCGAGGGTATCGGTGCGGACCTGGTCGGACTGGTCTTTGGCGATCAGATGCCAGCGCAGCATGGTCATCACCCGCCGGTCCTTGTGGGTGGCGACCACCGCCAGATAGGTGACGCGCTCGCCGCGGATGCCGGCAATCGCCTGCGGCACGGCGGCCAGGAGCAGCAGAGGCAACAGCAGCGGGTAGAGGCTGGCGATGACCACGGCCGCGGCGATGAAGGTGGTGAGGCAGGAGACGTAGTTCTGGGACTGGCCGATCATGTCCCGGCTGACGTCGACGCCCCGCTCGGCGGCGTCGTACCGGTCGTTGAACCCCGGGTGGTCGTAGGCGGCCTGCTCCGCGTTGGTGGCCGCTTCCAGCATCTTGTACTCCGCCTGGCGGCAGATCCGCGGCGAGAGCCGGTTGGACAAAGCCTGGATGGCGATGCCGAGCAGGGCCCGCAGACCGGCCGTCACGGCCAGGACGGCCACGGCCGGGATCGCCGAGTCCAGCCGGTTCGGATCGTCGGCCGTTTCGATGAGCACGAAGAGCGCTGCGGTGGTGGCGAAGAGGCCGAGCGCTCCCGAGATCCCGGAGGCGATCTGGCAGGCAAGCAGAGCGACGACGGTCCTGCGTTCGACCTCCCAGGCCAGGGAGAAGGTTCGGCGGATCAGCGAGGGAAGGCGACGGGCCATGGTGCGCCCGGTGAGCAGGTCCGCCAGCTCCATGCTGTCCCCGCCGGGGTGGTCGAAGGCCAACTGTTCCTCGGCTGCGGGCGCCACCGTCTCGTCGTCGGCCTCGCCGCCCTCATCATGCAGCCGGTCGGCGGTTTTTGTCACGGCCTGTCTCCTTCCTCCTCCAGCGGGGCACGCTCGTGGGCGGGGGCCGGAACGTCAGCCGGTGCCCAGGGATCGCCACTGGGATCGGGTGCCGGCACGGGGAGGGCGCGCAGGGAGCGCACCGGGGAGAAAGCCAGGACGGCGACGGGGACGAGGAGGAGGAAGGCGCCGACGATCAGGGCGCTGCGCACTCCGTGCAGGGTGCCCATCGCGCCGGCGAGCGGTGCGGCGAACGGGCGGCTCCCGCCTGTCAGCCACGTGCTGACCGCCTGCATGCGTCCCTGCAGACGCGCCGCGGTGATCATCTGCCGGATGGACCGTTGGGTGGTGCCCACCGCAGCTGCGCAAAAGAGCTGGACCGCAAGGGCGGCGCCGATGGCGATCTGCCAGGAGCGCCCCGGGGACGCGATCAGCAGCGGGATCTGGGCGAGCGGGGTCAGGATGAGCGCGGTGAGCATCATGGGGCCGGGCCCGAACCACCGGGTCATGCGCGGGGCGAGCAGCGCGCCGGCGCAGCTGCCTAGGGTGGCGCCACCCATGACGAGCCCGAACGCGGTCGAGCTGAAGTGAAGTTCACGCAGCAGATACAGCGCCCACACGGTGTTCAGCACGCCGAGGGCGAAGCTCATGCTCGAGTTGGTGAGGGTGAGGGCGGCGAGGGTCGGCTCCGCGAACACGTACCGCACGCCTTCCGCGATCTGCGTACGCAGCCGGGCCCGTCCGGTCCGAGGAGACGGCGGCGGTTCGGTGACGCGGATCCGCGTCGTGCACCAGGCGCTGACGGCGTAGGAGAGGGCGTCCGCGAGGACAGCGCGGGCCGCCCCCACAGCGGAGACCAGTACCGCGGCGAGGCTGGTGCCAGCCGTGGCGGAGAGGGAGAACAGGCCGCCGATCCGGCTGTTGCCCTGCTGGAGCAGCGATCGGTCCATCAGGGTGGGCAGATAGGCGATGGCGGCGGCATCGTGGACCACCCCGGCGGTGGCCTGGACGAACGCGACCGCCATCAGCTGCGGGAAGGTGAGCCGGTCGAACGCGGCGGCAAGCGGCAGCGTGAGCAGGACGATCACGCAGACCAGATCACCGCTGACCATGAGGGGTCGTTTGGGATGCCGGTCGGCCAGCGCCCCGGCGTGCAAGGCGAACAACAGGCTGGGCAGTTGCGTCAGGAACACCAGCGCGGACACCTGAGCGGTGGAGGCGTTCAGCTCGACCACGGCCAGATAGGGCACGGCCACGGCGCTGACCGACGATCCGGCCACACTGGTCGCCTCGCCCGCCACGTAGAGCACGTACGGGCGGTGGCGCCACGAAGACCGGGGTTCGTCGGCCTGAGGGGGAGCGCAGACCGCGACCCGGCGCGGGGCGGGATCAGGAGTGGCCGTCATGCCGCACCGCCGCTCGCCGGGACGGTGACGTTCCCGTACAGCCGCCCGGCCATGAAGGTGGCCAGGACTTCCCGGGTGTAGGGGTGGCAGTCCGTAGGCGGGTTGCCGGGATCAATCCACAGGACGGCCTGGTGCTTGTCCGGTTCGGCGTTGCGCGGCTCGCCCTGCCACCGCAGCGTGGTGAACACCACACCGATCACCCGCACACCGTCCGGACCGCGGTAGTGCACCGTCTGGCAGATCTCCAAGTCCTCTACGGCGACACGGACGCCGGTCTCCTCGTGCAGTTCGCGCACCGCGCCCTCGTCGAGGAACTCGCCGTGCTCGAGCTTTCCGCCGATCACGGTGACCTGGTTCGCAGAGGTCTCGGACGTGTCGTTGTGCCGCACCGCCAGGACCCGCCCGTCGTCGCGCTGGAGCAGGACCATGGCGTTCGCCGGGCTCAAGTGCTGCTCGCTCACGCGGCCTGCACCTCCAGTCGGGCCGGCAGGGCCCGCCCGCGGGCCACGATTTCAGCGTCGACGTTGGCAACGCCCCACGCGATGGCGCTCGCGGCGTCCAGCACGGACAGGCAGCGCAGCGCCCACCGCTCCTCGGCGGTGAGGGCGCGCCCGTACCCGTCGAGGAACGCCTCCTGAAGGTCGGGGCGGCCGACCCAGGATCCGCAGGCGAGGGGAACGAAGTCGGCGACCGCGGCGTGCGGACGGGCCCGCTTTAGGTCCACCGCCCCGAACACACGGGCTGCGGGGCGGGCATCGAGCAGCCAGTTGCGTTCCTGGAAGTCGCCGTGGATGTATCCGGCAGGCAGCGGCCCGAGCCGGCCGAGCGCTGCGGCGTGCCACCGTACGGTCCGGTGCCCTTGCGGGGCGATCAGATCCCGGGCCCGGCCCAGGTGTTTCTCTGCGCCAGCGGCGGCTCGGGCGACCTCGGCGACGGCATCGGCACGGTCCTGGGGCGACAGCTCGCCGGTGCCGCCGTGGAAGCGCCGCAGCCAGATGCCGGCCTTTCGGTGCAGTGTGCGCTGCTCGGCGGGGGTGAGGGAGAGCGCCTTCACCATGCGGCCGGCCACCGGGGAGAGCAACAGGGCCTGCTGGAAGGGGTCGGCCGCCAGCAGCACAGGCGCGGTGCCCGGTTCCATGCCCGGCGCTACTTCCCTCAGGGCGCGGGTGTCGCGGGCGAATGACGCCGGGCTCGGCGCCACCTTCGCGAAGACAGACCCGGTGGCGCAACCAAGCTGCCACACACGTGAGTTGTCGCGGCCATTGGAAATGCCGCGGTCCAAGTGCGCAGGGCCGACGATGTTCTGGACCCACGCCAGCAGAGCGTGCGCAATCGGCTTTGCGACGCTCATGCCCCCCACCTCGGTTCCGGACGTGACGGATCCGCGGCGAACGGGCAAGCGGCGTCAACACCGTGCCCGAGGTGGGCCAGGGGGGAAGGGGAGAGCCGGACCGGCTGTTCGAAGGCAGGAGGAACAAGGGTGAGGGCGGCAACGGGATTCATGGTTCCTCCGGGGAAGGTCGAGCGGCTTGGCGCCACGACAACTCGACTACTGGAAAGGCCGTTACGGGCAAGAGCAGGCGAAGCGTCGGTCAAAAGTTCGAAAATGCGAGGCGTCCCTTGCGGGGACTGGGTGATGCGACCGTGATGCACTGTTCGATCACTCGCTCAGGGGATCGTCACCTGGTCGAGCGATTGATGCGGGCGGCCGACGTGGCGGACGGCAAGCGCGCCGGCCGCCAGTAGCCAGGGCTGCTGGGGAGCTGGTGGTGCGCGGCACGCCGTCTCAGTGAAGCGGCGGTAGCGATCTCCCGCACGCAGATGCCACGAACTCTTCGTCGCCGTAGCGGCCGTCAACAGGGTCCTCCGGATCTGCGGTGCCGTGCTCGGGGGAATGGGATTGCGTGTCCCAGACGGCAGCGAGGCGTGGGTGTGGGGTGCGGAAGGAACCCTCGTGCACGGCACGGACAATCGGCGGGGCCCCAGGCTGCGATCCGGACAATCCGAGCGGCCGTTCGACAGCGGGCGGACCGTGATGCTGTGGCCCGATGACCTGGGAAGAACCCCGGAGAAAGGATTCTCGAACTAGGTCGCGGCACCGCGAAGTTGAGCGCCAACCAAGATGGCTGGAAGTGCCCGAACCGGGGTGTCGACCATCGCGCCAGTCGGCATGGCGGGCCTCTGAAGTGGCACGTCCGCGGCTAGCATCAGCACCTTCCAGAACGGACGCCAGCATGGAGTTGTTGGTGCAATCCGTGCCGCGTTCAGTCGACGCGCCTGCATGCCGTCGCGCGGCCGTGAACGGGTGGCACTTCGGGGAGTTGACGAAGGAGCAGCATGGGCATTCCCGCGTCGCACACTCAGGATGTTGTGACGGCCTATCTGTGTCGGCATCCCGAGGAGCAAGAGCTTCTCCGGCCGCTGCTCGACCGCATCGAAGCTGGCCATGACCTCACCTGGCGCACCGAACTCGGCGGTCATGTCACAACCTCGGGCGTCGTGGTCAACGACGCCGGCGAGGTGCTGTTGATCCACCACCGCGCCTCGGGGCGACGCATCCAACCCGGCGGTCATTGCGAGCCGTCCGACCGCACGCTGTCGGACGCCGTGCGGCGGGAGATCGCCGAGGAGACAGGCGTCACCGAGCTCGAGCCGTACTGCGCCGGCGCGCCGATCCAGATAGATGTCGACCCGATCGAGGCCCGTCCCGCCAAGGCCTAACCGGCCCACACACACTTCGACATCCGATACCTCTTCCGGACCCGAGGACCGGCCGAGGTGACGCTGCAGGCCGAGGAAGTGGCGGGGGCTGAGTGGTGCGGTCCCTCCCAGCTCGGCGACCCGGTGCTGCGGGCCCGCGTCCTCACCGCTCTGGGACGGCCGCAGCCAGATCGACCCGCCACCGACGACCCACACGGCACCTTGGTGGTGATCAACAACGCGGCTGGCGAGGCGCTCATGCACAAGAGGGATGAGAAGGAAGGAATTTGGGCGCCGGGCACCTGGACGCCCATGGGCGGCGGCGCCGAGCCGCAGGACGCCGACCCGTGCGCCACCGGCGTACGCGAACTGAACGAGGAAGTCGGCCTACAAGATGTCGAACTGACCCGTATGTTCGCCATCGACTGAGCCCAAGCAACCGCTGACCACCTCAACAACCAAGATCTGCCGTTAAGTTGGCACTCCCGGCCGCCGCCGCGGTAACCGGTCCAGGGTCGTCGCAGGTCACATGACCTGCCGGATCCGTTACGCGTAGTGCTCCATCACTTCCCTGACTGTCGCTACGGGGATGTCCCGATCGGAGATCGCCTTCATCAGTGCTGCCAGGCCGTTCTGGCTGAGTTCGGTGCTGCTGCGTGGCGGCCCGGCCACCACCCGGTGCAGACACAGGATGAGCCAGTCGCCGCTGGCGGCGCAGCGGTCGAGCCGGCCGCCGGGAGTCGTCAGCCTTGATAGGGGCGTGCCGCCGATGCCGCTGCCGTCGGTGATGCCTGTCAGGGCCTTGAGGCGGTACGGCATGGCTGGTGCGAATGATTCGGTGGTCTCGGAGATGATCGACCGGGCCGTGCTGAAGTGCCTGCCGGCGATGAGATCCACTGGCACTCCGTCGGTTGTCTTGCCGAAAGCGCCGTGTGGGTAGGCGAAATGCTCGCTGGTGAAGCCGTTCGACACCAGCCACTCGCGCAGCTTGCGGAAGTCGTCGTCGACCTGTTGGGCGGACAGCTTGCTGTAGCTCGCAGTGTGGGCGCGCGTCGCGTACGCGTGCCCCGCCATCTCCCAGCCGGAGTGGTTCTGCAACGACCGCATCTTGCCGAGTGTGAGGGACCCGCCGGCACCGATGGTGTCTGCGATGTTGTAACTCGTCGCAGGAAATCCGTGGGGGTCCATCACGGGCCGCGCGAGATCGTGCACCGAGGTGTGGGAGTCGTCGAAGGTGACGGAGACGACGCCCTTGGGGAACACGGACGAGGTGTCGGGGATCAGGTCCACGGCTTGCAGGCGGTACGTCACCGGGCCTCCACCGCTGTCGTACACGGCGAACGACATGTCGGTGAAGCCGCTCTTGGTGGAAGGTGCCCCGGTCGGGGTGATCGAGTAGGCGCCCGCTGCTGAGGTGACGTCGGCCCACTGAAGGTGGACCGTCACCCATTCCCCCGGCTGGACGTAGTTGGTCGCCGCCGCGGAGTGCGTGTGGAACTGCCAGACGAAGTAGTTGCTGAACGAGCCGGTCCCCACATAGAAGGCCAGCCTGGACAGGTGGGCGGTGTCGTCCACACGGAAGATCAGGCGGATCATCTTGCCGGAGAGGTTCAGCTCGGTCCTGCCGGTCCTGCGGACGTACGACTGCTGGCCGCTGCCGGCGGTGGTCACCCGAAGCGACTGGCTGCCGCGCGCGAACTCCCTTGTGTCGCTGAGACCGCTGGAGGCGGTGCCCGCCCCGGCAACCGTCCACCCGTGGCCTGACTGGAACTGCTGTGACCACACGGCCCGGCGGTAGCCGGGACGGCGGTCCGTGATGCTCGCATCAGGCCTTCCCCAAAGGGCTCCCCCTGCTACGACAAGGCCAGACGCTCTTGCGAGGCGCAGAGCCGACCTTCGGTTGAAGGAGTGTGCGGTCATGGCATGCCCCCGTTACTCATTCTGACCCCCAACACCGACGAGAGGACCTGGTCCGGTCGCGCGCTCACGGCTCGTCAGCGGCCGAGAAGCGGCCGTACCCAGTCAGCCAGGGCGGTGGTACAGGGGGCGCGCGAAACAGCGCGCGGCCTCCAATCGTGCTTCAGCCCATGTGTGGCGATCCGGGAACAGCGCTTTCGTTTGAGGGACGGCTATTGCAACCCTGACCAGGCGCGGACAGGAAAAGGAATTGTGAAGATCGATTGGCGAGGTCCCGGTTCGGCTGCGTCATTGGATCGTAGGCCATTCACCGATGCAGGGCAGCGCCAAGCTGCAGGCGTTTACCGAGCGTTGAACGCAAGGATGCTGATCACGGGCGGGCTGGCGGATCGCCCGGGCGTCCTGCGGCCTCAGGGAGAGTTCACGGGTATCGACTCGGTAAAGAGGGTTCCGTATCGGGAAGGCTTATTGAATCCTTAAGGTCCACAAATAAGGGGGAATTGTGAAGATCATTGTGCGTGTCTGGCATCGGACATGAGGTCCTCAGACCCGCGATCGACGGTGGTGTATCGAAACCTGTGACTGCCCCGGCCCGACGGGGGCTTGGCGCAGTCGCTGACACACACCGGTTCATGCAGTACCCGACGCCGCGGCTGCCTGCTTCAGGAACAGGCAGCTGCACTTCAGGGGCGCCGTTTCCCGGTCTGCGCATGTCCGCAGGCCGGCTCAAGGGGAGGGACCACCACCATGCACATCTGCGTGCTCGGGCAGGGCTATGTCGGCCTGCCCTTAGCTCTCAGTGCGGCCGAGGCCGGACACATCGTGACCGGCTATGAACCCGACCACGAGCGTTGCGGCCTGCTGGCTGCCGGCGTGTCGTATGTCGAGGACATCTCATCCGCCCACCTTCAGGACGTACTGCGTTCGGGCGCCTACCGGCCCAGCTCGGATCCCAAGGACCTCAAGGGCTTCGACGTCGCGGTCATCACCGTGCCGACACCACTGACCGACAGAGCCCCGGACCTCGCCTGCGTGCGAGAGGCCGGGCGCACGCTGGCCGGATGGTTGGAGCCGGGGGCCACCGTGGTGCTCGAGTCCACCACGCACCCCGGCACCACCCGCGACGTCCTCATACCCCTGCTGGAGGACGGCTCGGGCCTGATCGCGGGGCGGGACTTCCATGTCGGGTTCAGTCCCGAGCGCATCGATCCGGGCAACCCCGACTGGCGGCTGGAGAACACACCGAAGATCGTCTCGGGGCTCACGGAGGCATGCCTGCGGCGTGTGAAGGCCTTCTACGACTCGGTCACCGACGTCACCGTTCCGGCCTCCGGGCTGGAGGAGGCCGAACTGGCCAAGGTCTTCGAGAACACCTACCGGCACGTCAACATCGCGCTGGTCAACGAGCTTGCGCGCATGGCTCACACGCTCGGCGTGGACGTGTGGCACACCCTGGACCTGGCCGCGACCAAGCCGTTCGGGTTCACCAAGTTCCAGCCCGGCCCCGGCGTGGGCGGACACTGTCTTCCCATCGACCCCGTCTACCTCAGCCATCATGTCAAGGCACGGCACGGGCAGACCTTCAGGCTCATCGAGCTGGCCCAGGAGATCAACGAGAGCCAGCCCGACTACGTGGTGCGGCGTCTGCAGGACGCGCTCAGCAGCCGCTTGCGTCGCAGCGTGCACGGGGCACGCATTCTCGCCCTTGGCGCGGCCTACAAGCCGGGCACGTCCGACACCAGGCAGTCGCCGGCTGTCCAGGTCATCGACCGGCTGCGCGCCATGGGCGCCGATGTCGTCGTCGTCGATCCGTATCTGCCCGACCACAGCCGCCGACAGATTCCCTTCGCCGGAGCGCCGAGCGATGAGAGCGTGGCCGACTTCGATGCCGTCGTCCTGCTCACATCCCACGCCGAGTTCGACCTCACCCAGCTCGCCGACGAGGCCGCCTACGTGCTCGACACACGCGGTGTCATGGCACCCGCACCACACGTCGAGCGGCTCTGACGCCCCCAGCGAACCGCAACCCGGCCAAGCAGCGGCATGCAGTCGTCGGTCAACTTCACGAACCACGAACGGCACAGGGCACGCAGCCCCCACTTCTTTCGCAGTGGACGGCTCGCGCTCGGGCATGCCGACGGCGCATTCGACACCCTCGAGAAGGACGGAAACATGTACGGACACAACGGTGCGGGTGCCGCGATAGGCACCGCAGCAGGAGGAGCAGCACTGGCCGCCACCGGCGGCACGGGGCTGGGATGGATCGTCCTGGGAGCGATGCTCCTGGTGCTCAGCGGCGCGGCGGTCTTCCGCCTGGCGACCCGCAGCAGGCGGGTGTCCGCTTGAGCACTGCATCACGGGCCAGATTCACCGTGGTGACCGCAGTGGTGGCGGCGGCCCTCGCCGCTGCCACCGTGGTGGTCCACCTACAGTCCAAGAGCCCCATCCTGACGTGCTACTGGTGGCTGGGCATGGTCGTGATCCTGCTCTGCCTGCTCTCGTTCCTCAAGGGCCGCTCCTTCGCGCACCTACCTGTCGCTCACGGCCGGACGGTCGCCATCATCCCGGCCTTCGAGGAGCCCACTGAGAACCTGCACCGCACCGTGCGCTCGCTCCTGGCCCAGACACATCCCATCGACGAGATCCACGTGATCGACGACGGCTCCCGGCAACACCCCGTGGAGCCCTTCAACCACCCCCGGGTGTTCTGGCACCGGCAGGACAACAAAGGCAAACGCGGAGCCCAGGTCACTGTGCTCCGGCACCTCCACGAGGAGGGGAAGCACTTCAACTTCGTCCTCACCATCGACTCGGACGGCGAGCCCTTCCCGGATGCTCTGGAGCAGCAGCTCCGCGCCATGAGCAACCCGAAGATCCAGGCCACCACCGGCATGATCTACATCCGTAACTTCGAGGAGACCTGGGTCTCCCGGGCCGCGGACATCGACATCGGCACATCCTGCGTGATGATGCGTTCCTCACGCTCCATGCTCGGAGCCCTGGAAACCACCTCGGGAGCACTGGCCCTCTACCGGGCCGAACTGCTCTACGACCACCTGGACGCCTACGAGGTGGAGTGTGGCACAGGTGACGACCGGTGGCTCGCACTGAGAGCCCTCATGCGCGGCGAGGTCGTAGCCGTCAACGAGGCCGGCGTAGTCACCGACATGCCGACCACCCTGCGCAAGACATACCGCCAGCGCCTGCGTTGGGCCCGGTCCTGGTGGTGGATGCTGCCGTTTGTGTACTCACGGCTGTCCTTCAAGCAGCTCATATCACCGACATTCGGTCTGCTGCAGCTCGTTATCACCCCGGTGATGCTGGCCTGGACCGTCGTCATGACGGTCCTGACACTTGGCGGCCGCTACCACAACCCCGGCGTGGCGCTGGTGTACCTCGGCACGTACATCGTCGTCCGGTACGGCCAAGCAGGCCTGTACGTGCTCATGCGGCCGGACCTGACCACACGCCAACGGTGGCACTCATGGCTCGTCGGGACACCCGCGGCCGTGTTCATGAACGTCGTGCTGCTGTGCCCCACCCGCTACTGGGCGTTGTTCAAACTCCGAGACAACGCCTGGCAGTCACGCGGGCTGACGGCCAAGACCGCCCTGCCCGGCGGACGCCACCGCGCTCGTCCCCAGACGCCGTAAGCGGTACCAGCCCAGCGCACCGACGGCGCAACACCGCATACGGGGCGTCCATGGCCGCTGGCTGAGATGGTAGACGCTGGTTGCCTGGCACCGCGCCAGACAACCAGCGCCAGGTATAGCCGCACTCACCCGCAGCCCGCACACACGAGTCCGCACCGACGCCGACACGCGTTGTTCTCCCTCTGCCTCTGTCACCCAGCGCAACCACGGCCCTTGCCAGCCCACGCGGATCAGCGACTTCCTGTTGCGTGCGGCCGTGGTTGGAGGTCCGGGGCAGCCGCTCTCGCGGAAGCAGGCTACGACTTCCGTCTCGTCCTCGGCGACGGTGGCCACAGCCCCAACCACGGCGGAGTCCTACTCCCCGATGCGCTCCGATGGCTATGACGCTCAGCCACAACCTGACGAAAGCTGCCCGAATGATCACTCCATCCGGGCTGCACCCGGGGCGACAGACTGATCAACCACTGTTGCTCGCGCAGGCGACTCATAGGTCGGTCCATGGGCGAGGCTTGCCGCCGGTCAGAGGCATCCACACGGCCTGGGCGGGACCGTGCTGCTCGAGGTCTTCCAGAACGGCGGCCCCTAGTCGGACTTCGCGGGCGAGGGTCGCTACGAGCGGGTGCTGGGCCACCATCGCCTGCAGATCTCTCATGCGATTTTTCAGCCTGGCTCGGGAGGCACCGGTGAGCACGAAGAGCACGCGGGGAAAGACCGGATACCAGCGCAGCCAGGCAGGACCCGCGGTGGCCTGCCTGCGCCGGCCCACGGGCTGGGCCTCGTACTGGAACAGACGCGCGTACTCGATCAGTTTCACGGCCAGCCGCCCGCTGCTCATGGTGCTGCGGTCGACTTCCACGAACGCGCGCAATTTCCGCCGGTGTTCGCTCTCGACGACGGTGTAGTACATGAGGGCGTCGGCGACAACCCGCTCGCCCTCGCCGATGGAGTGGGACACCTCGGGGGTCCAGTCCCAGGGGCCGTGCTCGTGCCTGAGCCGGCGGGCGTCTTCGGCGAAGGCAAGGTGGGCGCGTACGACGGTGAGCGTGTGCGGGGTTTTCAGCGACGCTGCCGTGGTCGAGGCGATGGGGTAGGGCGGTCGCCCCCGCAGGACGGGCAGGTTTCGGGTCAGCTGTGCGCCTTCCTGCGTGAGGTACCAGCCTTTGGTACGGGTCCGGTTCGCGTCCGGCAGCACCGTGCAGTCGACGAAGCCGTCGGAGCGCAGCCTGTTCAGCACGCGGGACATCAGCTGCCGCGTGCCCTCCGGTCGCAGCATCCGCCGCAACTGGCTGGTGGTGGCGACACGGTGCTGGGCGAGCCCGGCCAGCACCTGGTGGGCCAGGGGCTCAGCGGGGCTGGGGGCCAGTCTCGTCGCCGAGGTACTCCGTGCGGCGCTGCTCATGGGGTGTTTCCCTCCGCGGCCGTGGCGGTCTCCGACGGAAACCTTCGGTTGCTGCTGAGGAAACCCGCGGGCTCCGACCAGAACCCCGACCACGAAGCGCCGACCATGGTCACGAAGTCGAAACAGCCCACCGAGGCCGGCATCCATGGCTCCGACCACGGGCCGCCCCGCGCCCGGACAGCTCGGAACGGAGTTCGTGACCGGCTCGGCAGGAGGCCGCCGGTGTTGTGTGCAGAGGGCGGCCTTACGAGAAGTTCGGCGATGGCCGGTCCGTAGCAGCCGGGGCTGCTGCGGGGCGTGGTGGCGAGCCACGTCATGCCGGCCATCGTGCGACATCTGGCCCGCAAGGGACCAACGACCCGTAACCGGATGTCGCGTCTATGGGGCGGTGGGAGGATGCGCGCTCACCGCCGGTTTCTGCCTCGGGGTTGGGCGGCTTGCTCGAGGATCCGTCGGCGCGTCCAGCGCCGGCGCCCGCCCTTCTCCGTGAGTGCGTCGGGGGTTTCCAGCAAGGGCAGGTTGCCCTGGGACAGGCTGCTGGAGAAGGAGTTGATGCTCTTGAATCCCAGCAGTGCTGCGGCCTGAGTCGCTCCGAGGAGTTCGTCGGGGTCGCCGTCGACGGGGACGTCGGGCAGTGCGGGGGCGGTGCGTTTCGCGCCGGCGTGCTTGCCGCGGCCCGGCCGGGTGGCCATCCAGTCCAGCAGGGTCTGCACGCGCCACATCTGCCGGCGGTAGGGGTTTTCGGCGGTGCCCAGCTCTTCGACGACGTCCGGGTCGGGGAAGTAGCCAGGGTGGTCGCGGACGAAGGTGGTGACCTGGTTGGGGTTCTTGTAGCCCAGGAACCTCGAGGCCTCGGCGGCGTTCAGCAGCTCCCCGGGGTCACGGGCGGGCGGTGTGTGCTCGCGCAGGCGTGCCGGCGGGCGGTTGGCGAACCACTCGGTGACCTGCGCGTGGTCCCACAGGCGGGCGCGGCCGCGCATGCCGGCGATTTCGGGGAAGCCGTTCTCGGCGCGGTCGTTGTAGAGGCCGCTGATCCGCGCGGGCGTCAGGCCCTGTTCAGCCGCGATCTCGGCAGCGTCGGCCAGGCGAGGCTCACGGCGCGAGGTCATGGCAGTCCGTCCTGTCGGAGGTGAGCCGGCCCGCCCGGCTCGCAACTCACATAATGGCAGGAGTTTGGGGTGGGGGTCCACTACGCCGCCCAGGTCTTCCCGGCCGGCACGAGAACGAAGTCATTCCTCCGGGATCAGGCACACACCGCGGCGGGCCGCGTCCTTGGCCATCTCCGTGTAGGCCAGGGCCGCCGGAGTCATCTCCCACTCGGCCAGGGCGAGCAGCAGGAGCAGCTCGTTGCGGTCCTGGGACGCGTCGTACGGCATGCCGGCCCCGGTCGCGGCCGCCACCAGATCCTCGCTGGACAGCCCGGCGAAGCGGGCCGCCACCGTGTCGCGCAGGGTTGCAAAACCCTGCTGGTACAGCTCGCTCGCTTCGCTCAGGAGCAGCACCAGGTCCTCGTCGGATGTGGCTGATGCGGCCGCGGCCAGGTCGAGGAGGCGCTGGGTGGTCGTCGTCATCAGCAGCAGTATGCCTTCCAAGGAGGATCAGAGGCTGCCGGGAAGCCTCAGAGCGGAGCTGCGCAACCGTCGCGCGGTGATCGCTGTGTCCGCCGGGCCCGGCGGGCCAAGTCGGGCTTCTTGCGGGGTTCCTTCTCGAGGGCCGTGCGGACCTGCTCCTTGAGGGCGGTGAACTCCGTTCCGTCGTCTGGGCAACCACGCCGGGGTCGGGAGTTCCGCACCCCGCCCCTCGAGGTGCGTCGCCGCGTCCGGTGCGTCGTTGCGGCTTGTGCTGTGTGCTGGTCACATCAGGGGTGTGCCGTCTCGGAGGTACAGCGGCCGCCCCGCCTCGAGTGCGTTCAAGGCGCCCTCGAACCTGCGTCGCATCCGCTCCCGCAGGCGAAGACCGGCTTCGGCGGCCGTGACGAAAGCGGCCTCGGACAGCTCTTCGTCTCGTGGCCGTAGCCGGTCGGCCTGGTCCTGGTTGAGCGTGCCGCCGTCGAAGATGAACGCGAGCTGATCGTCCCAGGGGCCGTGCGGAGCGACCCAGTCCACCACGAGCAGCCCGCGCAGCGTGACATGGAGGCCGAGTTCCTCCAGCAGCTCCCGGCGCACCGCTTCCTCTGGTGGCTCGTTCGCTTCCGCCATCCCGCCGGGCAGGTCCCAGCCGGGCTTGTAGACGGGGTTCACCAGGAGTACGCGGTCGGAGCCGTCGCGCAGCAGCACATCGGCCGCCACGCGCTTGCGGGCCTGCTTTGCGTTGCCTTCCGCGAGGTAGGCATTCCAGGCTTCGGGGTCGGAGGGAGCGGGTGTCTGGGCGGGCCTCATGCGGTGGTGCCTCCCGGTGACGGCGGGATGATGTCGGCCAGGAGGAGCATTCTGGCCCGGCGCGCGTCATCGAACTGCGCCAGGTAGTCCCTTACCGGCGGATACCCGCGGTGCGGCTCCAGCAGCCGGCGCAGCCCGTCGAGCTGCTGCACGACCCGGACCGAACCCAGGGTCGGGCTCGTGCTGAGCAGGTCATGACCGACGCTGACCGCGGCGTCCAGGTCACCGCGGCGCACATGGATGTCCACCAGGCTGATCCGGCTCAGCGCCAGTGACCGCGTCCGTCCGGCCTCCCGCAGCGTCACAGCCCGTTCGGCGTGCGTCAGCGCCTCGTCGTATTGCTCCAGGTCGCGCAGGATCAGCGCTGACTCGCTGGCCAGCGCGGCGGCGTCAAACGGGCTCAGCCACGGGTGATCGGCAGCGGGCGCCGCTTCGAGATCACTGTGGGCAGCGTCCAGCGCACGGGCGGCCGGAATGCGCTGAGCCGCGACTGCCAAGGCCCGCGCTTGCATGGTGTGCAGTCGTGCCGTCAGCGCAGGAATCCTGGGGCCCTGGGCTGCCAGGTCGCGTCCGGTTTGCGCCCAGCCGACAGCCCCTGCTGCATCTCCGGTCTGAAGGGCGAGGTGGCTGCTGCTGGCGGCGACGTGGGCGGCCAGCGGCAGGTCGCCAGAGGTCTGGGCCAGGGGGAGAGCGCGGGCGAAGTGGCTTGCGGCGCGGTCGTTGTGGCCGGAGTCGTGAGCCATCCATCCGGCCATCTCGGTAAGCGCCGCTGCGGCGGCGAACACCTGCGGGCCGGAGGCGATGTCGACCAGCCGGGGCGCTACCCGGTCGCTCAGGTGCCTGACGACGGCCCCGTACAAGCGGCCGCCGCCGGTCTGCCGGTCGGCACTGCGGAAGTGGTCCACGGCCACCAGGTCGTCACCGTCCGGCGGCGCATGATCGGCCCGCTGATGTTCCGGTGCTGCGGGCGCGGGCTCCCACGACCGGCGGGCCAGCCCCAGCAGGTGGCCCGGGATGTGGAAGGCATCGGCGATCTGCTCGAACAGGCTGAGCTTTTCCACCCGGCTCTTGCCGTTCATGTAGTCGTACAAGCGCCCCTGTGTGATATCGACTGCGGCAGCGAGGCGCCGCGTACTGACCCCCCGCGCATTGAGCATGCGGAACACCGCGCCCACGTCCCGCTCGGCGCACGCTTTGAGAAGGCGCTCATCACCGAGCAGACCGGCGATGACCTCACGTGGGGCCGGTGACTGACGGTCCATCTGCGGCTCCCCCGAGTAGCGGTGTGTACCGATGCTACGACCAACGGACTTGAGGTGACTCCGGGTTGGAGTCACGTTCTGGAGTCTTCCCGCCCCCGTGCACGGTTGTTGACTGTCTGTCAGCCGTCGAGGGGCGAGCCCATGAATGCTCCTCGCGGCCGTCCCGCTCGCATTGCTTCCCTCAGTTACAGCGGGCGAGACCCCCACCCGCCCCGACCAAGGCGTTGACGATGACGATGACCGACGAACAGGTAGGACATGGGCAGGTCCCACGACAGAGCGTCACCCTCGCGAGCGAGGCCGCCAGCGTTGCGGCAGCGCGGCAGATGGTCCGTGAGGCATGCGATGAGTGGGGCATGAGCGCTGACGCCGCAGAGACCGGCGCACTCCTGATGTCCGAACTCGTCACCAACGCAGTCCGGCACGCGCACTCCCACAGTGTCCGCGTGATCGCCGAGCAGCCGCGCCCCGACCGTCTTCGCGTCGCCGTGGTCGACAAGTCGCGCCGCATGCCCGAGATGCACCACGCCCAGCTGGACGACTTCGGCGGCCGGGGCCTGGTACTGGTCGATGCCCTCTCCGACCGCTGGGGAACCGACCTCCTCCCGTGGGGGAAACGCGTTTGGGCTGAGGTCGCGATCAAGGATGGCGACCAGTGACGGCCCGCCGTCGCATGCCGACGCCGGACAGGAAGACCGCCAGCGCACGTCTTCTCGGCGCTGTAGCCGCTGGGCTCGAATGTGCCCCCGGACAGCGGCGGTTGCCGCCTGGCCAACCCCAGGCACCTGTGCCAGGTGCTGCGCGCGTAGCCGTCACCGACAAGAGCCGGGTACGGCCCGTGATGCTCGACGCGGGCGCCGAGGACCTCGGTGGCCGTGGCCTGGCCCTCGTCGACGCCCTGTCGCAGCAGTGGGGGACCGACCCGCTGCCCTGGGGTAAACGCGTGTGGGCCGACATCGATCCGGCCAACGACTTCGCTCCCGCGGCCTCAGACGATGACCGCCGGCTGTTCGCCACTTTGGTCGCGCGGATCGGCTACGTGCTCATCGTCGTGGCGCTCGCCGCCTGGCTCGCCGTGTTCATCGTCGGCGGCACGCCTTGATCCTCTCGACTCCCGCCCCGCCCGCAACGGCCACTAGCCCTTCTTGTCCTGGGTGAAGGCCATCGCGGCTCGGGGCGGGTCCCGGTCCTGCTGCCGCCCGGGGTGAGCAGGGCAGCGGGACCGTCCTTCCCATCAGGTCGGCGGGTATCGGGTCCGATTGGTGGGGCGGGTCCCGGTCTCTGGCATGTCCCCAGAGGCCGGCCCTGGGCTCCGCTCACGGCTGTCCAAGGTCGCGGAGCGGGCAAGGCCCCGGCGCGTGATGAGGCGACGCCGGGTGCAAGGCCTGGAGGGCGACCTGCTCTTCGGGCGGACCTCTCAATGAAGGGACTGTTCATGTCCAAGGCGCAGGAAGCCGCGCAGGCCACCGAGGGCGTTGCCGAGGTTCAGGACCCCGCTGACCTGGTCGACACGGCGGTCGTGACGCGAAGCGAGGACGTCGAGCAGGAGGAGTGCTTCACGTTCTGATCGATCCGGCTCGAAGGGCGTTCGGCCGCGGCGGTGGCCGGACGCCTGCCCCATCTGTGCTTCCCCCTGGAGATCATGTGATTCACGTCTTCACCGGGCCAACGCTGAGCCCGGACGACCCCGCCCTGCAAGACCAGGCCTTACAGTTCCTGCCGCCGATCCGGCATGGTGACCTGTTTGCCCCGCACATCACGGCCGGTGACACGGTCGTCATCATCGACGGTGTCTACCACCACTCGCCGGCCATCCGGCACAAAGAGATCATCTGGGCGCTCGGCCAGGGCGTCCGCGTCATCGGCGCGGCCAGCATCGGCGCCTTACGAGCCGCCGAGCTGCAAGAGTGCGGCATGATCGGTGTCGGCGCAATCTGGCGCGCCTACGCGAACGGCCTCCTGGACGGCGATGACGAGGTAGCCGTCGCCCAGTCCACCGAAGGCGACCTCCACGCCTGCACCTGGCCCCTGGTCAGGGTGAGGCAGGTCGTCGCCGCAGCCCTGACGAAGGGCGTGGTCGACGCCAACGAGGCAGACCGGATCGTCACCGCCTTGGCCGACGTGTACTACGCGCACCGGTCGCTGGACGCGGTGAGGCTGATCGGCCGCCGAGAGGCCCACGCCTTCGCCGAGTGGCTGGCTGACGCGCTGGACGCTGACCCGCACTTCGGCGACGTGAAGCGGCAGGACGCCCTGGACGCTGTCGACCTGGCGCGGGAGATGGACAAGGTCCCGGCCGAGCCGGTGGAGGGCCTGATGTGGAGCACGCGTTGCTTCCGCCAGTGGGCCAACGAAGCGGCCGCGCAGGACACCGAGCACGGCCGGCTCTCCACCGCGCAGCGGGTCACCTATCAGCAGGTCTTCGATCCCGGGTTCAAGGACGTCTGGTGGGATTACCTGACCGGCCTGGGCGCGCCCGAGCTGCCCCCGGCGCTGGCGTGCGCGGTGATCCACCCGCGCACCGATCTGACCGACCAGGCCACCACCGCCCGGCTCCTGGTGCGGGAAACCACTGACGACCGCGCTGACGTCGCCCGGTACGCGGCCATCAACGCCGGGGCGTGCCAGGCGAACCGCGGCTTCTTCCCCGAAGCAATCAAGGAAGACGTGGTGCGTGACATGCTCGCCGCGGTGTGGGGCACCGACCCCGCCGACCTGGAAGAGGAGGCCTGGCTGCGGGGCCTGCACGGAAGCCGTGAGGCCGTGGATGCAGCACGCCCCTTCGTGCTCGGGTTCCTGCGGGACCAGGAGGCCGCCCGGTGACCGGCATCAGCCTGCGCGGCACCGTCCGCACCCGCGCGCCCGAGGACACCTGGGAGGCGCTGAAACCGGAGATTGCACGGCTGGGAATCACCCGCTTCGCCCGGCTCACCGCCCTCGACTATCTCGACATCCCGGTGTGGACGGCTGCACGGCCGGCTGCCCACACGCTGGTGACGTCACAGGGCAAGGGCGCCACCGACACCCTCGCGAAGGTCTCCGCCGTCCTGGAGGCCGCCGAACTGTGGCACGCGGAGCAGCCGGTACGAATCGCCGAGCGCGCCACGCACAGGGAGCTGAGCCCGCCGTACCCGATGGCTGCACTCCCGGTGAAGATCGACCACCCCCCCCTCTGCGACATCGAACTGGACTGGACGGCCGGCACCGGACTGAACAGCGGCGAAGACGTCCTGGTGCCAGCGGACCTGCTGCGCCGCGAAGCACACCGCAACGGGCTGCGGCCCGAGGTGTTCGCCGCCACCAGCAACGGCTTGGCATGCGGCAACACGCGCGCGGAAGCGACGCTGCATGCCCTGCTGGAGACGGTGGAGCGGGACGTCCTGCACCGCGACCACGCCGCTGGCGGACAGTTCCGGGCTCTGCTCGACCCGGCCTGTGTGACTGACCCGTACTGCGCAGAGCTGATCGGCCGGTTCCTCGACGCCGGGATGTGGCTGGAGACCGTCCATGTGGGCAGCCCGTACAGCATCCCGGTATTCGCGGCCTACATCTGGTCCGAGGACTACCCGGTGGTGTTCGCCGGGTCCGGCTGCCACGCGCTCCCGGAGATCGCCCTATCGAGGGCGCTGACCGAGGCCGCGCAGTCTCGACTGACGTACATCGCGGGCACACGCGACGACCTGGACTCGCACGAGGCGACGTTCGCAGCACAGCCGGACAAGCCGGACCTGGCCGTCCTGCCTGCACGCGAGTGGCCGCAGTGCACCGGCCTGTGCGTAGACCTCGAGCCGAATGTCGACCGGCTGCTCCACCAGGTAGTCGCGACCGCTACCAGCGTCACCGGGCATGAGCCGATCGCCGTCACCCTGCACGACGCGCAGGCGTACGCGGCGGTGAAGGTCGTGAGTCCCGGCATGGAGATGCGGATCACCCGCTCCATCCCCCGGACCAGGGAGCGCCATGAATAGCCCGGTCCTGACCCACGCGGAGCGGCAGACGGCTCGGGTGTACGACGCGATGTATGCCGCCAGGGCGGCCGGCACGATCACCTGCGACCTGTATGCGCAGGCTATGGGCGACGTCTACCCACACGAGGTTGACGCGTCGAGTTCCTGCGACTGGCCGCTGCTCGGCACCATGGTGGCCAAGCTGCGGCTGGCGCCGGGCCAGCAACTGGTAGACTTTGCGTGCGGGACGGGCGGTGCAGGCCTGTGGCTGACCCGCGCGCTGTCCGTGTACGCCACCGGAGTTGACGTCTCCGCCACGGCGGTCGGTCTGGCCGCCCGCCGTGTCCAGGAGTTCGACCTGCCGGCCGACCGCGCCAGGTTCGGTGTCGGCTCGCTGGCTGCGACCGGCCTGCCCGACCGGTACGCGCACGGGCTGATCTGCGTGGATGCCCTCGGGTTCGAGCGTGACCGCAGGAGGGCGCTGGAGGAGATCCGGCGCGTCCTGAAGCCCGGCGCCCGGGCGGTCGTCACCTCCGCCCGCTCCCGCACCAGGCCGGCCATGCCGACTTGGCCGGAACAGGCCAAGGGCGTCGGGCTGATCCTCGATGCCGAGGAGGAACGGCCGCACGAACCAGGGATGTGGCAGCGACTCTACGCGCTGTGGGTCCGGCACGAGGCCGAGCTGCGGGCGCAGCTCGGTGACGCTCAAGCCCAGAACATGCTTGCTGAGGCACGCATGAGAGGGCCGAAACTCCAGGAACGGCTGGCGCTGGTCGTTACATTGAGGCGGCCTGAGGACTGAACAGGAGATCCATCGCATGTCTCGTCGTGTTGCCGTCTACGGAGCCGGCTCCTGGGGAACCGCGTTCTCCCACGTGCTGGCCGACGCCGGATGCGAGGTCGCGCTCTGGGGGCGCCGAACGGCGCTGGTCGACGTGATCAACGACACGCGTGCCAACCCCGACTACCTGCCCCAGGTCAAGCTGCCGGACAACGTCCGGGCGACGACCGACCCGGCCGAGGCGGCGCGCGGCGCAGACATCGCTGTCCTTGCTGTCTCCGCCCAGAGCGCTCGCCCGCTGCTGGAAGGCTGGGCGGGGCAGTGGGAGAACCGCACGGTGTTCGTGTCGCTGATGAAGGGTGTGGAGCTGGGCACCGGCCGGCTCATGAGCGAGGTCATCGCCGAGACGACCGGCGCGTGGCCCGACCGGATCGCCGTGGTGTCCGGGCCCAACCTGGCTGCCGAGATCGTCGATCGCAAACCGGCCGCGAGCGTCGTCGCCTGTGCCGAGGAGAGCACGGCCGCGCTCATCCAGACGGCATGCCACACGGCGTACTTCCGGCCGTACACGAACACCGACGTCATCGGCTGCGAACTCGGCGGTGCCATCAAGAACGTCATCGCCCTGGCCGTCGGCATCACGGACGGCATGAAGCTTGGAGACAATGCCAAGGCCGCCCTGGTCACCCGAGGGCTCGCCGAGGCAACCCGGCTCGGCGCCGCCATGGGCGCCGACCCGCTCACCCTCGCCGGGCTCGCCGGCATGGGCGACCTGATCGCGACGTGCTCGTCCACGCTGTCCCGGAACCACACCTTTGGTGCCCACCTGGGCCGGGGCCTGAGCGTCGAAGAGGCGCGGGCTGCCACGACCCAGACCGCGGAAGGCGTCGCCTCCTGCAAGGCCATCCAGGGCCTTGCCGAACGCCATGACGTGGAGATGCCCATTACCCGGGCCGTGGTCGACATCATCCACGGTGGCCGCAGGGCGGCGGGTGTCGTACAGGAGTTGATGTCCCGCGCTACCAGGCCCGAGAGTCTTCGGCATCGACCGGGTGTAAAAGACGCCTGAAAGGTGCAGCGGAGCGCCCCCGCGGGAAGCGGGGGGCGCTCCGCGCTGCTCGACGGCTTAGCAGGCGATACCTGGCAGCAGCGGCCTCTTGCTGGACGTAGTCCGCAACTGTCTCCAGCGCGGCCCCTTGAAACGCCGTGGCCGGGATGGGACCGCGGTGGCTTCCGTGCCGTGGAGCGCGGAGTGGTCGGGAACCGTACGGCGGCTCGCTGTGCTTCGTCTGGAGGCCTTCAGGTGGCCACGGCGCCGAGCCGTGCGGGGTGGGCGGCGCTGATAGGGCTCTTTGAGATTGGCTCTGGCCGCAGTTCCGTGAAACAGCCAGCGGCGAAACGGCGGCAGTTGGGACGCTCGATCCTTACCGGCTGCGGCCGGGGTGGGCCTGCCCCGGAGTCGCGTCGCCACGTTAGGTTCACTCAGTGCGTTGTGGCAAACCGGATCTTGTTCGAGCGGCAGTGGGTGATCATCTGGACTGGGGTTCGGGTGCGGTCGCGGGCATGAGAGAACGGG
>NZ_JBVIJE010000037.1:0-68241 GCF_055581585.1 Streptomyces sp. NPDC031426
TACTGCAGGGGGGACCCTGTGGGAGAGTAGGACACCGCCGAACAATTCTTGGGAAAGGCCCACGCCGGATGGCGTGGGCCTTTCTGCGTTTAGGGTTGGCCCATGCGCTATGACCTGATCATCTTCGACAACGACGGCGTGCTCGTCGACAGCGAGCCCATCTCCAACCGGCATCTGGCCGGCTACCTGACCGAGTTGGGGCACCCGACGTCGTACGAGGACTCCATCCGGGACTACATGGGCTCGGCGATGCACCGGATCCATGAGCTCGTGCTGGAGCGGACCGGTCAGCGGCTGCCGGACGACTTCGACGACGTCTTCCACGCGCGCGTGTTCGCCGCGTTCGAGCGGGAGCTGCAGCCCGTGGCCGGTGTGGCCGGCGTACTGGAGAAGCTGGCCGCGGACGGGGTGCCGTACTGCGTGGCCTCCTCGGGGAGTCATGCGCGGATCCGGGTCGGGCACCGCACGACCGGGCTCGACCGGTGGTTCACGGAGGACCGGATCTTCAGTTCCGAGGACGTGGGGCGTGGGAAGCCGGCGCCCGATCTCTTCCTGTACGCGGCGGAGCGTATGGGGGTGACGCCGGAGCGGTGCCTGGTCGTGGAGGATTCGCCGCTGGGCGTCCAGGCGGCCGTGG
Source organism: Streptomyces sp. NPDC031426 (assembly GCF_055581585.1). Lineage (NCBI taxonomy): Bacteria > Bacillati > Actinomycetota > Actinomycetes > Kitasatosporales > Streptomycetaceae > Streptomyces > Streptomyces sp. NPDC031426. Next base: position 638 of record NZ_JBVIJE010000037.1, read on the forward strand.
CGGCCGGCATGACCGTCTACGGGTTCACCGCGATGACACCGGCGGCCAAGCTGGCGGCAGCCCACCAACTCTTCTCCTCGATGGGTGAGTTGGCCGACCTGCTGGTTTGACGAAAGCCATCGCCCGGTGCCTGACAATTGTCATGCGGACGTCCGGACGATCGTTTCTACTGCCGCACCCCGCGTGGCGGCGAAGCTGAGGGCATGACGAAGAACACGGGGATCCAGAGTCGGACCGAGCAGCGGCAGAAGCAGGAACCGAGCGTGCTGGCCAACTTCAGGCCGCTGCTCCTGGACGTGGCGGTGCCGCTCGGCTCGTACTACCTCTTCAAGGACGCGTTCGGGATGAGCACCTTCGCCGCCCTCGCCTGGAGCAGTGTGGTGCCGGCGCTGAGGACCGCGTGGAGCCTGGTCAAGGAGCGGAGGACCAATGCTCTGGCCGGCCTCATCCTGGTCGTCAACGTCGTCTCGCTGCTGCTGAGCTTCGTGTCCGGTGACCCGCGGCTGATGCTCGCCAAGGACAGCGGGGTCAGCAGTGTCGTCGCCTTCGGCATCCTCGTCTCCGTCCGGCTGGGCAAGCCGATGATGACCGCGGGTATGAAGCCGTTCCTGGTGAAGGGCGACGCGGCGAAGGAGGCCGCCTGGGAGCGGCTCGTCTCCGGCGCGTCGGACCGGTCCGCGGCCTTCCGGAGCAAGGAGAAGGCGTTCTCGGTCGTCTGGGGGCTGGTGCTGCTCGCCGAGTGTGTCGCCCGGGTTGTGGGTGCGTACACCATTCCCGTGGACACGATGGTGTGGCTCGGCAGTGTCTTCCTCGTCGGCGCGATGGTGATCGGATTCGTGGTCGGCGGTGGGCTGGCCGTGGAGCCGATGGAGAAGATGCTCAACGCCGAGGTCGAGGCCGAGGTGACCAAGGCCGGGACGCCCGAGGTCCCTGCAACCGCCTGAGCCCGCGTTCGGTAAAGCTGAAGGAAATTCATCTTTGGCCGGATCTACCCACAGGTAGCCCGGGGCCCTACGCTCGCCGCCATGACTGATGTGCTGCGGCGCGGCAGGGCCTCGCTGGCGTTCAGCTTCTTCGCCCAAGGCGCCACCTTCGCCCTCCTGGTGACGCGCATCCCGGCCATCCAGGACCGGTACGGCGTCTCCGACGCGCTGCTGCCGGCCTTCCTGGCTGCCGTACCGATCCTCGCCGGTGTCGGCAGTGTGACCACCGAGCAGCTGGTGAGGCGAATACGGCCCAGCCGGCTGCTGCGCTGGTCCCAGCCGGTCGTCCTGCTGGCGCTGCTCGGCGCCGGGGCGGGCGGGCACATCGCGGAGCTGGCGGTGGCGCTGGGCGCGTTCGGGCTGGCTGTGGGGGCGCTGGACGCGTCCATGAACATGCTCGGGGTGAGCCTGCAGCGGTCGTACGGGCGCAGCATCATGCTCAGTTTCCACGCCGCGTACAGCCTGGGCGGGATCCTGGGGGCCTCGCTGGCCTGGGGCGGGGCGCACTGGCATCTCGCGCTGTGGGTGTCGTATCTGCCGGTGGTGGCCGTGCTGCTGCCGGCGACGCTCGTGGGGAGCCGGTGGTACGTCGACGGGGATCCGGCGCCGGTGGGGGAGGACCAGGACCAGGGTCGGGGCACCGGTGTCGTCTTCAAGCTGCTGCTGCCGCTGTGCCTGGTGATGACCTTCGCCTACATCGGGGACTCGACCGTCTCCAACTGGAGCGCGAAGTATCTGAAGGACGTGCTGGGCAGCTCGGAGCAACTGGCGACGGTGCCGTACAACGTGTACATGGTGACGACATTGCTGGGGCGGGCCATCGGGGACCTCGGGGTGCGGCGGTTCGGGGCGGTGGCGGTCGTACGGCTCGGGACGCTGGTGGCGGCCGGCGGGTTCGCGGTGGTGGCCTCGGCGCCCGGGGCGTGGGTGGGGATGCTCGGGTTCACACTGTTGGGTCTGGGGTTGTGCGTGCTGGTGCCGCAGACGTTCGCGGCGGCGGGGCGCCTGTTTCCTGGGGCTTCGGACGCGGCCATCGCGCGGCTGAACATTTTCAATTACGTGGGCTTTCTGATCGGTTCGCCGTTGGTCGGTGCTCTCGGCGATGCCTGGAGCTATCGGGGCGCCATGCTCGTGCCGATGGTGTTGGTGCTGGTGACGTTGGTGTACGCCAGGTCGTTCGCCGCTCAACAGGACCGATACGGTGGCGGGCATGAGCGGCCGCGCACAGCTGATGTGGGACGAGGCAGTAACGGGCTATGACTTCGGCCCGGACCATCCGATGGATCCGGTCCGGCTGACACTGACCCGGAAACTGGTGGAGGCCTTCGGGCTCGACCGGGAGATGGAGGTCGTCGCTGCCAAGCCGGCCGGGGAGTCGACGCTGCGGCTGGTCCACCGGGAGGACTACATCGACGCGGTGAAGGCCGCGTCGGCCGCCCCGGCGTCGGCGATCGGGTCGTACGGGCTGGGGACCCTCGATGATCCGGCCTTCGCCGGGATGCACGAGGTGTCCGCGCTGATCGCCGGGCAGTCGGTGGGGGCGGCAGAGGCGGTGTGGCGGGGGGATGCCGAGCACGCCGTGAATTTCGCGGGCGGGCTGCACCATGCGATGCCGGGGGGAGCGTCCGGGTTCTGCGTGTACAACGACGCCTCGCTGGCCATCGCCCGGTTGCTGGAGCTGGGGGCCGAGCGGGTCGCCTATGTGGATGTCGACGTGCATCACGGGGACGGGGTGCAGGCGGCGTTCTGGGAGGATCCGCGGGTCCTGACGATCTCGCTGCACGAGCATCCCCGCACGTTGTTCCCGCAGACCGGGTGGCCGGAGGAGACGGGTGCCGGGGCCGGTGAGGGGGCGGCCGTCAACGTCGCGCTGCCGGCGGGGACCGGGGACGCGGGGTGGGTGCGGGCGTTCCATGCGGTGGTGCCGGAGTTGCTGGCGGAGTTCCGGCCGCAGGTGCTGGTGTCGCAGCACGGGGCGGACACGCACTTCGAGGATCCGCTCGCGCACCTTGCCGTGTCGCTGGACGCGCAGCGGGCGGTGCAGGTGGCGTGCCATGAGCTGGCGCACGAGTACGCCGGGGGGAAGTGGGTCGCGCTGGGGGGCGGCGGGTACGCGGTGGTCGATGTCGTGCCGCGGTCGTGGACGCATCTGGTGGGGATCGCGGCGGGGCGGCCGGTGGCACCGGAGGCGATGATTCCGGAGGCGTGGCGGCAGGAGGTGTTCGCTCGGACCCGGCAGTTCGGGCCGCAGCGGATGACCGATGGGCGGTGGCCGGTGAACTGGGCGTCGTGGGAGTCGGGTTACGACCCCGCGGACCGGCTTGATCAGGCGGTACGGGCCACTCGTCGGGCGGTGTTCCCGCTGCGGGGGCTGCTCCCCTGAACGGACCGGGGGCTCCGCCCGGGGTGGCTGCTCTCGCCTCCGTTACGCCAACCGTGCGCACTTCCCGCGTTTGCGCCCCCTCTCCCGCAGCCATGCGTCACCATCGCACCCATGTCGACCGGCGGAGCTCTGCGTGCGCATCTGCTGGCTGTTCGGCTTGCCGGGGAGGTGGGGACCTCTCGGGAGGACAGTCTGCGGAGTTATCGGCTGTTCGCGGCCCGGGATCCCCGGGTGCTGATCGGGCTCGATCCCGAAGGGACTTGGGAGCAGCCGGAGTTGCTTGAGCTGATGGCGCAGAAGTGTGGGGTATCGGGCGATCCCCGGCACACTTCGGGGCCGGATGTGATCGATCCGGAGCGGACGCTGGCCGCGCTGGATGCCTTCGCGGGGCGGATCCGGCAGGTGGCCCGGCGTGGCGCGCCCGTGTTGTTCGGGACCGGGCATCCGCAGCGGTTGCTCGGGTTCTACGCCGACTTGGCGGACGCGCTCTCGGCGGCGGGGTGTGACGTGCTCACTCCCGCGCAGGGTCGCCGTGTCGACATATTGACCCGGTTCGGTCTACGTACGTATCACCTCGGCTACGCACGGCGGGTTGGGTTGGTGCGGGAAACCGACGACGAGCGCCCGGGTTGTGAGCCGGGCGTGCACAGTCATTCGCCGCTGCCGGTTCGGGTCGTGCTGGAGGCCGTGGCGGAGGGCGGTGGGCCGTTGCCCGAACTGGTCGTCGGCGATCACGGCTGGGTGTGCGGCGCTGGTCAGCTGGGGTTCGAGACCATCGGGCTCGCCGACACCGATGATCCGGCGCTGTTCGTGGGGGAGGCAGAGGGGCGCGTGTCCGTCGTCGTTCCGCTTGATGACGCCGTGCGGTCTGAGTACTACCGGCCGCTCACCCGCTACGTACTCAAACGAGCGTGTCTGTCACAGTAGGCCTGCGATGGGTGCACCTCTTCCCCACTTGCATCACCCGCCCCTACATTGGGGAGTGAGCACGCAACGACGAAGAGTCACCGGAAGGGGAAGCCGGTGGCCGTCGAGTGCGGAAGGTTCAGGTGTGTCATGGCTGCAGCTGACGAGAGGCCTCTGAACGAGGTCGTGTTCCTTACCGTGGCGGAGGTCGCCTCGGTGATGCGAGTGTCGAAGATGACCGTGTACCGCCTGGTGCACAGCGGTCATCTGCCCGCGATCCGGGTCGGGCGGTCGTTCCGTGTCCCGGAGCAAGCGGTACACGAGTACCTCCGTGACAGCTATGTGGGGGTGGAGACTGCCTGACGGCAACCCCAGGGTGACCCCCGGGTGACCCGGGGTACCCCCCTCGATTACGACCTCGGCGCTCGGTTGGGTAGGCTAGCCCCTCGTAGGTCGTGTGGGCCCATGGCGCCCAAACAACCGAGTGATGAGAAGTGAGCGAGGGTAGTCGTGGGCTCTGTTATCAAGAAGCGGCGCAAGCGGATGGCCAAGAAGAAGCACCGCAAGCTGCTCAAGCGCACGCGCGTTCAGCGCCGCAACAAGAAGTAAGCGGCGTCGCGAGAGCGTGTCACGCTGTGGCCTCCCATCAGCACTGGTGGGGGGCCACAGGCATATCCGGGGCCGGCTGCCGGGGGTGGCAGGCATGTCCGGGGGAACCCGGCATGTTCCGATGAGTGAATTTGCGTCACTTCGTGCATCGGGTGGTCATCACAGCGCAACATCGACCCGCTAGGTTGGCCGTACGCATCACGTACGAGGGAAGGCGCTGATCTTGGGGAAGGTCGTGCTCGTCACCGGAGTGGCCCGGCAACTGGGCGGCCGGTTCGTACGGCGGATCCAGCGGGATCCGGAGGTCGACCGGGTGATCGCCGTGGACGCGGTGCCGCCGGCGCACCATCTGGGCGGTGCGGACTTCATCCAGGCCGACATCCGGCAGCCGACCATCGCCCGGGTGCTCGCCGAGACGGGCGCCGATACGGTCGTCCACATGGACGTGACCGGCACGGCGCTGGGCAGCGGCAACCGGGCCACGGTCAAGGAGACCAACGTCATCGGCACCATGCAGTTGCTCGGCGCCTGCCAGAAGTCGCCGACCGTGAAGCGGCTGGTGGTCAAGTCCAGTACGAACGTGTACGGCTCGGCGCCGCGCGATCCGGCCGTGTTCACCGAGACGACCCCGCCGAAGTCGCTGCCGAGCGGCGGCTTCGCGAAGGACACCGTCGAGGTCGAGGGGTATGTGCGGGGGTTCGCCCGGCGGCGGCCGGACGTCGCCGTGTGCGTGCTGCGGTTCGCCAACATCCTCGGCCCCGCCGCGGACACCCCGCTCGCCTCCTACTTCGCGCTGCCCGTCCTGCCGACCGTGTTCGGCTACGACCCGCGGCTGCAGTTCGTGCACGAGGACGACGTCGTCGAGGTGCTCAGGATCGCCTCGCACGAACCGCGCCGGGGCACCCTCAACAGCGGCACCTTCAACATCGCCGGGGACGGTGTGCTGCTGCTCTCGCAGTGCTCCCGGCGGCTCGGGCGCCCGACGGTGCCGCTGCTGCTGCCGGCGGTCACCTGGGCGGGGTCGCTGGTGCGTACGCTCGGTATGACGGACTTCTCGCCGGAGCAGATCCGGCTGCTCACGCACGGGCGGGTGGTGGACACGGTCCAGATGCGCGACACGCTGGGCTTCACGCCCAGGTACACGACGGCGGAGACGTTCGCGGACTTCGCGCGCGGCCAGGGCCCCGGGCTGGTGCCGCCTCAGGCCCTCGCGGGGGCCGTCGACCGGATCGCCGCGCTGGCCGCGAAGGGCGGCGGCCGGCCCACGACGCACAGCGCCGACTAGCGCCAACCGAGGAGCGCAGCAACGATGGCGGACGCCAAGGTCATTCCGTTCGACGACGACCGGTCCCGCGGGGGCGCGGTGCAACGCCCGGCGCGGCGCCGGAGCACGGGCAGCCGGCGCGGTGCCCTAGGCGAGGCCGGGGCCCGGGAGATGGGTGAGGTCCAGCCTCTGCCGGGCCGGGGCCGGGCACGGGAAGATGGGCCTGTGAGCCGCGAGGAGAAGCCCCAGAAGCCGGAGGAGCCGCTGGAGCGGTCGGGTGCCGCTGGGCGGGACGACGGCGGCCTGGAGCGGCGGGTGGCGGCCGGGCTGGCCTTTCTACGGCGCCGGCTGACCGGGGACTACGACGTCGACGACTTCGGTTACGACGCGGAGCTGACCGACCAGGTCCTGATGTCACTGCTGAGGCCGGTGTACGAGAAGTACTTCCGGGTCGAGGTGAAGGGCATCGAGAACATCCCGGCCGAGGGCGGGGCGCTGATCGTCGCCAACCACTCCGGGACCCTGCCGCTGGATGGGCTGATGATGCAGGTCGCGGTGCACGACCATCATCCGGCCGACCGTCATCTACGGCTGCTGGCGGCCGACTTGGTCTTCGTGCTGCCGGTGGTCAACGAGTTGGCCCGCAAGCTGGGGCACACCCTGGCCTGCGCGGAGGACGCCGAGCGGCTGCTGGCTCAGGGGGAGCTGGTCGGGGTGATGCCGGAGGGCTTCAAGGGCATCGGGAAACCTTTCAGCGAGCGGTACAAGCTGCAGCGGTTCGGGCGGGGTGGCTTTGTGTCGACCGCGCTGCGGCAGGGGGTGCCGATCATTCCGTGCTCGATCGTGGGCGCGGAGGAGATCTATCCGATGATCGGCAACGCGAAGACGCTGGCGCGGGTGCTGGGCTTTCCGTACTTCCCGTTGACGCCGACGTTTCCGTGGCTGGGGCCGCTCGGTGCGATTCCGTTGCCGACCAAGTGGACGATCCAGTTCGGGCAGCCGATTGCGACGGACGGGTATCCGGCGGAGGCGGCCGAGGATCCGATGCTGATGTTCAACCTGACCGATCAGGTGCGGGAGCAGATTCAGCACACGCTGTACAAGCTGTTGGTGCAGCGGCGCTCGGTGTTCTTCTAAACGGTCGGCCGTTCGGCGCGTCCAGCAGGCGAACGCCGGGGGCGCCCCACCTGGGTGGGGCACCCCCGGCGTCGTTGCCGTAACGGCGTCAGTGTGTGTCCTCGCTGTCGATGCCCAGGCCCGGGAGGAGGCCGGGGAGGAGCGGGGGGAGGGTGATGTCGGGGGCGGTGGACGGGGGTTTGCCGGTGGACGGGGCGCTGGTGCCGGTGCCCGTCTTCGGTGGCTCCAGCAGGCCGCCCGTGTCGCCGCCGAGCAGGCCCTCGCCGCTGCTGCCGGTGGCCGAGCCGCTCGGGTCGCCCGGGCGTGCGTGCCGGCCGGTGGACGGGGTGGTGCCGGCGGAGCTGGGCGCCGTCGACCGGGCGCCGCCGGAGGAGCCGGTGGATGCCGAGCCGGAGCCCTGGTGCTTGCCGCCGCCGCCCTGGGCGGGTGGCTGCGGGAGCAGGGACTGCAGCGGGGCGACCTCCTGGTCTATGGCGTCGAAGACCGACGAGACCTGCTGTTTGACGTCCCCGAGCTGCACGGGCAGCTTGTCGCTGAGCGCGGTCCACACCTCGCGGTGGGAGCGGGAGAACGTGGACAGGGCCTGGATGGGGCCGAGGGAGTGGGGGTCGGCCTCATAGGCCTCGTGGAGCAGGCGGTGGCCCTCGGTGACGTCCTGCTGCATGCCGGAGAGCGTGCGGCGGATCTCGCCGATGGACTCGTGGTCGAGGTGGCCGCCGCGTCCGCGCTCCAGCAGCCGGCGGGCCTCGTTGAGCCGGGTGGAGGCCTGGTCGAGGTAGGTCTGGCCGCGCTGGTCGTCGCCGTTGGTCAGGTAATTGAGCTTGAAGTCCTCGATGCCGCGTTTGAGGCCGTAGAGGGAATCACCTGGCAGGGCGTTCGAGCTGGCGGCGGCGACTCCGCCGAAGGCTCCCGCGGCCACGCCCACGCTCAGCCCGCCCGCCGCCAGCCCCTTGGTCAGCCGGGAACGCGGGCGGAGTTTGCCCAGCGGACTCGCCCGGTGGGCGGCTCGGGACCGGGAAGAACGCTGATCCGGTACCGACGCGTCCGCCGCCCCCGTGCCCTCCTTGAGCATGGCCTCCATCGCGGCCACCAGCTGGGCGCGCTGCACGACCTTGACCTCCGGGTCGAGCTGCGGCTTGGGCAGCGCGCCGAGGCCCGCGGCCAGGGCCAGTAGCTCGCCCCGCTCGGTCTGCTCCTCGGCGGTCGGCGGAGAACCTGCCGGGCCTACGGACTGCTGGGCCGCCGTGTCCCGGTCGGACTGCTCCTCCAGGGCCTGGGCGAAGGCGTTCGCCCGCCGGTGCGCCGATACGTTCGCGATCACTGGCGGCACCTCCTCTCGTCATGACGGTCGACTCCCCAGGGGGTCCTGAGGGTTGCACGTCCGCGACCACTTCACACGATCGAGCGATCAGGGTCTGCCAGGACGTGACCACAGGGAGCCTGTATCCCGCACAACGACTGGCGCGGCACTTGGGTTACGGACGGCGGATGCCCGAATCGTGGCGGCAACGGGCCTTCACGGAGCGTGAGTTGAATGTTGCCGAGAGTTGCCTGGTTCAGCGGGCGTCGTCCGGCAGCAGTCGGGCCAGTGTGCGTACGGCGCGGTACTGGAGGGTCTTGATGGCGCCCTCGTTCTTGCCCATGACGCGGGCGGTCTCGGCGACCGAGAGCCCCTGGAGAAAGCGGAGCGTCACGCACTCCTGCTGCTGCGGGTTGAGCCGGCGCACCGCGTCGAGCAGCGCGGCGTTCGACAGGGACTCCAGGACGGAGTCCTCCGGGGAGCGCTCGACCTCGTTGGCGTCCAGCATCTCGCCGGTGGTGACCTCCAGGCGGAAGCGGCTGGACTTGAAGTGGTCGGCGACCAGGTTACGGGCGATCGTGACCAGCCAGGCTCCGAAGTCGCGGCCCTGCCAGGTGAAGGTGCCGATCCTGCGCAGGGCCCGCAGAAAGGTCTCGCTCGTCAGGTCCTCGGCGGTGGCCCGGCCGCCGACGCGGTAGTAGATGTACCGGTACACCGTATCGCTGTACTGGTCGTACAGCCGGCCGAAGGCCTCGGCCTCGCCCGCCTGGGCGCGCTCGACCAGGTCCATCATCCGGGCGCTGTCGCTGTCGGCGGCCGGGCGGCGGGCGGTGGCGGCGCCGGCGGAGCGCCCGCGTCTGCCCACGGCGGCGCTGCCTTCGGCCAGTGCGTAGCAGGGGCCTACGGGCGCGGTGGCGGCGAAGGCGGGGACGGCGTACGCGGTCGGGGCGAGGCCGCGCAGCGTCTCTTTGACCGCTGCGACGGTCGCGCGCAGCGTAGCCAGGCCCGAGGCGTCAACCCCGACGTGTGGGTACACGGGACTCCCAGAGGCAGAGCTTCCATCACGTGCAGTGCGGGACCGTTCACCCGTCGTAGCGACGGAGGGGTACCGGTTTGCGTCTGAGGAGAATAACGCTTCGTGCAGGCACTGCTACACCGAGTTGCTCAAATCATCGATTGCGTCGCTTCTGTTACTGATTGACGCCAGCTCAAGTGCCGTATCGTGATCGCTTGTTGACCGAAATCTGGCCGGTTTCGGCGAGGTACAGCGCGTGTTGAAGTGGCCGCGGCATAATCCGGGTCCGGTGCCGAGGCTGGGTGAGTTCGGGGCGCTGCCCGATGGGAGGTGCCGCTGAGCCGCTATCGGCGCCGTCGGCTCAGGGCGATGGCCGCCGCGGTGCCCCCGGCTACCGCGCCGACCCCCGCCGCCGCCGGAATGCCGACCTTCGCCGCCTTCCGGCCGGTGCGGTAGTCGCGCAGGCGCCAGTCCTTCTCGCGGGCGTGTTTGCGCAGCTTGGCGTCGGGGTTGATGGCGTAGGGGTGACCGACCAGGGACAGCATCGGGATGTCGTTGTGGCTGTCGCTGTAGGCCGCGCAGCGGGAGAGGTCGAGGCTCTCCGCCGCGGCCAGGGCGCGGACCGCCTCCGCCTTCGCGGGCCCGTGCAGCGGCTCGCCGACCAGCTTGCCCGTGTAGACGCCGTCCACCGACTCGGCCACCGTGCCGAGCGCGCCGGTCAGGCCCAGGCGGCGGGCGATCACCTGGGCGATCTCCACCGGGGCCGCCGTGACCAGCCACACCTTCTGGCCCGCGTCCAGGTGAGCCTGGGCCAGGGCTCGGGTGCCGGGCCAGATGCGGTCGGCCATGTACTCGTCGTAGATCTCCTCGCCGATCGCCTCCAGCTCGGCGACCCGGTGGCCCTTGACGATCGACAGCGCCGAGTCGCGCGCGTCCTGCATGTGCTCGGGGTCCTCGACGCCGGCCAGCCGGAACCACGCCTGCTGCCAGGCGAACTTGGCGAGGTCGCGCGTCTCGAAGAACTTCCGCTTGTACAGGCCCCGGCCGAAGTGGAACAGCGCGGCGCCCTGCATGACGGTGTTGTCGAGGTCGAAGAAGGCAGCCGCCTTCTCGTCCCCGATCACGGGGAACTCCGGTTCCCTGGCGGTGACCTGCGGCGTTCCCTGCGCTTCCTGCGAGGACTTGCGGGCAGCCTCCGCCGAGGCTTCGCCGGCCAACACGCTGCGCGCGGTGGCGGAGCGCCTACGGGGAGTGAGCCATCCGAGAGCGGCCATGTCGTGAGCATAGCCAGTTTGTTCGGTGGTTCCGTCAGTCGCGAGGTTGGATGCGCGTGAACTCTCCGCGACCGGGCCGTTAAAGAGCTGATCCGAAGCGTGCACGGCGCGCGCGACAATGGCCGGTATGAGTCCGCTTTTCCGCCGCAAGGCCGCCCCCGCCGACCCCCGTGACCGGCTGGTCACGCTCATCCGCAAGCCCGGCTGCCATCTCTGCGACGACGCGCAGGTCGTGATCGAGAAGGTCTGCGCAGAACTCGGCGTGTCCTGGGAGCAGAAGGACATCACCGAGGACCGGGCCCTCCATGACCAGTACTGGGAGCAGATCCCGGTCGTACTGGTCGATGGTGAACAGCACACCTTCTGGCGCGTGAACGAGGAGCGGCTGCGCCGGGCACTGACCGACTAGTCCAAACCGGTCGGAAAGTCGCTTAGGATCGACGGCGGTCTGATCTCGGGGGCGGGATTCGTGAGGAGAGTGTGCGGTTTTGCCCCCAGTAACGAAGGAACGTCGGTGCGTATGCACCGGTTCCCGTCAAGGGCGTGAAAGGTGCGTGACCCCGGTCACTTCTGCCGGGCAAATCGGACACCATCTTTGTGCACGCGTTCACAAAGACATAGCCTGCTGTCGACGGGGCGGTCTGGGGACGTATGACCGCCTGCAGCCCCGCTCTACCCGCAGGAGCACCGTGGCAACTGGCCGAACACACCGACCGGCGACCCGTAGCCGAGGGATTCCCGAGGCCACCGTCGCCAGGCTTCCGCTGTACCTCCGAGCCCTGACCGCACTGTCGGAGCGCTCGGTACCCACGGTCTCCTCCGAGGAGCTGGCGGCCGCGGCGGGGGTCAACTCCGCCAAGCTGCGCAAGGACTTCTCCTACCTGGGCTCCTACGGAACGCGCGGTGTCGGCTACGACGTGGAGTATCTCGTCTACCAGATCTCCCGTGAACTCGGCCTGACCCAGGACTGGCCGGTTGTGATCGTCGGTATCGGTAACCTCGGCGCCGCCCTGGCCAATTACGGCGGGTTCGCCTCCCGTGGTTTCCGGGTGGCCGCGCTGATCGACGCCGATCCCGCGATGGCCGGAAAGCCCGTCGCCGGTATCCCGGTGCAGCACACCGACGACCTGGAAAAGATCATCAAGGACAACGGGGTGTCCATCGGCGTCATCGCCACTCCCGCCGGTGCCGCCCAGCAGGTCTGCGACCGGCTCGTGGCCGCCGGGGTCACCTCCATCCTGAACTTCGCGCCGACCGTGCTGTCCGTCCCGGACGGCGTCGACGTGCGCAAGGTCGACCTCTCGATCGAACTCCAGATCCTCGCCTTCCACGAGCAGCGCAAGGCAGGCGAGGAGACCACGGCCGGTGACGTCGGCTCGCTGCCCGCCACCGCGCACGACGCGTCCGCCGACCAGGGGCCCGACGGGGACGTACCCGCCGTGATGCCGGCATGAGTCTCCTCGTCGTCGGGCTGAGCCACCGCAGCGCCCCGGTGAGCGTGCTGGAGCGGGCCGCGCTGGGCGCGGACGCCCAGATCAAACTGCTGCAGGACACGGTCGCCGCCGAGCCGGCCACCGAGGCCGCGGTGCTCGCCACCTGCAACCGCATCGAGCTGTACGCCGACGTGGACAAGTTCCACGCCGGTGTCGCCGAGCTGTCCACGCTGCTCGCCCAGCACAGCGGCGTCGGCCTGGAGGAGCTCACCCCGTACCTCTACGTGCACTACGAGGACCGGGCCGTCCACCACCTGTTCTCGGTGGCCTGCGGCCTGGACTCGATGGTCGTCGGCGAGGGGCAGATCCTCGGCCAGATCAAGGACTCCCTGGCCAAGGCGCAGGAGCTGCACAGCGCCGGCAAGCTGATGAACGACCTGTTCCAGCAGGGCCTGCGGGTCGGCAAGCGCGCCCACTCCGAGACCGGCATCGACCGCGCCGGACAGTCCCTGGTCACCTTCGGCCTGGAGCAGCTGGCCGTCGGCGGATCCGTCGAGGACTGGGCCGCGGGCAAGAAGGCGCTGGTCATCGGCGCCGGGTCGATGTCCTCGCTGGCCGCAGCCACGCTCGCGCGGGCCGGGGTCGCCGAGGTCGTCGTCGCCAACCGCACCTTCGAGCGCGCCGAGCGGCTCGCGCAGATACTGGCCGAGACCGACGACAACGCGGTGACCGCCCGCGCGGTACGGATGGACGCCGTGCCGGACGAGCTGACACGTGCCGACGTCGTCGTCTCCTGTACCGGCGCGACGGGCCTGGTGCTCACGGCGGAGGCGGTCGCGAAGGCGGTCGAGGGCGGCACCGGCGCCCCCGTCGCCGACACCGGTCTCACGGCCGTGAAGGCCGGGAAGACCGAGGCCCCGCTGCCGCCCACCACCGGCGGCGCCGACGAGAACTGCCCGCTGGACCTGGCCGCCGTGCAGCCCGGCTTCTCCCTCATGGGCGAGGCCGCCGTGGCGGGCATGGACGCGGCCACCCTGGAGCAGCACGCGGCCTGGGCCGCAGGCAGAACGATCGACCGCCCCGGCCGCCGTACCCCCGAGGCGGACGCCGAGCTGATCACCGCGCTCGCCGCCACCGCCGCGAGCGTGGGCCGGATCCCCGAGCGGCGCAGGCCGGAGCCGCCGGCCGAGCGCCCGGCGCCCTCCCTCTTCCTGCTCGACCTGGCCATGCCCCGGGACATCGACGCGGCCGTGCACCGGCTGGTCGGGGTGCGGCTCGTCGACATCGAGTCGCTGGCGGAAGCCTCCGCCGACGCGCCGATGGCGGCCGATGTGGACCAGGTCCGGCGTATCGTCTCCGACGAGGTCGCGGCCTTCGGCGCGGCACAGCGGGCGGCACACATCACGCCGACCGTGGTCGCGCTGCGCACCATGGCCGCCGACGTCGTCGCCGGTGAGATCGCGCGGCTCGACGGCCGCCTGCCCGACCTGGACGAACGCCAGCGCGGCGAGATCCGGCAGGCCGTGCACCGGGTCGTCGACAAGTTGCTGCACGCGCCGACCGTACGGGTCAAGCAGCTCGCGGCCGAGCCCGGCGGCGCCGGGTACGCGGACGCGCTGCGCACCCTGTTCGACCTCGACCCCGAGACGGTCGCCGCCGTCTCCCGGGCCGAGGACAGCACAGACAAGAAGGACCGACCGGCATGACTGAGAAGGCACTGAGGCTGGGGACCAGGCGCAGCAAACTCGCCATGGCCCAGTCCGGGCAGGTGGCGGAGGCCGTCCACCGGGTGACCGGGCGGCCCGTCGAGCTGGTCGAGATCACCACGTACGGCGATGTCTCCCGCGAGGCCCTCGCCCAGATCGGCGGCACCGGCGTGTTCGTCACGGCGCTGCGCGACGCGCTGATACGTGGTGAGGTCGACTTCGCGGTTCATTCGCTCAAGGACCTGCCCACCACGCAGCCCGAGGAACTGGTCCTGGCCGCCGTACCGGTGCGCGAGGATCCGCGGGACGTGATCGTCGCCCGGGACGCGCTGAAGTTCACGGACCTGCCGCGCGGGGCGCGCATCGGCACGGGTTCGCCGCGCCGCATGGCGCAGCTGAACGCGTACGCCCGCGCCCACGGCCTGGACATCGAGACGGTCCCGATCCGCGGCAACGTCGACACCCGGATCCGGTACGTCCACGACGGCGAACTCGACGCCGTCGTACTGGCCGCCGCCGGACTGAACCGGATAGGCCGGATCGACGAGGTGACCGACTTCCTGTCGGTCGACACGGTTCTGCCCGCCCCCGGCCAGGGGGCACTGGCGATCGAGTGTGCCGCGGACAACGCGGACCTGATCGCGGCGCTCGGCGAACTCGACGACCCGTTCACACGGGCCGCCGTGACCGCCGAACGGTCACTGCTCGCCGCCCTGGAAGCCGGCTGCAGCGCCCCTGTGGGCGCGCTGGCCGACTTGCTGGCCGACGGGCAGTTTGTCAAAGAAATGCGCCTGCGCGGCGTCGTCGGCACGACCGACGGCACCCGCATGGTGCAGCTGTCCACCACCGGTCCCGTGCCCCAGACGCACGACCAGGCGCTGGCACTCGGTCGCGACCTCGCCACCGAGATGCTCGCCCAGGGCGCGGCCGGTCTGATGGGGGAGCGAGCACATTGAGCCCCACCGCCCTTCCTGCCGCCGGTCCGGAACACGGGCACGTCACCTTCCTCGGTGCCGGACCCGGAGATCCGGGACTGCTGACTCTGCGCGCCGTGGAGGCGCTGTCGAACGCGGACGTCCTGGTCGCCGAGCACGAGGTGCTCGACGTGATCCGGACGCATGCCCGACAGGGCGTCTCCGTCGTACGGACGGACGCAGACCCTTCTTCGGTCTCGCCGCCGGGCACGGGCACGCCCCAGCTGACGGTCGTTGACGGCACGTCAACAACCGCCGCTGTCCCGGCCGCTGCCCGGGATGCCGCTCATCTTGTCATGGAGGCTGCGCGGGGCGGCAGGCGGGTCGTCCGTGCGGTGTCCGGGGACCCGGGACTTGATACGTACGCGGCCGAGGAAATGCTCGCCTGCGCCGCCGCGGGGGTGCCCTTCGAGGTGGTCCCGGGTGTCGCGGCGGCGGTCGGTGTGCCCGCGTACGCCGGTGTGCCGCTGCGGGACGCCGAGGGCGCGGACGTCCGGTTCGTGGACGCCCGTACGGCCTCGGACCGCTGCTGGACCGAGGTGGGTGCGTCGGACGGCACGGTCGTCGTCTCCACGACGCTGGACTCGGTGGCCGCGGCGGCGGGCGAGCTGGTCTCGGCGGGCCGCAAGCCGGACACCCCGCTGACGGTGACGATCGCCGGTACGACGACGAGCCAGCGCACCTGGGCGGCGACGCTCGGCACGATCGCGCAGACCCTGAAGCAGGCGAAGGTGCTGCCCTCCCCGGACGGCGGCCGGCCGGTGATAGCCGTGGTCGGTGAGCGCAGCGCCGCCGCCCGGCGCGACCAGCTGTCGTGGTTCGAGTCCAAGCCGCTGTTCGGCTGGAAGGTGCTCGTGCCGCGCACGAAGGAGCAGGCGGCGTCGCTCTCCGACCAGCTGCGGTCCTACGGCGCGGTGCCGCACGAGGTCCCGACGATCGCGGTGGAGCCCCCGCGCACCCCGCAGCAGATGGAACGTGCGGTCAAGGGCCTGGTCACCGGCCGCTACGAGTGGATCGCCTTCACGTCGGTCAACGCGGTGAAGGCGGTGCGGGAGAAGTTCGAGGAGTACGGCCTCGACGCGCGCGCCTTCGCGGGCATCAAGGTGGCCGCGGTGGGCGAGCAGACGGCCAAGGCGCTGGTTGCCTTCGGCGTGAAGCCGGACCTGGTGCCGAGCGGCGAGCAGTCGGCCGCGGGCCTGCTGGAGGATTGGCCGCCGTACGACCCGGTGTTCGACCCGATCGACCGCGTGTTCCTCCCGCGGGCCGACATCGCCACGGAGACGCTGGTCGCCGGCCTCATCGAGCTGGGCTGGGAGGTCGACGACGTGACCGCCTACCGGACGGTCCGCGCCTCGCCGCCGCCGGCCGAGACCCGCGAGGCGATCAAGGGCGGTGGCTTCGACGCCGTTCTCTTCACGTCGTCGTCCACGGTCCGGAACCTGGTCGGCATCGCGGGCAAGCCGCACAACGTGACCGTGATCGCCTGCATCGGCCCGGCCACGGCGAAGACGGCCGAGGAGCATGGCCTGCGGGTGGACGTCATGGCCCCGGAGCCGTCCGTCCACAAGCTGGCCGAGGCGCTGGCCGACTTCGGCCTCAAGCGGCGCGCCGTCGCGCTGGAGAACGGGGACCCGGTGACGCGACCCAGCGAGCGCCGGCCGGGGGCGCGCCGGCGTCGTACGACGACCTGAGGCGCCAGGGGGCTCCGCTTGCCTGCCCACCCTCCAGCCGACCGAGTCGGTTGGAGGGTGGGCCGCTGAATCACTCCTTTCGTAACCCCGCGTCTGCGATGCTGATCGGCATGGGTGAGGGAGATCGGGGGCGGGGCGCGGGCGCGGGCTCCTGGATACGGCGGCGTGCTGCCGCGGTGGCGTTGACGTGCGTCGGAGTGGGAGTCGCTGTCCTGCACGTGCTGGCGCCCGGGCTGAGGATCGACGGCGTCACGATCACGCTGCTCGCGGTGGCGGCGGTGCCGTGGCTCGGAGAGCTGTTCCGCAGTATCGAGGTGCCGGGTCTCGGGAGGGTCGAGTTCTGGGAGCGCAGGCTCGAGGCCGTCGAGCGGGCAGCGAACGCGGCTCTCGTCGGGGACGGCCCCGAGGGCGGGGCCGTGGACGACACCGAGGCCTGGGACACGGTCAGGGAACTCGCCGCCGAGTACGTGAAGGTACGTCTTGAACTGCCCAGCGGCCGGGCGCGGACCCGCCGGATGGACCAGGTCTTCGCCCGTCTGGTGCGCGCGACGCAGCGCGTGCGGGACTTCGACGCGGGCGCGTTGCTGGGATCCCAGGACGCCGGACTGCGCCTGGCCGCCTATGCGCGCCTGTATGCGCTGCCCGAGCCCGAGGTGCTGGACGCGTTGGTCGACGCGGTGACCGGCGAACCGCTTCCCTTCAACCAGTACTGGGGGCTGCAGGCCGTCGGGAGAGGCGTGGAGGACGTGCGAGCGGAAAATGTTCCGTTCGGTGTGGTGCGGCGCTTGGAGGACTGCCGTTCCCGGATGCGGCACGCC
Source organism: Streptomyces sp. NPDC031426 (assembly GCF_055581585.1). Lineage (NCBI taxonomy): Bacteria > Bacillati > Actinomycetota > Actinomycetes > Kitasatosporales > Streptomycetaceae > Streptomyces > Streptomyces sp. NPDC031426. The sequence continues at coordinate 18,131 of NZ_JBVIJE010000037.1, forward strand.
CCCGACCGGGTCGAGCTGATCGATCGCATCCTCGAGGATCTCGGTGAACGCTGAGCGGCAGGCGGGTGCCAGACGGCATTCGCCTGCCGCTCGCGCCCGTCAGGCCGCCGTGCCGCCTGCGTAGTCGCTGTTGAACGTCGTCTCGATCGTCTGGGCCACCGGTTCGGCCACGCCCGTGCCGGTGAGGATGATGCCGAGCTCCCGGTTGTTGCTCAGGGAGTTGCTGCTGATGTTCATGGAGCCGGCCTCGACCTCCTGGGTGCTCAGGCCGTAGTCGGCGACCATGGCCTTGGCGTGGATGTAGAAGCCGTTGGGGTCGGAGTAGCCGACGACCGTGCCACCGGCGGCCTTGACGGCGGAGACCTGGCTGGAGTAGCTGGAAGGATTCTCCAGGACCACGCGGACCTTCACGCCCGCCTTGGCCCGCGCGACGATCGCGTTGACCACCGTGCTGTCGCTGAACTCCAGTTCCTCCACGTCCAGGCTCTTGGTCGCGGAGTTGATGAAGGACACCAGGCGGTTGCGGGAGTCGTTGGGGGACCACAGCAGGTGGTCGCCGTCGGTCGGGGTGACCGAGGTCGCCGTGTAGTCGGCGTTGAACACCTTCTCGATGGCGGCGACATCGCGCGTGTCGTCGGTGAAGACGCCGTAGTCGCGGCTGGTCGTGTAGTACTGCGCCGTCAGATTGCCGGTCATGACCAGGGACTTGACGCCGTCGACGGTGATCGTCTTCTGGTGGGTGTAGACGAAGGCCGAGGACGACCAGACCACGCCTATGCCCGCGTTCTTCAGGGACGTGTACGCCGAGTTGTTGGCGCTCTGGTGCTGGCGGTCGAGGATGACCCGGACGGTGACGCCCTTGTTCTTCATGGCTATCAGGTCGTTGACGGCCGTGGTGTCCTCCAGCTCGTACATGGTCATGTCGAGCGTGCTGGTGGCCGAGTCGATGAAGTCGTAGATCGTGGGCTGGCTGCCGGTCTGGGAGAAGGCGAAGGCCGAGTAGCTCGCGGCGTTCGCAGGGACGGCCGTGGCGACGACGGCGGCGCCGGCGGTCAGGGCGATGGCCGCGCGGGTGAGGACCTTCCGCAGCATGCGTGACTCCTAGGCTCACGGGCGAGGAGGGGTGGCGCGGGCATGACACCACGCGCGTAGAACGCTGGGGAGGCGCGGGGATCCAGGGATCCCCAGGAGAGCGCAAAGACTTCGTATGACGGCGCCGGTTTGCCCGTGAATGCCCGCTGTGGGGTGCCTAGGACTCAGCGACCGGGCCGACAGGGCGTCGGCAAAGGCGGGGGCCCGGCGGGCGTAGCGTAGAAGGCATGACGAAGTACGGATCCTTTCCCGGTACGCGTCCCCGGCGGCTGCGCACGTCGCCCGTCATGCGCCGCATGGTCGCCGAGACGCGCCTGCACCCGGCCGACTTCATCCTTCCGGCGTTCGTCCGGGAGGGCGTGAGCGAGCCCGTGCCGATCGCCACCATGCCCGGTGTCGTCCAGCACAGCCGCGACAGCCTGAAGAAGGCCGCGCTGGAGGCCGTCGAGGCCGGGATCTCCGGGATCATGCTGTTCGGCGTGCCGGAGGAGGCCAAGAAGGACGCGCAGGGGACGGCGGGCACCGACCCGGACGGGATCCTGCAGGTCGCCCTCCGGGACGTACGCGCCGAGGTCGGCGACGACCTGCTCGTCATGTCCGACCTGTGCCTGGACGAGTTCACCGACCACGGGCACTGCGGGGTCCTGGACGCCGAGGGTCGTGTCGACAACGACGCGACCCTGGAGCGGTATGCCGAGATGGCCCAGGTGCAGGCCGACGCCGGCGCCCATGTTGTCGGCCCGAGCGGGATGATGGACGGTCAGATCGGCGTCGTCCGCGACGCGCTCGACCAGATCGGGCGCGAGGACGTGGCGATCCTCGCCTACACCGCGAAGTACTCGTCCGCCTTCTACGGCCCCTTCCGCGAGGCCGTGGCGTCGTCGCTGCAGGGCGACCGCAAGACGTACCAGCAGGACCCGGCCAACTGGCGCGAGGCCCTGCGGGAGCTGGCCCTCGATCTGGAGGAGGGCGCGGACATGGTCATGGTCAAGCCGGCCGGGCCGTACCTCGACATCCTCGCCCGGGTCGCGGACGCCGTGGACGTGCCCGTCGCCGCCTACCAGATCTCCGGCGAGTACGCGATGATCGAGGCCGCCGCCGAGAAGGGCTGGGTCGACCGCGACCAGGCCGTCTTCGAGACCCTGACCGGCATCAAGCGCGCCGGGGCCCGGAACATCCTCACCTACTGGGCGACCGAGGTGGCGCAGAAGCTGCGCTGAACCGGATGCGAGCATGCCGCGGCCCTCGGCCCGGCTCGGAGTGGAGCCGGGCCGAGGGCCGCGTGCTTGTCGGGCGGCTTGTCAGGGAGTTCCGGCCGGGGTCAGTCCCACCAGAAGGCCCAGGCGGGTGCACCTATCAGATCCTTCGCATAGGCGCGGAAGGTGTCCTGCTCGCCCTGGAGCACGTTGTCCGGGCAAAACGCGAAGTGCTCCGCCGCCACCGCCTCGGCGTCCTCCTCGGTGGCCGGCGGAGCCGCCACCGAGACGACGAGGGAGTCCAGGCCGAGGGCCACCACCCGGATGCCGAAGCGGTCCTCCCAGGAACGCAGCACCGCGCACATCCGGGCCACGTCACTCTCGTAGTTCACCGGGCCTGTCCAGCCGATCACCGCCGGGATGTCGGCGGACCTGCGGGCCGGGACCAGGGCGAGGTGCGCCTCCTCGATCATCGCGCCCCGACCGCCCTTGAGCGCGTCGGCGACCTGCGCGGCGCGGGTGTCCGGGTCCGCGGAGAGGGAGCCGGCCGGTGCGAGACCGGGCCACTCACCCCCGAACGGCTCGATCTCCTCGTCGAGCTCGCCGTCCTGCGTCTCCTCCTCCCAGTACTCCGCCAGGACCTCCTCGGCGTCGTGATCGCCCGGGTACGACGTCTCGCCGGGGCGCAGCGCCCAGTCCTCCGGTCCGCCCCGGGACGCCGCCAGGTCCACGAGCACCGGCAGCAGACCGGCGCGGGCCGCCGGCGCGCCCAGCGCCTTCCACGTGCCCGGCGCGGCCGGCTTCTCCGCATGCCACAGCAGAGGTTCGTGCCAGGGCCCGTCGTACGTCATGTCGACGAGCCTGCCGGGCGGCAGTTGAAGCCCGAGGGTACGGCCGCTGGGGTCGGTGGCCAGCTTGGGCAGCGGGTTGGGAAGAGTCGCCATACCCGTGACTGTAAGGCCCGCCACTGACAAAGCCGTTGAGCTGCGTATGCGATGAACCCATGACCGCCGCAACCGCTCTTACCGGAGGGTGTTGTGATGGGCGGGGACACGGTGACCGTGTGACGGGAAGGACGGAGGAACGTGCGGATCGGGCGTTACCCGGTGCGGTGGCACATCGTGCTGCTCACCCTGTGGACGGCCGTCTGGTTCGTGGTGGCCGAGCGCCACGCGGCCGTGTCCTGGCACTATCTGCGCGAGGGCGAGCAACTGCTCTTCGGCCAGGGCGACGGCGGCGGCCTCGCCCTCTACGCCAACCACCCCGAGCTGCAGATCGGACCGGTCAGCTTCCTGGTCGCCGGACTCTTCGCACCCTTCCCCGCCGCTCTTGGTGAGAAACTGGCCGACGCGTTCATGTCCGGCCTGGGCCTCTACATGCTCGTCCTGGTGGGCCGTGCGGCGGCCGACCACTACCTCGGCACAGGCGTCAACCACAAACGCCTCCAGCAACGCGTCCTGATCGCCGGAGCGGCCTTCATCCCCATGTGGGTCGAGGTCTCGGTCCGCTTCGCCCACCTCGACGACGTCCTCACCCTGTTCTTCACCACCCTCGCGGTCCGCGCACTGGTCCGGGGCAACGCGACGTCGGTGGGTGTCTTCCTGGCCCTGGCGGTCGACTCCAAACCCTGGGCGGTCGGCTTCCTGCCCCTGCTCCTGGCCCTTCCCCGGCCCACCCGCCTGCGCGCGGCGACCTGGACCGTCGGCCTGGTGGCGGTGGCCTGGCTGCCCTTCTACCTGACCCACCTGGAAACCCTGCAAGCGGCCCGCTTCACCATCCCCAACCAACGGGCGTCCTCACTGCGCTGGTTCGGCGTGAACGCCCCCGCGACCCCTTGGTGGGACCGCCCCGCGCAGATGGCGCTCGGCATGGGGCTCGGCGCGCTGGCGGTACGACGAAGCCGCTGGCCGGCGGTGGTCTTCCTGGCCGCCGACGCCCGCATCCTGCTCGACCCCAGCGTGTACACGTACTACAACGCCTCGGTCCTCCTGGGCACCCTCATCTGGGACTCGATCGGCCAGCGCCGCCTGGTCCCCTGGGTCAGCTGGATCGCCCTCATCTCCCTCTACGGCAGCGCCCTGCTGGTCCCCTCGGACTCCACCCGGGGCCTCATCCGACTGGCGTTCTGCATCGGCTCGGCGGCGTATGTCCTGTTCTGGCCCCAACGGACGCCTCGCGGCAGACGGGGCCGACGGTCACTTCAGGGAGGCGGTGAAGGCGGCCCAGGTGGCTGGCGCGAGGTGCAGGGCGGGGCTCGCGGCGGGGCTGTTCTTTGAGTCGCGGACGTGGATGGTGTGGGGGCAGGCGGCGACTTCCACGCACTGGCCGCCCTCGCTGCCGCTGTAGCTCGACCTGCGCCAGGCGACGGCCACTTCGAGGCACGCGCCGCCTTCGTCACTGCTGTACGTCGACTTGAACCACTGAAGTGCTTGGCTGCTCATAGCTCTCCTAGCAGGCGGTCGAGCAGACCCGACGAGTCCTGAGTCGTCAGGGCCTGTGTCCGCAGCATCGCATACTTGCGCGCCAGGATGGACACCTCTTCCGCGTCGGAAACCCACTGGCTGCCGCGCTGCGATTCGGTGTAGGCGAGGTGCTGGTGGTCGGGGGTTTCGAGCAGCGCGAAGGGTCCCGCGAGCCCCGCGTGGAAGGGGCTGTCCAGCGGCAGGATCTGGAGGGAGAGGCAGGGCAGGCGTGCCATCTCCCGCAGGAACCGCAACTGCTCCCTGCGGGTCTCCTGCGTGCCGATCCGCAGCAGCAACGCGGGCTCCCACACCACGAAGCTCAGCGTCGGCGGACACCTGCGGTTCAGGATCTCGTGACGGTCGAGACGCAGCCGGAGCGTCTTCTCCAGGTCCTCCTCCTCGTAAGGGGGGACGCGGTTCTGCAGGACGGCCCGCGCGTACGCCTCGTTCTGGAGCAGACCCGGGATGACGGCGTTGTCGTACCAGGACAGGCTGATGGCCACCTTCTCCTGTTCCATGTACTCCTCGGCCCACAGCGGGAACTGGTCGATCTCCGGCAGGTTGGCCACCCCGGCCGCCAGTGTGCCCTTCGTCCCCAGGAACGCGTCGAGCAGCTCGGCGATGTCCGGCTTCAGCAGTCGCCGACCCTGCTCGATGGACGCGATCGTCTCCTCGTTGAGGTTCAGTGCGGCACTCAGCGCCGACTGGCTCAAGCCCGCCGCCCGCCGCGCCGCCGCCAGCTGTCGGCCCAGCATCTTCATGGCCGACCGGTTCTTCCTCCGCGTAGGCGTCATGCCTGCTGAACTCCCCGCACGTGCCCGGCACCACCCCGCACGAACCCGTACAAACAATCTGTACGGGATCACGCACTGATCCAGACTAGTCACCCTGCGCGACATTCGCCTCGTGAACGCACACATCGAACTCCCCTGCCAGCGCGACCAGTTCTACGGCCGCACCCGCCGATCCGTCCCCGCCGCCAGGCGGTTCACCGACTGGTCCCTGACCTACTGGGGGCTGGCGGCATGGGAGCGGAGCGCGGACGTGTCGCTGTGCGTGAGCGAGTTGGCCACGAACGCGCTGACGCACGGAGTGCCGCCGGGGCGCGGGTTTCTCCTCCGTCTCCGGTACGACGGCGCCCTCGTCCGGGTCGAGGTGCACGACAGCGGAACCGGTGTTCCCGAGGTCGTGGACGATCCGGACGAGGGCGGACGTGGGCTGTTGCTGGTGTCGGCGCTGGCGGACAAGTGGGGGGTGGCCGAGCGGTGCCCCGGCAAGGTGGTGTGGTGCGAGTGGTACCGGGGCACCTCGGACGCCTACGCGGCGGAGAGCGCGTCGGCCGCGGAGGGCTCCCAGACCGAGATCCGGGGGGCGTGAACGTGGGCCTTCACCGGGATGCGGAGGGTGTCCCCGCTGTCGAGCCTGACGGTGAGGTACGAGGTGTCGCTGCCCTGGCCCGGTGCGTCCTGCTGGTCGAGTGCGACGCCCTCGTAGTTGGACTGCCCGGGACGCAGGATGTCGGGACCGCCGCCGATGCCGTCGGGGGTGGTGGCCCGGATGTGACCGTCGAAGGTCACGAGGCCGATGATGCCGAGGTCGCAGGGCGTGCCGCCGGTGTTCTTCGCGGTGATCAGCAGGTGGTTGAGCGGCTGTGAGACCGGCGCGGCGGTGACCGTCAGCTGCCCCGCCCGGCACAGCCCGGCCCGGCTGCCGGTGCCCGATCCGGACGCGGTGCCCGAACCGTGCGGGCCGGGCTTCTTCCCGGCGGTCGGCGCGGCCCCGGCCGAGCTGCCGCCCCCGGCCGCGGTGCCGGCGGAGCCACGCGAGGACCCGGAGACGGGCGAGGCCGAGGCGGGCGTCTTCGCCGCCGAGGCGGTGGTGGCCGTGCCGGTGGGGGCGGCACCCGTGGCGGAGGCGGGGTCACAGGCGACGAGGGCGAGGGAGCCGAGGGCCAGGGTGGCCGCGGAGGTGAGAACGCGCTGGAAGGACATGTGGTGCTTCTCCCGTTGGTTGGTTCGCTCGGGGCCGGATCGGGTGAACCGGCCGATGACCTGAACCGTGCGGGGCGATTCGTCCCACGCGCTAGATTTCCGGGGGAGTTGGGAACCCTGGAACGGTTCCGCCCCGTCTGAACTGGGGAAACGTGGGGGCCTGGAACGCCGTTCCGGGACGGTGGGGAGAGACGATGGCGGACGAGTCCCGGGAACTGGGCGAGCTGCTGCTCGCGTTGAAGGAGCGCTCCGGCCGTAGCTACGGTGCGCTCGGCAAGCGGCTTCACGTCAGTACGTCGACGCTGCACCGCTACTGCAACGGCACGACGGTGCCGAACGAGTACGCCCCGCTGGAGCGGTTCGCGCGGGTGTGCGGGGCCACCCCGGACGAGTTGGTGGAACTGCACCGCCGCTGGATCCTGGCGGACGCCGCTCGGCGGAGGGTGCCGGAGGCCGGGGACCGGGCGGAGAACGCCGTTGCAGGGGTGGGAGAGGCTTCCGACACCCCCTTGGCCACCGGCACCCCCTTGGCCGCCGAGGCTCCGGCGCCCGCCCAAGCCGGCAGCGACCTCGCGCCGACGGCCGCTCTCCCCGCTCCGGCCGCCCGGACCCGCCGTCGCCGGTCGGCCCTCGTGGCCGCCGTCGCCTGTGCCGTCACCGTCTCGGCCGCTGTGGTCGCCGTGGCAGCACAGTCCGGCTCGGACACCGGCGGCCGGCGGGGGAGCACGACGCACGCGGCCGGAGGACCCGGTGCCACGCGTCACGGGGTGACCGCCTCCGGGCGCGCCCCGGCCGGAACCTCCGCCCCGCCTTCCGGCAAGTCACCGTCCCCGTCGGCACACGCCCGCCCCTCCGCCGGGACGGCGGCGGACGCCGACGTGTCCTCGGGCGGCGGCACCCCAGGCGCCGGCACCACACCGCCCTTCCATGTGAACGTCCTGACGAACAACTGGGACATGCCCTGCGACCAGTGGTTCCTCGTCCAGCGGCCGCCGGGCAGGGTGCCTCCGCCGCCGGCGAGTCAGGCCACCGGCGGCTGGGCCGCCGCGGAGGATGCCGTACCCGCCGGGCATCTGCGGCTGCAGGTCACCGTGCAGGGCAGCAACAGTCGGCCCGTGGTGCTGCACGCGCTCAGGGTCGTGACGACCAGCATCGGGGCGGCCCCGAGAGGCAACGCCTACACGATGGGCAGCCAGTGCGGCGGCGGCCTCACCCCCTCCTCGTTCGCCGTCGACCTCGACGCACCGTCCCCGAATGCGCGGCCGGTGCCCGGTGATGAGGGCAGCGCGACGAACTTCCCGTACAAGGTGTCCGTGGACGACCCGGAGGTGCTCAACATCGACGCGAGCACCGACGGCCACGACGTCACCTGGTACCTCGAACTGAGCTGGAGCAGCGGCGACCAGCAGGGCACCGCCCGGATCGACGACCACGGAAAACCGTTCCGCACCGTCGCCATGAGGGGCGACAAGGCCTACTGGTACAACGCCGACGGCGCCGACGAGTGGCAGCCGTACACCCCGCCGGCCACCGGTTAGGAGGAGCGGGGGAGCGGGGAACCTCCTCAGACGAGCGTCGTGATGCAGAACGGGTGCCCGGCCGGATCCAGCAGCACCCGCCACCGCTCCCCGCCCGGCTGGAACTCCGGCTTGGCGGCGCCCAGTTCCAGCAGCCGCTTCTCGGCGAGGTCCAGGTCGTCCACGCCCAGCTCGATGTGCGCCTGCTTCTCCTGCGCCGGGTCCGGCCAGGTGGGCGGGCGGTAGTCCGCGAGGCGGTTGAAGCCGAGGCCGGTCGCGCCCTCCTTGCCGAGGAGGACGAAGTCGTCGGTGGAGTATTGGATGGACATGCCGAGCAACTCGCCGTAGAAACGGGCCATTTCGGCAGGGTCGGAGCAGTCGAAGGTGACGGCGGCGTAGCGGAACGCGGGTGCGGAAGCGGTCTCCGTAGTCATGAGGAGGACCCTAGGGCGCAAGTAGGACAGCTGCCGTCCTAATTCCGCTCCCGACCCGCGCGCCGGCTGCCCGTCAGGGAGTCAGAGCTTCTCGGGCGTCCTGATGCCCAGCAGGGCCATCCCCTGGTGCAGGGTGCGGGCCGTGATGTCGCACAGGAAGAGGCGGTTCTCCACCTGGGCCGGCGTCTCGGCCTTCAGGACCGGGCACTTGTCGTAGAAGGACGTGTACAGGGACGCCAGCTGGTAGAGGTACGCGGCCAGCTTGTGCGGGGCGTACTCCGCCGCCGCCTCCGCCACCGTCTCCGCGAAGGCGTCGACATGCAGGCCCAGGGCGCGCTCCGCCTCCGCCAGTTCCAGCTCCGGGTGCGCGGCCGGGCGGGTCCCGCCGGCCTTGCGGAGGATGGACTGGATACGGGCGTACGCGTACTGCAGGTAGACGGACGTGTCGCCGTTCAGGGACACCATCTGGTCCAGGTCGAACTTGTAGTCCCGGTTCGCCGACGTCGACAGGTCCGCGTACTTCACCGCGCCGATGCCCACCTGGGCGCCCCGCTCGGCGATCTCCTCCTCGGACAGGTCCTGGGCCTTCTCCCGTACGACGGCCGAGGCGCGGTCGATCGCCTCGTCGAGGAGGTCGACCAGGCGGACCGTCTCGCCCTCACGCGTCTTGAACGGCTTTCCGTCCTTGCCGAGGACCGTGCCGAAGGCCAGCTGGAAGGCGGTGACGTCCTCGTTCAGCCAGCCGGCCCGGCGCGCCGTCTCGAAGACCATCTTGAAGTGCAGGGCCTGGCGGGCGTCCACCACGTAGACGAGGTTGTTCGCCTTCAGGTTGAAGACGCGGTCGCGGATGGCGGACAGGTCCGTCGCCGCGTAGCCGTAGCCGCCGTCCGACTTCTGGACGATCAGCGGGACCGGGTTGCCGTCCGGGCCCTTGATGTCGTCGAAGAAGACGCACAGGGCGCCCTCCGAGCGGACCGCGACGCCCGACTCCTCCAGGAGGCGGCAGGTCTCGGCCAGCATGTCGTTGTAACCGGACTCGCCGACGATGTCGGGGTCGCGGATCTCCATGTCCAACTTCTCGAAGACCGAGAAGAAGTAGATCTTCGACTCGTCCACGAACTTCTGCCACGTGGCCAGGGTGTGCGGGTCGCCGGCCTGGAGGTCGACCACCCGGCGGCGGGCCCGCGTCTTGAACTCCTCGTCGGAGTCGAAGAGCTTCCGCGCGGCCTTGTAGAGGCGGTCGAGGTTCGACATCGCCTCCTCGCCCGAAGCCAGCGTGTCCTCGGTGGACGCCTTGTGGTCCAGCTCGTGCGGGTGCTCGTCCAGGTACTGGATGAGCATGCCGAACTGGGTGCCCCAGTCGCCGATGTGGTGGCGGCGGATCACGTTCTCGCCGGTGAACTCGAGGAGCTGGACCACCGAGTCGCCGATCACCGCCGACCGCAGGTGGCCGACGTGCATCTCCTTCGCCACGTTCGGCTGCGCGTAGTCGATCACCGTTGTGCCCGGCTGCGCGGCGGTCGGCACGCCGAGGCGGCCCGTCTCGTCCGCGTACCGCGCGGCCAGGTTCCCGGTGATCGCGCGGTCCGCGATCGTGATGTTCAGGAAGCCGGGGCCGGAGACCTCGACGTCCTTGATCAGCTCGTCACCCGTCACCACCTGGGAGACGACCTGCGTCGCCAGCTCCCTCGGGTTGGCCTTCGCCTTCTTGGCCAGGGCCAGGATCCCGTTGGCCTGGAAGTCGGCCCGGTCGCTTCGTCGCAGCAGCGGGTCCGCGCCGGCGGCCTGAGGCAGGGTGGCCGAGAGGGCGGACGCGAGGTGCTGCTGGACGTTGTCGCTGAGGGACGTGACCGAGGCCATAGGAATGGGTGCCGTTCTCCTCGTGGGAATGGATAGACCCAGCCAGTATCCCACGGCAGGTAAAGCCGTTTTCGCCGTCGCATCCCGGTCTGTGAGAATGGAGTGTCACCCCGATCAGACGGAGTGCCACCCCGTTCAGAAAGAAGGACGTGCCGATCGTGGCTCAGAGCACCGAGACCACCGACTGGGTCTCCCGTTTCGCGGATGAGGTCATCGAGGAGTCGGAGCGCCGGGCCCCGGGTAAACCCGTTGTCGTCGCGTCCGGCCTCTCCCCCTCCGGCCCGATCCACCTCGGCAACCTGCGCGAGGTCATGACCCCGCACCTGGTCGCCGACGAGATCCGCCGCCGCGGGTACCAGGTCCGGCACCTGATCTCCTGGGACGACTACGACCGCTACCGCAAGGTCCCGGCGGGCGTCGCGGGCATCGACGAGACCTGGGCCGAGCACATCGGCAAGCCGCTGACCTCGGTGCCGGCGCCGCGCGGGTCGTCGTACCCGAACTGGGCCGAGCACTTCAAGGCCGCGATGATCGCCTCGCTCGCCGAGCTGGGTGTCGAGTTCGACGGGATCAGCCAGACGGCGCAGTACACCTCCGGCGCCTACCGCGAGCAGATCCTGCACGCCATGAGGCACCGCGGCGACATCGACGCGATCCTCGCCCAGTACCGCACGAAGAAGGCCCCGAAGAAGCAGCAGCAGAAGGCCGTCGACGAGGCCGAGCTGGAGGCCGAGGAGGGCTCGGGCGCCGCGTCCGAGGACGACGGCAGCTCCGGCTCCGCCGGGTACTTCCCGTACAAGCCGTACTGCGGCAACTGCGAGAAGGACCTGACGACCGTCACCTCGTACGACGACGACTCCACAGAGCTGGCCTACACCTGCACCGCGTGCGGCTTCGCCGAGACGGTCCGGCTCAGCGAGTTCAACCGCGGCAAGCTGGTCTGGAAGGTCGACTGGCCCATGCGCTGGGCGTTCGAGGGCGTCGTCTTCGAGCCGAGCGGTGTCGACCACTCCTCGCCGGGCTCGTCCTTCCAGGTCGGCGGGCAGATCGTCGGGATCTTCGGCGGGAAGCAGCCGATCGGCCCGATGTACGCGTTCGTGGGCATCAGCGGCATGGCGAAGATGTCCTCGTCGCGCGGTGGGGTCCCGACCCCCGCCGACGCGCTGAAGATCATGGAGCCGCAGATCCTGCGCTGGCTCTACGCCCGCCGCAGGCCCAACCAGTCCTTCAAGATCGCCTTCGACCAGGAGATCCAGCGGCTCTACGACGAGTGGGACAAGCTGGCCGGGAAGGTCGCCGACGGCTCCGCGCTGCCGGCCGACGTGGCCGCGTACACCCGCGCGGTCGGCACGGCCGCCGGTGAGCTGCCGAAGACGCCGCGCCCGCTGCCGTACCGCACGCTCGCGTCCGTCGCCGACATCACCGCCGGGCACGAGGACCAGGCCCTGCGGATCCTGTCCGAACTGGACCCGGACCAGCCGCTCGCGTCCCTGGACGAGGTGCGGCCCCGGTACGACAGGGCCGAGGCCTGGATCAACACGCACGTGCCCGCCGACCAGCGGACCATCGTGCGCGCGGAGCCCGACGCCGAGCTGCTGAAGTCCCTCGACGAGGCCTCCCAGCAGTCGGTGCGGCTGCTGCTGGACGGGCTCGCCGACCACTGGTCGCTCGACGGCCTGACCCACCTCGTGTACGGAGTGCCCAAGGTGCAGGCCGGCTTCCCGGCCGACGCCACACCGAAGGAGCTGCCGGCCGAGATCAAGACGGCTCAGCGGTCCTTCTTCGCCCTGCTGTACCACCTGCTCGTCGGGCGGGACACCGGCCCCCGGCTGCCCACGCTGCTGCTCGCGGTGGGGCAGGAGCGGGTGCGGGCCCTGCTCGGGGAGTAGCCGCGACATACGAGGAGGGGGCGCCCGGTGACACCGGGCGCCCCCTCCTCGTCTGCGTCACGCGATGTGGTCCGCTTCGAGTTCTGCGGAGTGGCGCTGCTGGAAGCGCTCCGCGAGGGCCTTCAGCGCGCTGGGGCTCAGCGTCGTCCCGAACGTCGCCTGGATGTTGTCGCCGAGGACCCGGGGCGTGGGGTAGCTGCCGTCGATCGACTGGCGGAAGACCTGGTAGTAGGCCTCCTCGTCGGGTTCGGGGGGGCCGCCGCCCTCGCCCAGTTCACGGGTGCGGTTCGGGCCCACCGGGATGGGGAAGCTGCCGGTCTCCTCCGGCGAGGGCTGCTGGAACTGCTCGGGGGGCTGTTCCTCGTACCACTCCTCGTACTGCTCCTCGGGGGCGTACTGAGGTTCTTGCAGCATCGGGTCGTAGGTGGGGTCGTAGCCGCCGTGGTACTCGACCTCGCGCGGGGTCTGGAACCAGGGGCTCTGCTCGTCCACGGGAGCGCTTTCCGGCTGCCCGGTGTTCTGGCGGGGCAGTTCGGGGCGCTGCCCGCCGACGGGTGCCGCCTGCTGTGGGAGGGGGGCCGCACCGGCGGCACGACTGCCCGCTGACGCGGCGGGTATCAGGCTCGGCTCGATGCCCGCCGCCGCGAGGCCGGCCGCGGCCGTCTCTGCCAGCGGGACCCCGTACCTCGCCAGCCGCAGGGGCATCAGGGACTCCACGGGAGCCTTCCTGCGCCACGCGCGGCCGAAGCGGGAGCGCAGGCGCGCCTGATAGACGAGACGTTCCTGCTCCAGCCTGATCACCTGGTCGTAGGAGCGCAGCTCCCACAGCTTCATACGGCGCCAGAGGAGAAAGGTGGGCAGGGGGGAGAGGAGCCAGCGGGTCAGCCGGACGCCCTCCATGTGCTTGTCCGCCGTGATGTCGGCGATCCGGCCGATCGCGTGCCGGGCCGCCTCCACGGCGACCACGAACAGCACCGGGATCACCGCGTGCATGCCGACGCCCAGCGGGTCCGGCCAGGCGGCGGCGCCGTTGAACGCGATCGTCGCCGCCGTCAGCAGCCACGCCGTCTGGCGCAGCAGCGGGAAGGGGATGCGGATCCAGGTCAGCAGCAGGTCCAGGGACAGCAGGACACAGATGCCTGCGTCGATGCCCACCGGGAACACATAGGAGAAGTTCCCGAAGCCCTTCTTGAGGGCCAGCGCACGGACGGCCGCGTAGGAACCCGCGAAGCCGATGCCGGCGATGATCAAGGCGCCGGTCACGACCACGCCGATGAGAACGCGGTGCATCCGAGTCAGCTGCAGTGGCGCGGCCACGCGTACTCCCCTCCCTTTGCCTGTTGTTGCGCGCAACAGGGTGGCACACGCGAACGGCGAACGTGGTACCGGTCGGGGCTTCGGACCCCTCCGGACCCCTCGGTCAGTTCTTCTTCGTGGCCGACTTGGACGGAGAAGCGCTGGAAGAGGCCGACTTGGACGGGGAGGCCGACTTCGACGGGGCCGACGACGCGGAACCCGCCGACGACGAGCCGCCGTTGGCGGACGCCACCGCGCCCACCGCCTCCTTGACCGCGCTCTCCGCGGCCTTCGTCAGGGCGTCGGCGTCCGGGGTCTTCTCGCCCGCGAGACCGGCGCCGTTGTAGTCGAGCGTGACGACCACGTTCTCGACCCGCGCGACCACCGTCTGCTGCTTGAACAGGCCTTCCTTCTTCTTCAGGTCGTAGCGCACCGCCGTCGCCTCCGCGCCCGTGCCGGACAGCGGGAGCTGCTTGACGTTCTGCGCGCCGGCCACCGACGCGGAATCCTTGACCTGCTGGACGAAGTACGTGTGGGCCTGCGTGTCCCCGGCACCGCGCGTGCTGTCCGAGTCGTACCGGAGCAGGGACACGTTCAGCCACCGGAACTGCGAGCCCTTCACCCCGTTGTTGTCCAGGCTGCTCCAGGAGCAGGAGGTCCGCGACGACGGATCGTCCGAACCGCCCTTCTTGCCCGACGTGTCCTTCGGCACCAGATCCGTCAGGGTCTGCTTCGACAGCACCGCACACGCGTCGGGCAGCTTCTGGTACGCGGCCGCCTGAACGGACGCGGACGCGCCCGCCGAGGGCGTCGTGCCGCCGCCCGTGGACTGCTGCGCGCTGCTGTCCGTGGCCTTGCCCTTGGAATCGCCCGAGTCCGACGAACAGGCGGCGGTGATCAGCACCGCCGGCACGGCTGCGGCGCAGACAAGAACACGGCTCAGGCGCTTGCCACGCATCTCTCGCTGGGCACGGTCGTCTCGCTGGGCTGCTCGCTGCATGGTTCCTTCACTCATGACGCTCGGTGTTCGTGCGGGTTCCTGCGGGGGCCCACGGTACGCGGTGAAGGAGCTGTGCGGTTTCGGTTCGGGCGCTTTCCGCGCGGTGCGGCGAACGGCTCCCGTGGCGGTCAACCGCCCAGCGTGTCGTCCAGTTGAGCGGCCAGTTTACGGGCCCTGTCCTGCATTTCCTTGCTGTCGGGGGCCGTTCCCACGGTCGTCGGCTGCTCCTCGTACTCGATGGTGACGACCACGTTGGACGTGCGGAACACCACAGTCACCGTCCGCTGTTCGGCCGTCGAACCGGACGAACCGAGCTGGTCGTCGATATACGCCTCGTCACCGAGATCGGTCAGCACCCGCGGCTGCAGATCGGCCGCGGCGGAATCCGAGGAGGAGGCGGAGGAGGAGCCGGAGGCGGAGGCGCCGGCGTTCGCGGAGGAGGAGGCCGAGCCGCTGGGCGACGGCGAGGACGTCGGCGTCGGCGTGCTCGTCCCGCTCGTCCGGCTCGTGCCGGTCGTCCCGCCCGTCGTCGAGGAGCTGCTCGGCGCGGGGAGGTCGGCGGCCGACTCCTTGCCCTCGAACAGCTTCTTCGCCTGGTCGTCGTCGCTGACCGTGTTGTCGTACGACACCACGCGCTCGAAGTCGACCGAGAGGCGGTCGGTGGCGTCCGTGGACTCCACCTTCCAGTGGCAGCCGACCTTGCGATCGGTGTCATAGGTGAGCGCGGCCTGGCCCTGGTAGGCCTTGTCCCGCTGGCCGGGGTCGGCGATCTGCTTGATGCCGGGCAGCATCGAGTCGAGGGTGTCGTGGCCGATCGCGCGGCAGGGTTCGGGCAGCGTGCGGTACTTGCCGGGCTGGGCGACGGGCGAGGCGGTGCCGGCGTTGCCCGGATTGGCGTTGTCCGTCGGGCTGCCGCCGCTCGTGCCGCTCGTGCAGCCGGCCAGCAGCGCCGCGAGGAGGGCGGCGGTGCCGGTTACGTACGCCTTCCGCTGCACGGTCGGGCTCCTCTCGGGTGTGCGCTCGCTTGGTGCTCCAGTGTCCCCGCTGGTTATTCGCTTGCCGCAGCGGGGCGTCCCCTGGAGACAATGTGTATCGCACGCGCTGCCGTGGCCGCCGGTCCCTTGTCCTTTTTCACCGGCGCCGGCGCCGCTTTTCCGCTTTGCTGCTTATGAGCCTTGCGTAAGCCTTTGTTGTCATTTTCGGGGGAATGAGGAACGTATGTCGTACGTGGAGATGCCGGGCGCGAAGGTCCCGATCCGGATGTGGACCGACCCCGCGACGGTCGAGGACGTGGCCCTGCGTCAGCTCCAGAACGTGGCGACCCTGCCGTGGATCAAGGGCCTGGCCGTGATGCCGGACGTGCACTACGGCAAGGGCGCGACGGTCGGCTCCGTCATCGCCATGCAGGGCGCGGTGTGCCCGGCGGCGGTCGGGGTGGACATCGGGTGCGGGATGTCGGCGGTGAAGACGTCGCTGACGGCGAACGACCTGCCGGGTGACCTGTCGCGGCTGCGGTCGAAGATCGAGCAGGCGATTCCGGTGGGGCGGGGGATGCATGAGGATCCCGTGGAGCCGGGGGACTTCCATGGGCTGGCGACGGCGGGGTGGGAGGACTTCTGGGGGCGGTTCGACCAGGTCGCCGATGCTGTGAAGTTCCGGCGGGAGCGGGCGACTTTGCAGATGGGTACACTCGGCGCCGGGAACCACTATGTCGAGATATGTATTGACGTGTCCGATTCGGTGTGGCTCCTGCTTCACTCCGGTTCCCGGAACATCGGCAAGGAACTTGCCGAGCACCACATCGGCGTGGCCCAGAAACTGCCGCACAATCAGGGCCTGATCGACCGCGATCTCGCCGTCTTCGTCGCGGACACCCCGCAGATGGCGGCCTACCGCAACGACCTGTTCTGGGCGCAGGAGTACGCCAAGTACAACCGCACGCTGATGATGGCGCTCCTGAAGGACGTTGTCCGCAAGGAGTTCAAGAAGGCCAAGCCGACGTTCGAGCAGGAGATCTCCTGCCATCACAACTACGTTGCTGAGGAGCGGTACGAGGGCGTGGACCTGCTCGTCACCCGTAAGGGGGCGATCAGGGCCGGATCCGGTGACTTCGGGATCATCCCCGGCTCGATGGGCACCAGCTCGTACATCGTGAAGGGGCTCGGGAACGCGAAGGCCTTCAACTCCGCCTCGCATGGGGCGGGTCGGCGAATGAGCCGTAACGCGGCGAAGCGTCACTTCACGACCAAGGACCTGGAGGAACAGACCCGGGGCGTGGAGTGCCGTAAGGATTCCGGCGTGCTGGACGAGATTCCGGGTGCCTACAAGAACATCGACCAGGTGATGGCGCAGCAGCGCGACCTCGTTGAGGTGGTGGCGAAGCTGAAGCAGGTTGTCTGCGTGAAGGGCTGACACGCAAAGGCCCCCGGCCGGTGCCGGGGGCCGGGCTCACTTTGCGTGCCGTACCGCGTAGATCATCACGAAGGCCACGATGTGGATGCCGAAGAGGAAGTAGCCGAGGAAGTACCAGACCTTGCGTTCGTCCTTTGTTTCCTGGGCGAGGCGGGCCTTCTCGAGGGAGTCGGCGGCGTCGGGGGTCTCGGGGGATTCGGGCATCACAGCTCCCGATGGACCTTGGTGTTGGACGCCTGGGCGCGGGGGCGCAGGACGAGCAGGTCGACGTTGACGTGGCTGGGGCGGGTGACCGCCCAGGTGATCGTCTCGGCCACGTCGTCGGCGGTGAGGGGCTCGGCCACGCCCTCGTAGACCTTGGCCGCCTTCGCCTCGTCGCCGGCGAAGCGGGTCAGGGCGAACTCGTCGGTCTTGACCATGCCGGGGGCGATCTCGATGACGCGGACCGGGCGGCCGACGATCTCCAGGCGGAGGGTCTCGGCGAGGACATGGGCGCCGTGCTTGGCGGCGACATAGCCCCCGCCGCCCTCGTACGTGCCGTGGCCGGCGGTGGAGGAGACGACCACGACCACGCCGTCGCCGCTCGCCACCAGCTTGGGCAGCAGGGCCTGGGTGAGGTTCAGGGTGCCGATGACGTTCGTCTCGTACATCGTGCGCCAGTCCTGGGGGTCGCCGGTGGCCACCGGGTCCGCGCCGAGGGCGCCGCCCGCGTTGTTGACCAGGACGCCGATGGTCTGGAAGGCCGTCGCGAACTCGTCGACGGCCGCGCGGTCGGTCACGTCCAGCTGGTAGGCGACCGCCGAGTGGCCCGCCCTGGTCAGCTCCTCGGCCAGCGCCTCGATACGGTCCTTGCGGCGGGCGGTGAGGACGACGCGGTAGCCGGCCGCGGCGAGCTGCCGGGCCGTGGCGGCGCCGATGCCGCTGCTCGCACCGGTGACGACGGCGATGCGGGAGGCGGGGGCCATGGGCAGCTCCTGGAGTTCTGGTGGCTATCGGCTCCGTCCAGCGTAAGTGAGGCTCAGGCGCCGTTCCTCGGGGCCCACATGATCACGGCCATCCCGGCGAGACAGATCAGCGCGCCCACGATGTCGTAGCGGTCGGGGCGGTAGCCGTCCGCGATCGCGCCCCACAGAAGTGAGCCGGCGACGAAGATGCCGCCGTACGCGGCCAGGATGCGGCCGAAGTGGGCGTCCGGCTGGAAGGTGGCGACGAATCCGTACGCGCCGAGGGCCAGGACCCCGCCGGTCATCCACAGCCAGCCCCGGTGCTCGCGCACGCCCTGCCAGATCAGCCAGGCGCCGCCGATCTCGAAGACGGCGGCGACGACGAACAGGGCGGCGGAGCGGAGGATCGACATGGTCAGCAGCTTGGCATGCGGGCCGCGGGGGCCCCGGCGCGGCCTGTCACCTGATGGACGGCGCCTGCCCCGTTGTCCGCGTGGCATACATCCCTACGCCAGTCGGATCGGATGCGTGGAGTGGTGAGCGGCGTGCGGATGTGGACCTGGGGTGCGGCGGGGGCCTTGGCCGGTGTGGTGCTGGGGGCGGGGGGTGCCGTGGCCGCTCCGGCGCCCGTGCCCGCGGCCGGTCTGGCGTTCCACGGGAGCGCGGTGATGGACGGGGACCGGGTGGAGGTGAAGCTGACCCCGCGCAACGGCGGGCCCGCCGCCGTGCCGGACGCGACCGTGCGGCTGCGCTGGTCGGTGGCGCTGGCCGAGGAACAGCGGTTGCCCGCGCGGTGCGTCCGGGAGGACGACCGGACGGTGCTGTGCGGCACGGGCGCGCTGGCCGCGAACGGGGTGGGGGAGCAGCTGGATGTGCCGGTGCGGCTGAAGGAGAAGCCGTCGGAGGTCACGCTGGACATCGACACGGTGTGGGCCGGTGGCGCGACGGACGAGGGCCGCACGAACGACCAGGCGAAGGTGCTGGTGCTGGACACCGGGGACGCGTACGCCTTCTGAGGCCCGCCGATCGGGGGCTCAGGCGGGGTTCTGCGCGTCGTAGCGCTCGCGGGCCGCTCGTACCTCCTCGAAGTGGGTCTCGGCCCAGTCCTTCACGGCGGTCAGCAGGGCGGCGAGGCTGCCGCCGAGCGGGGTGAGTTCGTAGTCGACGCGGACGGGGACGGACGGGGTGACCGTGCGGCTGATGATGCCGTCCCGTTCGAGAGTGCGCAGGGTCTGGGTGAGCATCTTGGGGCTGACGCCGGCGATCTTGCGGCCGAGGTCGCTGTAGCGCATGGGACCGGTGGCCAGGGCGGCGACGACGAGGCTGACCCACTTGTCGCTGAGCCGGCCGAGGAGCTGGTTGGTGGGGCATTCGCGCAGGAAGGCGTCGTAGTCGGCGCGGGCCTGCTCGCGGCGCTGGGCGGCGGTCATGGTCGCCATGGGCTCTTCCCTTCGGGTCAGCTACGCACTGCTGGTGCGGCTGGTGGACGAGGGGGTGCTGACCCTGCGGGTGGCCGAGACGTACGCCCTGGGGGAGGCGGCCAAGGCGCATGCGCGGCTCGCGGAGGGCGGGGTGCGCGGGCGGCTGGTGCTCGTGCCCTGAGCTCTGAGGTGGCGGACTCGCGGGGTGACCGGAATAACCCGGCAGGGGTGGCGGTTCAGCGGATATAGTTGAACCGTAAACAACCTGGAGGGTGAGCGACCATGCAGTTCGGGATCTTCACGGTCGGCGATGTCACGCCGGACCCCACCACGGGGCGTACGCCGACCGAGGCGGAGCGGATCAAGGCCATGGTCGCCATCGCGCTCAAGGCCGAGGAGGTCGGCCTGGACGTCTTCGCCACCGGTGAGCACCACAACCCGCCGTTCGTGCCGTCGTCCCCGACGACGATGCTCGGCTATGTGGCGGCGCAGACGGAGAAGCTGATCCTGTCCACGTCCACCACCCTGATCACCACCAACGACCCGGTGAAGATCGCGGAGGACTTCGCGATGCTCCAGCACCTGGCCGACGGGCGCGTGGACCTGATGATGGGCCGCGGCAACACCGGGCCGGTCTACCCCTGGTTCGGCCAGGACATCCGCCAGGGCATCAACCTCGCCATCGAGAACTACGCCCTGCTGCGCCGGCTCTGGCGCGAGGACGTCGTGGACTGGGAGGGCAAGTTCCGCACCCCGCTGCAGGGCTTCACCTCCACCCCGCGCCCGCTGGACGGCGTACCGCCCTTCGTCTGGCACGGCTCCATCCGCTCCCCGGAGATCGCCGAGCAGGCGGCCTACTACGGAGACGGCTTCTTCCACAACAACATCTTCTGGCCCGCCGACCACACCAAGCGGATGGTCGAGCTGTACCGGACCCGGTACGCGCACTACGGGCACGGCACCCCCGAGCAGGCGATCGTCGGCCTCGGCGGCCAGGTCTTCATGCGGAGGAACTCGCAGGACGCGGTACGCGAGTTCCGGCCGTACTTCGACAACGCGCCGGTCTACGGCCACGGGCCCTCCCTGGAGGACTTCACCGACCAGACCCCGCTCACCGTCGGCACCCCGGAACAGGTCATCGAGAAGACCCTGTCCTTCCGTGACTACGCCGGTGACTACCAGCGCCAGCTGTTCCTGGTGGACCACGCCGGGCTGCCGCTGAAGACCGTGCTGGAGCAGATCGACATGCTCGGCGAGGAGGTCGTGCCCGTGCTGCGCAAGGAGTTCGCGAACGGCCGGCCCGCGGACGTGCCGGAGGCGCCGACCCACCGGTCCCTGCTGGCCGCGAAGGAGGCGAGCGCCGTATGAAGCTGGTGATCGTGTCCGCGGGACTGAGCGTCCCCTCCTCCACCCGGCTGCTGGGCGACCGGCTGGCCGCCGCGGTGGCGCGGCGGGCGGAGGCGGACGTGGAGGTGATCGAGCTGCGGGACCTCGCCGTCGAGATCGCGCACAACTTCACCAACGGGTTCGCCGGGAAGGCGCTCGCCGCCGCGCAGGACGCGGTGGCGAGCGCCGACGGGCTGATCGTCGTCACACCGGTGTTCTCGGCGTCGTACAGCGGGTTGTTCAAGTCGTTCTTCGACGTGCTGGACAAGGACGCCCTGGTGGGCAAGCCGGTGCTGCTCGCGGCCACCGGCGGCACGGCCCGGCACTCGCTGGTGCTGGAACACGCCCTGCGGCCGCTGTTCGCCTACCTGCGGGCCGTGATCGTCCCCACGGCGGTGTACGCGGCGTCGGAGGACTGGGGCGAGGAAGGGCTCGCCGGGCGGATCGAGCGGGCGGCGGGGGAGCTGGCCGCACTGATGTCGGGGCTGCGGGCGGGCGGAGCCGGGCAGCAGGCCGAGCCGCAGGTCGTGCCGTTCGAGGAACAGCTCGCCCGGCTCGGCGCCTAGTCCGGGCGCTCAGGCAAGGTGAAAAGACGGTAGGGCGGCGGGCCGGGTTGCCCGTCTGACGGTGAGAGAGGGGTAAAAAGGGTGATCGTAGGTCCGCTCGCCTCGACCGAACCGCTGCGGGCCTTGGCAAACTGGGTGCGTGCCCCAGACTGTGCTGCTCGCTGAAGACGACCGTGCCATCCGTCATGCCCTGGAGCGTGCCCTGACCCTGGAAGGGTACGAGGTGACGGCGGTGGCCGACGGCGTCGAGGCGCTGGCACAGGCCCACAAGACGCCGCCGGACGTCCTCCTGCTCGACGTGATGATGCCCGGCATCGACGGCCTCCAGGTCTGCCGGGTGCTGCGCGCCGAGGGCGACCGCACCCCGATCCTCATGCTCACCGCCCTCGTGGAGACCGCCGACCGGATCGCGGGCCTGGACGCCGGCGCCGACGACTACGTCGTCAAGCCGTTCGACGTCGAGGAGGTCTTCGCGCGGCTGCGCGCCCTGCTCCGCCGCACCAGCCCGGTGCCCGCCGGCAGCGGCGCCACCGGCGGCGACAACGGCGGCCGGGACGTCCAGATCTCCGACCGGCAGGTCGAGGCCGCCGGCATCCGCATGGACCTGCAGGCCCGCCGGGCCTGGCGCGGCCAGCGCGAGCTGGAGCTGACCCGAACCGAGTTCGAGCTGCTGGAACTGCTCGTGCGCAACGCGGGCATCGTGCTCGACCACTCCACGATCTACGACCGCATCTGGGGCTACGACTTCGGGCCCGGCTCGAAGAACCTCGCCGTCTACGTCGGCTACCTGCGCCGCAAGCTCGACGAGCCCGGCGCCCCGCAGCTCATCCACACCGTGCGGGGCGTGGGTTACGTGCTCCGGGAGGACTAGGTGGGCCGCCTGCGGCGGCTGCTGGCCCCCGGCCGGCCCAAGCTGGTCTCCCTGCGCACCACCTTCGCCGTCTCCTTCGCGGCCGTCACCGCCGCCGTCACGATCCTCGTCGGCATCCTGTCGTACGGCAGCGCCGCACGGCTCGTCCGGGTCGACCAGCAGTCGGTGTTCACACAGGTCGTGCAGGACGTGCGGGGCGAGGTGCGGCAGCACGAGATGGTCCCCGAGGACTTCTCCTCCTCCCGCCCCGGGCACGACCTGGTCCGGCCCGCCCGCACCGATGTGCAGGTGCTGGGCGCGCAGGGGCAGATCGTGGACCACGGCAACCCGAGCCTGCCCGTCACCTCCCGCGACAAGGCCATGGCGCTCGCGACGACGGCCGGGAAGGTGGTCCAGCACAAGGACGTGCCGGTGGACTCGGACGTGTACCGCATCGCCACCGTCTCGCTCGGCGACGGGCGGGGCGCGGTCCAGGTCGCGCAGGAGTTCAGCGACACCGAGGATCTGCTGCGGACGCTGCAGCAGCGGACGCTGATCCTGATGTCGGCGGTCGTGGTGGCGGCCGGACTGTTCGGCTGGTGGCTGGCCCGCCGGATCACCCGGCGCCTGGTGATCCTCACCTCCGCCGCGGAGGACGTGGCCCGCACCCGCCGGCTGGGCATCGAGGTGCCGGTGGCGGGGCTGGACGAGGTCGGGCGCCTCGGCCGCGCCTTCGACCGGATGCTGGGCCGGCTCGCGCAGTCAGAGGAGGACCAGCGACGGCTGGTGCAGGACGCGGGGCACGAGCTGCGTACGCCGCTGACGTCCCTGCGCACCAACATCTCTCTCCTGCGCCGCATCGACGAACTGCCCCCCGCCACCCGGGAGGAACTGGTCGCCGACCTCAGCCAGGAGGCGCGGGAGCTGACCGACCTGGTCAACGAGCTGGTCGACCTCGCGGCGGGGCAGTCCGACACCGAGCCGCCGCAGCGGGTGGACCTCGCCGACATCGCCGAGGACGTCGTGGGGCTCGCCAGACGCCGTACCGGGCGCGAGATCCTGCTGCGCACCAGCGGTGACACGATCACCGACGGGCGGCCCGGGATGCTGCAGCGGGCCATGTCGAACCTGGTGGAGAACGCGGCCAAGTTCGACCGATACGGCAAGGGGCCCATCGAGGTCAACATCACCGGGCCCGCGCGGACGGGGACCGTGCGGGTGGAGGTGCTGGACCGGGGGCCGGGTATCGCCGAGGGCGACCTGATCAGGATCTTCGACCGCTTCTACCGCGCCGCCGACGCGCGCTCCCTGCCGGGGTCGGGGCTGGGTCTGTCCATCGTCCGCGAGGTCGCCATGGCCCATGGTGGAGCACCGTTCGCCTTCCGGCGGGAGGGCGGCGGAGCGGTGATCGGTTTCACGGTCGGCGGCTGAGCACCGGGGCGGCTGAGCAGGCGTACCGGCCGGCCCGGCCCCCGTACTCCCTCTCCGTCGGCACCCTGCCGGCCGGTAGTGGGCCAGCAGCGTGCCGGATCGGCGTCGTACGACGGTGACCTGCGGTGGGCGTGCGGCTCAGGATTGCCGGCCGCCCATCCCCGGCAGTTCGAGGAAGCCCTCCGCCCGGGCGCTCGCCAGACCGATCCTCGGGATGTCGCTGCTCTTGGCGAAGAGCAGGAAGCGCGGCTCCCACACCGGGCGGTACTTGGCGTTGGCGCGGTAGAGGGACTCGATCTGCCACCAACGTGAGAAGAAGGTGAGGGTTGAGCGCCACAGGCGCAGGACGGGGCCCGCGCCCAGGCGGGCGCCGCGTTCGAAGACCGAGCGGAACATCGCGAAGTTCAGCGACACCCGCTGGATGCCCAGCTCCTTCGCGCGCAGCAGCAGCTCCACGACCATGTACTCCATCAGGCCGTTCTCGCAGTCGCGGTCGCGGCGCATCAGGTCCAGGGACAGGCCGTGCTCGCCCCAGGGGACGAAGCTGAGCAGGGCGCGCGGCTCGTCGTTCGCGTCGCGGCACTCCAGCATCACGCAGCGGCCGTCCCCCGGGTCGCCGAGGCGGCCGAGGGCCATGGAGAAGCCGCGTTCGGTGGCGCCGTCGCGCCAGTGGTCGGCGCGCTCGATGAGCAGGGCCATCTCGTCGGCGGGGATGTCCTCGTGGCGGCGGATGCGCACGGTGTAGCCGGCCCGCTTGACCCGGTTGTGGGCCTGGCGGACCACGCGCATGGCGCGGCCCTCCAGGGTGAAGTCGGCGATGTCGACGATCGCCTCGTCGCCGAGTTCGAGGGCGTCCAGTCCGTGCCGGGCGTAGATCGTGCCGGCCTCCTCGCTCGCGCCCATGACGGCCGGGGTCCAGGCGTGCCGGCGGGCCTCGGCGAGCCAGGCGTCGATGGCGCCGGGCCAGGCCTCGGGGTCGCCGATCGGGTCGCCGGAGGCGAGGGAGACGGCGCCGACGACGCGGTAGGTGATGGCGGCCTTGCCGGTGGGGGAGAAGATGGCGGCCTTGTCGCGGCGCAGCGCGAAGTAGCCGAGGGAGTCGCGTGCGCCGTGCTTGTCGAGCAGGGCCCGCAGCCGGGTCTCGTCCTCCTCGGTGAGCCGTCGGCGACCGCGCGGGGAGCGGAAGCAGGCGTACAGGACCAGGAGGAAGGCCGCGGCGAGCAGGACGTTGATGATGATGTCGGCCCAGCGGGGCGCGTGCACGGAGTCGACCCGGTCGGCGAGCGGGCCGACGCTGATGCCGCGCAGCAGGGTGTAGGCGAGTTCTTCGCCCCAGGGGGCGCGGGGCAGCTTGTTGGTGGCGTGCACGAGCAGCGTGCCGAGCCCGCC
Source organism: Streptomyces sp. NPDC031426 (assembly GCF_055581585.1). Lineage (NCBI taxonomy): Bacteria > Bacillati > Actinomycetota > Actinomycetes > Kitasatosporales > Streptomycetaceae > Streptomyces > Streptomyces sp. NPDC031426. The sequence goes on from NZ_JBVIJE010000037.1 coordinate 43,267, forward strand.
GGTCACCAGGATGCCGCCGGCGCCCACGGCCAGCGCGAGCTTCGGGTTGGAGGGGTCGCCGATGGCGTTGAACTCACGGCGGCCGATCAGCAGCGCTGCCACGAAGAGGCCGGTGAGGGCGGTGGAGACCCAGTTGAAGGCGTGGTCGCGGAAGGGGTGCTGGGTGAGCGCGAGGACATAGAGCACGAACAGGGGACCCGCGAACAGCAGGTTGACCACCCAGGCGGCGCGCTTGCCGCGTCGCATCACCAGCGCCAGGAAGATCGCCGCCGCGGCCGAGGCCAGGCCGGCGGTGGCCAGGTACGGGGTGAAGAACTGGCCGGCGTGGTGTGTGTGCGCGTGCACGTGGCGGGCGGTGAAGAGCTTGCCGTCGTTGTGTTCCTGCACCTCTTTGCGGAACGGCAGCGACATGACCGCGATGATGTTGAAGACGGCTATCAGCCGCAGGTACCAGACGGTGGCCGAGGCCGCCCGGGCGCGCAGGCGGGGGCCGGGCACGGGCAGCCGCGGCGCACGGCGCGTGCCGCGCTGTGCGGGGACCTGTGGGGTGGGCATGGTCTGCTGCTGAGCGGGCATGGTGACTGGTCACCTTGGGGGGGAGGGGGACGGGGAGACCCCGGTCGGGGCCACCCTGACCCTACAGCCTGTAGGGTAGCCCGGTTGGGGCGGTGTTCGCAGAGGAGCGTACCTACAATCGCTCTTACCCGGACCTTCCCGTGCGGTGCCTCTTACCCGGACCTTCCCCCGCCGCGCCGGGCCGCCGCCAGATGCCAGGCCAGGTTTCCCACCGCCGCGCCGGCCGCGACCGCGGCGACGATCACCCCGCCGGTCGCGAGCCCGTCACTGAACAGATGCGGCCGCCGGTCGAGGCTGTGCAGCCCGAACCCGCACAGCTCGTACACGCCGACGGCGGCGACGAGAAGGCTGACGACCAGCAAGGTCAGCGTCGGTGCCAGACTGCGCGCACAGACCTGCCCGCCGGCCTCCGTTTCCGTGTCCTGCATGAATCCCCCGATGAACAGACGAATGGACAGCCCTGCGACCGCCGGCGGTTGGGAACCTACAATACGTAGGGTCCGCCGGGGTCGGCGCCGCTGACGTCCGGACAACGCCGCGCGGTGTGTCGGCTGTCACTCCCCGGCCGGTGCGCCGGGTGTGTTCGGGGGATCTGGTGAGCGGGCGGATCAGCCGAAGCGGCCCGCCACATAGTCCGCCGTGCGTGCGTCCGCCGGGGAGCCGAACATCTGCTCCGTGGGGCCGTGCGCGACGATCCCGCCGGGCGTGCCCTGCTCGGCGAGGAATAAGGCGCACTGGTCGGAGACGCGGGCGGCCTGCTGCATGTTGTGGGTGACGATCACGATAGGTGTGTGCACGCACCACGCTTCTGGTGCGCTCAGTCGCCCTGGGGCCGTGCCGTGCGGCGGGCGTAGGCGCGGGCCGCCCGGGCGCGGTCTCCGCAGCGGGTGGAGCACCAGTGGCGGCGGCCGTGGCGCAGCAGGTACCGGTTGCAGGGGGCGGAGCCGCAGGCAGTGAGGCGGTCGGCATCGGGGCCGGTGAGCAGGTCGGCGGCGTCGGCGGCGAGGGCGGCCAGCGCGTGTTCGACGATCTGGGTGGTGGGGTGGGCCGTCGAGCGGTAGAGGCCGCGCTCGGGCGACCAGTGCAGCAGCAGGGCGGCCGGGACGAGGGTGAGGGCCTCGTTGACGGCGGCGAGGGCGTCGGCGGGGGCGGGGCGGCCCTCGACGCGGGACGCGAGCAGGGGGCGGATCCGGTCACGCAGTGAGCGCAGCCGGCTCGCGCAGGTCTCGCGCAGGTCTGCGTCGGCCGGCGCGAGCCCGCGCTCCACCAGCCAGCGCTGGGCGGCGGCGGGTGTGTCGAGCAGGTCGACCCGCTGTCCGCCGGGCTGGACGACCAGGCTGTTGGCCAGGTCGAGAGCGGGATGCCGGGCGGCGCCGGGCGCGGGCGGCAGGGCGGCCCGCTCGGCGCTCTCCTCCGTGTCGGCGGGGGTCACTGGGCGCACGGGGTTCACGGTTCTCATGGTACGGGTTGCTGTCATCCATGAGAAAGGAGTAGCGTCCCTCACGGATGTCAGTTCTTCTATCCGTGAGGTGAACCGCCATGGCCGCCCCTTCCGCCGATTCCGGCGAGCAGATTCCCGTGCGCGTCCTCGGCGGCCCCACCGTCCTCATCGAGTACGGCGGACTCCGCCTCCTCACCGACCCCACCTTCGACGACCCCGGCGACTACCCGTCCCCCAGCGGCCGCATCCTGACCAAGACCGCCCCGCCCCGCACGAGCGCCGCCGAACTCGGCCCGGTGGACGTCGTCCTGCTCTCGCACGACCAGCACGCCGACAACCTCGACCACTCCGGCCGCGCCCTGCTGGCCGCCACCCCGCGCACCCTCACCACGCCGGCAGCGGCCGCGCGGCTCGGCGGCACCACCGAACCGCTCATGCCCTGGCAGTCCGTCGACCTGCCCCGCCCCGACGGCGGCACGGTCACCGTCACCGCCGCCCCGGCCCTGCACGGCCCCAAGGGCTCCGAGCCGCTCGTCGGCGAGGTCACCGGCTTCCTGCTGACCTCCGCCGACCTGCCCAGCGTCTACGTCAGCGGCGACAACGCATCCCTGGAACTGGTCCAGGAGATCGCCGACCGGTACGCCCCCGTCGACACCGCCGTCCTTTTCGCCGGCGCACCCCGGATGCCCGTCCTCGACGACGCCCTCCTCGTCCTAGACGGCAAGGGGACGGCCGCCGCCGCCCGGCTGCTCGCCGCCCGCCGGGTGGTCCCGGCCCACTGCGACAGCTGGGCCCACTTCACCGAGACCCGCGAGGACGTGGTGGAGGCGTTCGAGGAGGCGGGCCTGGCGGACCGGCTCCAGCTGGATTGAACCGGGAGCGTCCCTCAGGGCTCCAGGCCGCGCAGCAGCACGGCGAGGCCGCCGAAGAACTCCCGCTCGGGGTCCACGCCTTGGGCATGCCGCGCGGTGGCGGACATGAGTGGGAACTTCTCGGGATCCAGCGCGGAGATGGCCACCGTGCCCGCGCCCGACAGGGAGCCGAGCTGCGCCAGCTGCAGGGCGCCGTTGACGTAGGCGACCAGGCTGCGCAGGGCCACGACCCGGCGCTCGCCCGCGAAGCCCGCGTCCGTGAGGATGCCGAGCACCGTCTCCGACCAGCGCAGCACGGCGCGGGAGTGGTGCCGGTGGGCGACCGACAGCGGGATCGCCGACGGATGCGTGCGCAGCGTGTCCCGCAGTCGCCGCACCATCACCTCGACGCGCTCGCGCCACGGCAGGTCCGCCGACGGGGCCCCGGTGTCGACCGCCCCGAGCGCGAACTCCACGACGAGCCGCTCGAGTTCCTCGCGGTCGGCCACGTACCGGTAGAGGGCCATCGTGCTCATGCCGAGTTCCTTGGCGACCGTACGCATGGACAGCCCGGCCAGTCCGTCGCGGTCGAGGACCGCGAGCGCGGCCGAGGCCAGTCGGTCAGGGGTGAGGGAGCGGGGTCGGGGCATGGTGCTTGACAGCGTACGGCATACGCTTACGCTCGTAGGTGTACGCCATACGCCTACGCGTCCGTGCCGTGCCCACGAGGGAGGCAGTTGCCCATGTCGCCGTCCACGCCCCGGCGGCCGCTGGGCCCCGGCTCCCGGCTCGGCCCCCGCGACCTCACCCCGGTCTTCGGCCCGCCGCTCCCCGTGCCCGACCCGGCTCGCCTGGTCCACCTCCAGTTCCGCCGCTTCGCGGGCTGCCCCGTCTGCAATCTGCACCTGCGGTCCTTCGCACGGCGGCACGCGGAGATCGAGGCGGCCGGCATCAGGGAGGTCGTCGTCTTCCACTCGCCCGCCGAGGAACTGCGGGCCCATACGGCGGACCTGCCCTTCGCCGTCGTCGCCGACCCCGACAAGCGGCTGTACGTCGAGTTCGGCGTGGAGTCGGCGCCCCGGGCGCTGCTGGACCCACGGGTGTGGGGGCCGATCCTGCGGGCGGTGCTGCGCAGTACCTGGACGATCCTGCGCGGCCGCGAGCGGCCCCCGGCGTCCCGCCCGCACGGCGGCCGGCTCGGCCTCCCCGCGGATTTCCTGATCGCCGCGGACGGCGGCGTGCTCGCCGCGAAGTACGGCGAGCACGCGTATGACCAGTGGGGGGTGGGGGAGTTGCTGGAGCTGGCGGACGCGGTACGACGGACCGGCGCCGCGCGGACCTGACCGGCACCCTTCGCTGCGGCGCCCCGAAGGAGGCGGCCCTGCGGTCGGCCAACTGTTCAGCCACAGCGGTGAGTTCCCGCACTGTGAGCCCGTCACCCGGTCCGCACCTGTACCTCGGGTGTAAGGTTCCACGGCCGAGCCCGGCTCGCCGTCCGACGCGGCCCTGCGTCCGCTGGGCAGCACGGCGACCCGCGGCCCTCAGCCGCACAGCCGGTCGCCGAGGGCACTGCGCAGATAGAGGACCGCGTGCCCGTCCCGCGCCCGGGTGAGCAGACCGGCACGGTGCAGCACACCGAGGTGCCGGCTGACCGCGGCGGGGCTCAGGCCCAGCCGGCGGGCCAGATCGGTCGTGCTCGCGGGTTCGGCGAGCGCGGCCAGCAGACGGGCCCGGGTCCGGCCGAGCAGCTCGGCCAGCGCGGCCGGCGGAGCCGGCGCGGGCGGGTCCCAGACGGTGCCGCGGCCCCGCGCCGGGTAGCCGATCCGGGGCGGGAGCGCGGGGTCGACCAGGGTGATGACGCGGTCGCAGAACAGCGACGGGCTCAGCGTCACCCCGCGGCCGTCCACGGCGAGATCACGCTGCTCGTGGCGCAGCGCGTCCACGGCCAACGTGCCGCCGCGCCAGCGCAGTCCCGGGTCGATCCCGGCGAACAGCGCCGCGGCGCCGCCGTCGGCCAGCCGCCGGGCGCGGTGCAGGACGTCGGCCCGCAGCACGGCGTGCATCCGCGGCCAGTTGGGGGCGATCACCAGCGTCCAGTACGCGTGCAGGGCGTCGGCGATCCGCGCGAGCAGGGCCGCCGGGTCCCCGTGCGGGGGCCGTAGCAGGGGGTGCGGCGCCAAGTCGGCCGATGCGTCGGCCAGTTCGGCCGCCACCCGGTCGGCCGGGGTCGCGCGCAGGGCGGTGAACTCGTCGTCGATGTCGGGGACGGGCGACGCCGGGTGCGGAGTGAGGAAGTCGGGTATCCGCCTGCGCGGGCCGACCAGAGCCTGCAGCAGGGGCCAGTCGAGCTGTCGTAGCAGCGTGGCGGAGCGGCGCAGGAAGGGCTGGTGCTCGGCGTGCCGCACCGGGTTCTGCCACGCCCACAGGCTGAGGACGGTCTCGGTCAGCGGCGAACTCGCGAACCGCACCGAGGCCAGGTCGTCGACATCGAGCCGGAGCAGCAACATTCGCCCTACGGTAAATGTCTCGCCCGGCCGGCGGGCGCCCTGGTGGGATCCCGCCCATGACTGCTCTCGTGGACGGCTGGTACGAGCTGACGGAACCGGCCGACGGCGTCGTACGGATCAGGGAACCCCATGTCCACCCGCTGCTGCGGGGGAACGTGTGGTGGCTGCGCGGCACCGGGCGGGACCTCGTCGTGGACACCGGGCTCGGCGTGGCCGCGCTGCGCCGGCAGCTGCCGCGCCTCTTCGACCGGGACCCGCTGGCCGTCCTCACCCACGCCCACCTGGACCATGTCGGCGGCGCCCACGAGTTCCGCGTGCGGGCCGCGCACCCGGCCGCCGCCGAGGCCCTGGCGGAAGGTGTGCCCGCGAGCCTGTACGGCCCCGAGCTGTACGCACGACTCGGCATCGACGCGGGCGGCGAGCCGGTACCGGATCTGCTGATCGACGCGCTGCCCCACCCCGGCTACGACCCCCGCACCTATCGCGTCGGCCCGCTGCCGGTGACCCGCACCCTGCTGGACGGGGACGAACTCGACGTCGGCGGCCGCGCCTTGACCGTCCTCCACCTGCCCGGACACACCCCCGGCTGCATCGCCCTGTACGAGGAGCGCACGGGCGCGCTGTTCACGGGTGACGCGCTCTACGAGGGCGACCTCATCGACGATCTGCCCGAGTCGGACCCCGCCGCCTACCGCCGGAGCCTGGCGCGCCTCGCGGACCTGGACGTCCGCGTCGTCCTGCCCGGCCACGGCCGCCCCTTCGGCCCGGGCCGGCTGCGCGAACTGGCCGACGCCTACCTGCGCCGACCCGTACGCGGGTACTAGGACCGCGCCGACGGCTGTCTGACCCCGAGGACGTCGAGCATCGCCCGGGTCGCCGGGCTCGGGTTGAACCGGCTCCAGGCCAGATACTCCAGGCGTCGCGGCCCGTCGACCACCGGCACCAGGGCCAGTCGGGGATCGCCGTCGGCGAGCGGCCGAATGAAAGCCAACGGCAGCAGGGCGATGGCGAGCCCGCGCCCGATCAGCCGGATGATCAGCTCCACGACCCCCGCCTCGTACGCGACGTCACGCGACAGGCCCGCGGCGGCGAACGCCCGGTCGGACTGGGCGCGGGCGGGCGTCCCGGCCACGAAGTCCACGAAGGTCTCGCCGGCGATCTCCGCCAGCGTGACCCGGGACGCGCCCGCCAGCCGGTGCTGGGCCGGCACCACCAGGACATGCTGGTCGTGATCGAGTACGACCGTCTCCAGTCCGGCCGGCCGCTCACCCTCCGGCAGGCCCAGGAACGCGATGTCCAGCTCCCCGGCGCGGATCGCCGCCGCCATCTCGTCACTGCGGCCGGACCGCAGGACGACCCTGACCTCCGGATGCCGGGCGTGGTAGCGCTGCAGCAACTCGGGTACGTCGACGGCCGCCGTGGTCACGATCACGCCAACCGCGAGCCGCCCGCGCACCACGCCGGTCGCGGCGGCGGCGTCCGCGACCGCACGGTCGGCGGCGGCCAGGCACTCGCGCGCGCCCACGAGGAACGCCGCGCCGGCGCCGGTCAGTTCCACCCGGCGGCTGGACCGGGCGAACAGCCGCACCCCCAACTCCCGCTCAAGCGCGGCGATCCGGTGGCTCAGCGCGGACTGCACCACCTGACACCGTTCCGCGGCACGCGTGAAGTTGAGCGTGTCGGCGACGGCGACGACGTACCGCAGCTGTTGAAGATCCACGAATCAATCGTGATTGTTCATGGCTGCGATGACAACCATGCTTTGGAAGCATTGCCGAGCCCGGCCGACACTTCCCCCATGCATCGGTACAAGGCCCAGGCGGCGACCGTCCTGCTGACCGCGCTCGCCCCCGCGTCCTGGGGCACCACCTACGTCGTCACCACGCGGCTGCTCCCGCCCGGGCACCCCTTGTTCGCGGGCCTGATGAGGGCCCTGCCTGCCGGACTGCTCGCGCTGCTGATCACCCGGGTGCTGCCGCGCGGGGTGTGGTGGTGGAAGACCGCGGTCCTCGGCGTCCTCAACATCGGCGCCATGCCTCTGCTGTTCGTGGCCGCCGAACGCCTGCCCGGCGGGGTGGCCGCCACCCTCGGCGCCGTCCAGCCGCTGCTGGCCGCGGGAATCGGCCTCGCCGTGCTCCACGACCGGCCCACGGCCTGGCGGCTGAGCTGGGGCGTGCTCGGTGTGCTCGGCGTCGGGCTGGTCGTCCTCGGGCCGGGGGCCCGGCTGGACGCCGTCGGTGTGCTCGCCGGGCTGGGCCATACGACCACCATGGCCTGCGGGGTCGTTCTCACCAAGCGCTGGGGCCGGCCTGCGGGTGTCGGCCCGCTCGCCCTGACCGGGTGGCAACTGACCGTCGGCGGGCTGCTGTTGCTCCCGCTCACCCTGGCGGTCGAGGGGGTGCCGCAGCGGATCGACGCGGGCGCCGCCGGCGGCTATCTGTGGCTCGGCAGCATGGGCGGACTGATCGCGTACACGCTGTGGTTCCGCGGGATCGGCCGGCTGCCGGTCGCCGCGTCCGCACCGCTCGTGCTGCTGTCCCCGCTCGTCGCGGCCGTCATCGGGATCGCGCTGGGCGAGTCGCTGAGCCTGCCGCAGACCCTGGGCTTCGCCCTGGCGCTGACCGCGCTGGTGGCCGCGCAACTCGGTCCCACGGGACCCCGGACGAAGGAGGAGGAACTCGGTGAGGACAGGATCGATGACGATCGCCGTGCTCGGGGCCACCGGAATGGTCGGCGCCCGGGTGGCCGGCGAGGCGAGGACGCGCGGACACCGCGTGCTGGCGCTGTCCCGGAAGCCGCCGGCGAGCGCCGACCCTGAGGTGACGCCGGTCGCGCTGGACGCGACCGACCCGTACGCCGTACCGGAGGCGCTGACCGGCTCCGACGCCGTCGTACTGACCGTGCGGACGTTCCCGGCCGACCGGGAGTTCCTGGTCGGCGCCACCCGCACGGTGCTGGACGCCGCCGCCCGGCTCGGCATCCGGGTCCTCGTGATCGGCGGCGCGGGCGCCCTGCGCAGCCCCGGCGACCGGGAGCTGCCGGTCGCCGAGAACCCCGCGTACGTGCCGGACGAGTACCGCGCCGTCGCGCTCGCCGGCCTCGCCCAGCTGCACGCCTGCCGGGCCCGCACCGACACCGACTGGGTCTACCTGAGCCCACCGGCCGTACTGGAACCCGGCGAACGCACCGGCCGCTACCGGCGCGGCACCGACACGCTGCTGACGGATGCCCGCGGCCGGTCATGGATCAGTGCCGAGGACCTGGCGGTCGCGGTGCTGGACGAGCTGGAGCGCCCGGGGCGGGACCGCCACATCACGGTCGTACATCAGCGCCCCTGAGGGGCGCGGGGCCGTTTTTGACATGCGGCTACCGCCGCGCGGGCGCGACCAGCCACCACGCGCGGCACACGAAAGACGACCCGGACCGGCCAGGCCGGCGGAGCGCCTAGTCGACGTCCACCGGCCCGTCGTCCGACTTCCGCTCCTTGCCGGAGTGCAGCTGGAGCAGGCCGTTGACGTCACCCCTGGTGCCCTGGCCGCCCTGGCCGTCCTTGTCCTGGCCCAGGCCCTGCCGGACCGAGTCGAGGATCGTCAGGCCCTGGGACACCAGGCCGGCGGCGATCTCGCCGAGGCCGTCCGCGCCGTTCAGGACGTTGACGTTGGCGCCGGACAGACCGCCGGCGGCCTCCTTCACGATCTGCGGGAGCTGGTCGATGAGCATCCGGTCCAGCGCGACCCGGTCGTAGGAGGCCGCGGCCTCCGCCTGGATCTTCATGCGCTGGGCCTCGGCGGCGGCGAGGATCCGGACCCGCTCGGCCTCGGCCTCGGCGGGCCTGACGACCTCGGCGACCAGCTGCTGCTCGCGCAGCTTGGCCTGGCGCTGGGCCAGTTCCGTCTGGGCGGCGAGCACCTCCTGCTGGGCGTGGGCCTGTGCCAGCGGTCCGGCCTGCGCGGCCTGCGCCTGGGCGCGGTCCACCTCGGCCGAGTACTCGGCCTTGACGATCGCGGTCTGCCGGGCGTACTCGGCCTGCTTGCGGGCCGCCTCCTGCTCCGCCTCGACCGCGGCCTGGGTGGCCTGGGCCTGGGCGATCTGGGCCTGCCGCTGGATCGCCGCCTTGTGCGGGGCGGACATCGCGTCGATGTAGCCGGTGTCGCCGTCGTCGATGGACTGGATCTGCAGCGAGTCGACGATCAGGCCGATCTTGGCCATCTCCGTCTTGGAGGTGTCCAGCACCTCGGCGGCGAGCTTCTGCCGTTCGGTGACGATCTCCTCGACCGTCATCGAGCCGATGATGGCCCGGAGGTGGCCGGCGAAGATCCGGCCGGTGAGCACGGACATCTGCTCCTGGTCGGAGAGGAAGCGCTGGCCGGCGTTGATGATGCTCTCGTGGTCGTTGCCGACCTTGAAGGCGATGACCGCGCGGACGTGCAGCGAGATGCCCTGCTTGGTCACACAGGTTTCGGTGACCTCGGCCTCACACATGGAGAGGGTGAGGAACCGGACCTTGCGAAAGACCGGGAGCACGAACTTTCCGTGGCCCGTCACCACGCGGAACGGAGCGCCCCCCAGTCCCCGCCGGCCCCCCGAGATCAACATCGCCTCGTCGGGAGCGGGAACGCGGTATCCGAACATACCTGTACTCCTCAGCTTGCGCCGGCGGCCTCTCCGCCGAGCGCGTCCAATGGATCCACCCACTCGATGACGCCGACCTCGCGGCATCCCCGTGATTCGATCACGAGGACCGTGGCGCCCGCGGGCAGGGGATCCTCGGACCATGCCAGAAACGTTTCGGAGCCGCCTCGAACCCGCACCAGGACCTCACCGGGACCCGCGGATCCCCGCGTCCCTATGAGCACCTTGCCCGTACAGCCGACCACGGCCTCGTCCTGCGGCATCACCGGCCGTCCTCCTCGTTCTGGCCTGAGAATTCCGACGATAGACCGACCGGGGCCGGTTCCCAACGGGTGGGAGGTGGCGGTGTTCCGGTCCCGGTGTTCCGGTCGCGGTGTTCCGCTCTCGGTGTCTCGGTCTCAGTGTTCCGCTCCCGTCTTCCCGGCGACACCGGGGGTGGTCAGCGGGCCGGGACCGGGAAGAGCATGCAGCTGCTGGTGGCGTGGGCCAGCAGCCGGTCGTCGGAGTCGCGGAGTTCTGCCTGGGCGAGGGCGGTGCGGCGGCCGCTGTTGAGGACGGTGCCGATGGCACGGACCTTGCCGGTGTCGACGGTGATCGGGCGCAGGAATTTCAGCGTCAGGTCGATCGAGGTGTATCCCATGCCCTGGGGCAGCACGGACTGCACCGCGCAGCCGGCCGCCGAGTCGAGGAGCGTGGCGTAGACGCCGCCGTGGACGCTGCCGATCGGGTTGTAGTGCTCCTCGCCCGGCACCAGTACGAAGACCGCCCGGCCGTGCTCGGCCTCCTCCAGGGTGAAGCCGAGGGTGGCGGCGATCGGCGGGGCGGGCAGGCGCCCGGCCAGGATCTCGCGGAGGAAGTCGAGACCGCTGTGGTGGGGGACGGCCTCGGCGGAAAGGGCGGGGTCCTCCCAGCCGAACACGCGAGATCTGCGCATCTCCGCTCCTGTCTCGCCGGTCGCGCCGGTGACCTGGGACTTCTTCGATGTGTCGGGCATGGGGGCGGCTCCTCGGGGGCGGGTGAGTCGGTGGGGCGCGCCGGTTGGCGACGGCGGGTTCAGGGGGTGTCCGGGCCGACGCGCAGGAGACCCGGGCCGGCGTCGACGAACGTGCCACCGATCGGCACGTCGTGGCCGTAGTCGCAGCGCAGCACCACGTGTACCGGGGCGCCGCAGTTCACGTGGCGTACGACCACGGGGGGTCCCTGTTCGTCGGTGGCCCAGGTGTCGCCCCACTGCCGCAGCGCCGAGAGGACGGGCAGGAAGTCCCGCCCCTTCTCGGTCAGTTGATAGGCGTACCGGGTCCGCTGGCCGGGTTCCCGGTAGGGCACGCGCTCCAGGAGGCCGGCGGCGGTGAGTTCCTTCAGGCGCGTGGAGGCGGCGGGTTCGCCGATGCCCACACGCTTGGCGAAGTCGTCGAACCGGCGGGTGCCGAAGAACGCCTCGCGCAGGATCAGCAGCGCCGTCCTGGTGCCGACGATCTCCAGGGTCCTGGCGATGGAGCAGTTGGCCATGGACCAGGCGTCCCGTTCCTTCAGTAGATCGTTCATCTCTCAGCCCTCCGCCTGGCTTGCCTCTTCCAAAGTCAGCCTATAACGTCGTAGCTAACTTCTGAAAGCATTAGTCAGCTCCCGAGGGAAGAATCATGGACATCAGCGCAGCAACCGCCCTGGTCACCGGAGCCAACCGCGGTCTCGGCAGGGCGCTCGCCCAGGAACTGGTCGCGCGCGGCGCCACGGTGTACGGGGCGGCCCGCCGACCGGACCAGATCGATCTGCCCGGCGTGAAGCCGATACGGCTCGACGTCACCGACCCCGCCTCCGTCGCAGCGGCCGCCGAGGAGGCCGGTGACATCACCGTGCTGATCAACAACGCGGGCAGTTCCACGGGCGCCGATCTGCTGACCGGCAACTGGGACGCCGTACGCCTGGAGATGGAGACCCACTACCTGGGCACCCTCGGCGTGATCCGGGCGTTCGCCCCGGTGATCGAGTCCCAGGGCGGAGGCTCCATCCTCAACATCCTGTCCGTGCTGTCATGGATCACCTTCCCCACCGTGGGCGCCTACTCCGCGGCCAAGTCCGCGCAGTGGAGCCTGACCAACGCGGTGCGCCAGCAGCTCGCACCCCGGGGCATCACCGTCACCGGACTGCACGTCGGCTACATGGACACCGACATGGCCCGCCACGTCACCGATCCCAAGACCGACCCGGCGGACGTCGCCCGTGCCGCCGTGGACGGCATCGCCGCCGGCGCGCCCGAGATCGTCGTGGACGACCTCAGCCGCCAGGTGCAGGCGGGCCTCTCCGGTGGCGTCGCCGCCCTCTACCCGCAGCTCGGCTGAGACGAGGACACCATGGTTTCCACCCCGTCCCCCGCCCCGGGCCGGCTCAAGCCGGCCGAGCGGCCCACCGGTGTCCGGCCCTCCCCGAACCAGCCCTCCCGCGGCGCCGCCGCCGTCACGCTCATCGCGATGTGCCTGGGCGCCATGACGACGTTTCTACTGATCACCGCCTCGGTGTCGGCGCTGTCGGCCATCCAGGACGACCTGCACGTCTCCCCGACCGGCCTCGTCTGGATCCCCTCCGCGTACACCCTGCTCGTGGCCAGCCTGGTGATGTCCGCGGGCACCATCGGCAACCTCTACGGCCGCAAGCGCGCCTTCGTCACCGGCGCCGCGGTCATGATCATCGGGTCGCTCATCGTCTACACCGCGGGTTCGGCGGGGGGCGTCATCACCGGCCAGCTCGTCTCCGGCCTCGGCGGCGCTCTCATCCTGCCCAACAGCCTGGCCATCCTGGGAGCCACGTTCCCCGACCCCCACCGTCGTACCGAAGTCGTCACCGTCTGGGCGGCCTCCTCCGGCATCGGACTCGCCGCAGGCCCGCTGATCGCGGGCACCCTGCTGGACCACTTCCACTGGAACACGGTCTTCCTGTCGACCGCCGTCCTCGCCGTCGTGACCATGGCCGTCGCCGTCTTCGTCGCCGAATCGCGCGGCCCCGAGGGCAAACTCGACATCCCCGGCCAGGTCCTGGCCGTCCTGGGCATCGCCGCCCTCGTCTACGCCCTCATCGAAGGCGGACACGACGGCTACACCAGCCCCCGGATCCTCACCGCCTGGTTCATCGCCGCCGCGGCCCTGACCGGGTTCGTCCTCGTCGAGCGCGCCGGCCGCACGCCCATGCTGGACATCAGCCTCTTCCGGTCGGCGTCGTTCAGCGCCGTCATGTTCGTCGCGGCGGTCTCCCTGTTCGGCTTCACCGGGCTGGCCATCCTGTCCGTGCTCTTCTACGAGCGCGTCCAGCATCTGTCCGCCCTGGCCGTGGGCTGGCGGCTGCTGGCCTTCTTCGGCGTCTACGTCGTCGTCAGCTACGCGACCGGACGCGTGATCCGCCGCACCGGCTTCAAGCTCCCGCTGACCCTGGGCTTCCTCATCGGAGCCGCCGCCACGGCCGGCCTGACCACGCTCGACCCGGCCACCCCTTATGCCCGGGTGTGGTGGCTGTACGTGCTCTTCGGCGCCGCATCCGGCATGGTGGCCGCGCCGAGCACCGCCGCCGCCCTGGTCAGCGTCTCCCATGAACGCGCCGGCATGGCCTCCGGAGCCGTCAACGCCTTCCGCCAGATCGGATCCGTCACCGGCTCCTCCCTCCTCGGCGCCCTCCTGGCCGGCCGGCTCCAGTCCCAACTGCCCACCCGTCTCGCCGCTCACCACGTCCCCCGAGCAGCCTGGCCCACCGTCGAACACGCCGTCTCCACAGGCACCGGCGGCCACCGCCCGACCCCGCCGAACGTGACCGCCGCGATCGGCGACGCCTTCACCTCCGGCGTCCACGCCGGCATGACGGTCATCACCGCCGTATTCCTGTGCGCGGCCGTCGCCTCGGCGCTCCTGGTCCACAACCGGCCGCACCACGCCTCCGCGACGAATTAAGAGCAGGGGAGAAATTGCCCTGGCTGGGGGGAGGTCGTCCGGGCATCACGCGACCACGTCGAACTCCTGGCTCACGGACAGGCGTTGACAGGGGCCACGGCTGCGGTGTCAGTCTGCTGAAGTATCCTTCCCGCCACCGCACACCGACTGGGAGGACCGACAGAATTGACTGGCCTGCCTGCTTTCCCGCTGCCCTTTCATGCTTCCCGTTCCATATCGTTCGCGACACCGCGAACGCTGCGGGAACTTCAGATGATGCAGTGCAGCGCACACATTCGGGCGAAGCCGGGGTGGTTCGACAAGGTGAACGATGCCGGCATCGTCGCCAGGTGGACCCAAGAAGCGGTCGCCCAGGGCCTCACCGAAGCGCAGGTTCGTTATGTGCTTGCCGAACTCGTGCATTACGCCGCGCTGCGGGACGGCCGAACCGGCATCGAGGTGTCCGCCGTCGACGGGGTGTGGCAGTCGGACACACTGGTCGACGACAAGCTCAGATCCCGGCTGCGCGAGGCGGTTCGGGTCCTGGAACAGGTCCCCGAAGCAGAACAGGACTGGCATCCCGGATCCGACGGCCAGGTACTGGATCTGGTTCATCCCTCACTGTTCTGCCTGGTGAGAGGGGTGAGCGGCGCGCCCGAGCGGGCTTGGCAGAACCCGACGGACCGCTATTCGAAGTACGAATTCTCGGAGAAATTCCAGTGGCTGCCCACGGACGTCGATGTCAGCGACGACGGCGATGTCGCCTTCCGTTCGTACGTCAACAACGTCCACCCCGAGACTCATCGCGAACTGGCCTCCGTCCTGCCAGACCTGTTCGCACGCTTTCGCCCGCTGCTGGAGAACGTGCTCACCGACCTGCGCCATCCGCGGCCCCTGCGGATCGAGGCCGATCCCTTCGGGTGGTACGACTCGGAGCCGGAGTATCCGAACAAATCCTCCTACAGTGATGACGGGGCCTACGCAGAAGCCGTCCGTGCATGGGAAGAGGCCCAGGACGACTGGTGGGAAAACCGCCGCCCGGTCATCCCGGACGCCCCGGCCTTCACGCCGCCCGAGTTGCCTGACGAATCCGCCCGAGTCGACCTGCGCGGTCGCCGCCTCCAGGTCATCGTCAAGCTCGCCACCATTCATCTCACTCCGGACAAGCCCGAGTACCCTGGCGGTTCCTGGCATGTCGAGGGGATGTTGAACGAGCGGATTGTCGCGACCGGCATCTACTACTGGGACAGCGAGAACATCACCGAAAGCCGGCTGAGTTTCCGGGCGGCACTCGACGACCCGGACTACGAACAGAGCGATGACAACGGTGTGCGTGAGGTCTATGGCCTGGAGGACGAAGACGCACTGAACCAGATGCTGGGATCGGCATCGACCCCAGCGGGCCGCTGCCTGGCGTTCCCGAACATCCTGCAACACCGCGTCGGCTCATTCCGCCTCATGGACCACACCCGCCCGGGACATCGCAAAATTCTCGCGTTCTTCCTGGTCGACCCGTCGGAAAAGATCGTTTCGACATCCGATGTCCCACCGCAACAACCATGGTCCGACACCTCGACCATGACGCTTGAACAGGCCAAGAACTACCGCGAAGAACTCATGCAGGAACGGAAGTTCTTCGTCGACGAACACAACGAGCAGCTCTACGAACGAGAATTCTCCCTCTGCGAGCACTGAATCTCTTCCATCCTGAATACGTGCGGGTCACCCGGACGCAGGACAAGCTCCGTGATCGGCTGTTCCGTCGGGGGCTCCGGCTCGTTGGGCAGTATCGAGGGCATCCGAAAGGGCCGGCAGGGATGAGTCAGGGAGTGCCAGTGCCGCAGCACGAGCAGCGTCAGATCACCGTCGAGCAGTTCCAGGACGCGACGCTGATCTGGAACTATCACCAGATGGGCCACGAGCAGCGGCCCTGCTCGGCGGCGATCGGCCTGGGCAGCCACGACCTCGGTGTGGCCACCACGGCCGCCGAGCTGTACCGCGCCGGCCTCTTCCCGGTGCTGGTGTTCAGCGGCGGAAACAGCCCCACCACTCGCGCCCGCTTCCCGCGCGGCGAGGCCGTTCACTACCGGGAGCATGCCCTGAGCCTGGGTGTGCCGGACGAGGCGATCCTGGTCGAGCGCAAGGCGGCCAACACCGGCCAGAACATCAGCTTCTCCCGCGAGCTGCTCGGCGAGGCCGGTGTGCAGGTCGACTCGCTGCTTCTGATCTCCAAGCCGTACATGGAACGCCGCTCGTACGCGACCTGCCGCAAGCTGTGGCCCGAGGTCGAGGTCGTGTGCGCCTCCGAGCCGCTGGAGCTGGACGACTACATCAAGTCCATCGGCGACGGGAAGCTCGTCGTCGACATGCTCGTCGGCGACCTGCAGAGGGTGATCGAGTACCCGAAGCTCGGCTTCGCTGTCGAGCAGGACGTGCCGGGCGATGTGTATGACGCTTACGAGCGCCTCCTGGGTGCCGGCTTCGACAGCCGCCTCATCAGCACCTGAGCCGACGCCCCACCTTGATCAACCGGGCACAGCCGGGCGGTCCTTCGTGAGCGATGCCGAGGGTGCACTCGCCGATCAGGCCGTCGTCGGCGGGCGTGACCCGCATCGGCGGGGCGAGCGGGCTGCCGGCTCCGGTGACCGGGCTGTAGATCCGCGTGCGGTGGGGAATTCGCCGACTTCGGGGATCTCACCCCTCGCGCGTCGTTGCCCCGTGAGCTGTCCGGTGAGGGTGCGGACGCCGTCCGCGATGCGGTGGAGGGTCGTAGGGGAGGCGGTGGTGTGGACGATGGCTTCCACCAAGGCATGTAGTTCGTCGCCGAGGCGGGTGATGGCCGCCTTCAGGCGTTCCAGCTCAGCGGTGCCGGTGGCGGGCAGGTTGGTGAGCGCGCAACTTGGTGTTCCTGTGCGCCCCGCAAGATCTCAACGTGCGACACCCGCTTTAGGGGTTTGCCCTAGGCAGGGGTGGGACCTGCAGAAATGCTGATTGCAGGGCGCCTGGCCCGCGAAAACACCCCCCGTAGTTGTCACGTGTTCACGGGTTTCCCGGCCTCATGTGTTCTGGATCCGTTCTGGCCTGAGCAGTTGGTTGTGGGGGCAGCAGTGGTCAGGCAGTGGCAGGGCGCGGTTCGCCGTGGAAGACCTGTCGGGTGTGCCAGTCGCGGTGAGCTGCGGCAAGAGAGCGCGAGCCGGGCTGGGGGCCGATGAGGGGGCGGCCCGCGAGGGCTATGACATGGTCGCGGGCGGCGGGGCTGTGGCCGACGAAGCGTTGTGAGACCAGGATGCGTTGGTCGCCTCCCAGGCCGAGGACGCCCTTGTCAAAGAGCTTGTGGTGCAGCGAGCACAGGCACAGCCCGTTCTCGATCTCGTCGGGTCCGCCGAACGCCCACCAGCGCACGTGGGCGGCCTCCAGTCCGACCGGTACCGCGCCGATCCTGCCGTCGTATCCGCAGAAGGCGCACCGGTACTCGTAGGCGGTCAGCACCAGTTCCCGCATCCTCCGGTCCCGCTGCCTGCGTACGGCCGAGAGCTGCTCGGCCTCCGTCTGTTCCAGGTCCAGGCCGACGGCTTCGCACAGTTCCCCGTGCAGAGAGGGTGGGAAGTGCAGGTCGAGCAGCAATCGCGCGATTCTGCCGAGTAGGTCCGGTTCGCGTCGCAGGGCCGCTCTCAAGTCCGGCGCGAGCCGGCCGGTGGCGCCCGTCTCTCGGAGGTCCCGTACTCCGCTGCCAGGGCTGCCCGCTCCGCGATCGGTGCGGACCTCCCATACGCCGTCGTTGACCAGGTGGTGGAAGGGGTAGGCGGGTGTCGTCTTGTTGGGTGGACCGTACTCGGTCAGCAGGCGCTGCAGGTCGTGCTCCACGGCGGTGTATTGCAAACCGTCGTCGGCGTCCTCCTGGAACCGGCCGAGGGCATACAGGAGCAGCAGCGGCTTGTGCGGAGCGCGCGTTCCACCCTTGGTCCACTGCCTCAGCTTGGCGATCCGCTCCAGCCAGTCCATGGCGTCTGATCGTAGAAGGGCCGGCTCGACCACGTGGTGTTTCTCAGGATGGCTGCATGCCTGGGAACAGGGCACGGGCGCGGTGCGGGTCGGGGCCGACGAAGGTCCCGTCAGCCGTGACGAGGTTTGTGTCAGGGGCTGCCCGGCTGGTGATCGTACCGCTCACCGAGATCTTGCGGTCGGCTGTGCCGGTGCGCGCGTGAGGATGCGCAGGGGTGTTTCCAGCGGGACCGGGCGGTGATAGCGCATCTGGAGGGAGACGGTCAGGCCGGCATCCCAGCTGCCGTGCAGGCGCGGCCCATTGAAGCGGTTCGCCGTGGCAGCCAGGCATGAAGAACGAAACCAGTCGGCGCGGGGACGACCCTCGGGTGCTTACTTCCAGCCGTTCAGCGACACCTGAGGACCATCGGCGAGATATCGGTGCAGAGCGCTGGCGGTGGTGTCCACAAATTCCTCCGGGATGGCACCGGCGTCAACCCAGCAGACCTGGGCGTGCTTGCGCGGCTCGCGGTTTTCTGGTTCGCCGGTCCATTCGTGGGCGGCGAAGACGACGGTGAGGAAGCCGTTGGGTGCCTCGACACCCCAGGCGCCATGGATGATGTGGGCGACCTGCAGTGCTTCAGGCTTCACAGTGAGGCCGGTTTCCTCGTACAGCTCGCGTACGGCGGTCTCGGTGATGGGCTCGCCGGGCTCGCTTTTGCCGACGGGCAGGTCCCACATGCCCTGTGCGAACTTGGCGTTCTGGCTGCGCTGGAGGAGGACGACGCGGTTGGTGGCCTTGTCGTGGGCGATGACGGCGGCGACCAGCAGGGTCATGGATTCGAGGGCGGGCTTGAGGGCTTTGGGCTGGTCGTCGGTTGTCCGCTGAGCCCGGTTGTGTCCCTTCGTCGGCCAGTTAGTGGGCAGCTTAGGCCAGTGCTTCGCGTGCGCGACGCGCGAGCTCGGCGGCTCCGAGCACTCTGCGACGCTGGTAGATGGCGAAGGCGGAACGGAGTGAGGTGATCGCCTTGCGGGTGCGGTCCGAGGTCATGCCCTCCATCAGGGACAGGGCCTGGGACCAGGCGGCGACGGCTTCGTCGGCTCGGGCTTGGGCGGCGACGCTGTCGCCGAGGTCGGCGTAGGTGAGCGCGTCCGGGACTACGTCACCCCTCCCCGACCGCACGCGTTTGCCCATCGCACGCTGGGAGTTCGACACCGAACGGTGGGAGAAGCACCTCGGGCGAGCGAGTCTCTGGCTCGCCTCGGCCCAGGAATTCCACGACGCCCGCCACGGCCTCTGGCCCACCACCCTGCTGATCACCGCGCGCAAGCTCTGACCCCAGCCCCTGCCCCCCTGGGAGAACCCAATGCGCGCGCCCTACCTGCTTCTCGACATCGACGGCGTCCTCATCCCCTTCCCGGACGCGGAAGGATCCGGCCCCGAGACCCACACGCGCCACGACGTCGTTCCCACCGGCCGGACCGCCGACAACCCGGTCACCATCTGGCTCAACCCCGCGCACGGTCCCCTGCTCATGCAGGTGATCCGAACCGGCCTGGTCACCCCCGTCTGGTGCACCAGCTGGCGTCAGGACGCCACCACGCTCATCGGCCCGTTCCTCGGCCTCCCGCCCCTGCCGCACGTCGACCTGCCGCGTCCGCAGATCACGACCAGCCGCCCCAACGGCTACCTGTGGAAACGCGACCGCGTCGACGACTGGCTCGGCGACGCACCAGCCATCTGGATCGACGACGACTTCACTGACCTCGATCACGAATGGGCGAGGGAGCGCACCGCCCGGGGCCACGTCACCGCCCTGGCTCAGCCAGATCCGCATGTCGGACTGTTGGCCGAGCACCTGGTCGAGGTTTTGGCCTGGGCCGCATCTCCGGCACCCAAAAGGACGAGGCCCGAAGACCCCGCCCAAACCCCACGAAACACCAGGTCAGGGCCACACCAAGCAATAAGGCTGATGCCCCGCCTCATGCAGCCGATGCGAGAAGTCCTGCCATTCGTGCAGCGAATGGGAGGGGCGGGGCACTGACCTGGGGTTTCTCTGTGAAGCGTGCGTTGACCTGCGGAAACACTCCTCGGCAGTTCTCACGGGTCAACGCCGTTTCCCGGGCTCATGTGCCCTGGATGTGCCCTCGTGGCCTCTTACCAGAGGGCGCCCTGCTCGCCCGACGGACCGGTACTTGGCGGCTTCGCCGCCGCGCTCACTCGGGTCTTGGCGTTGATGGCACGAGGTTCCGTCGTCACGGCGCCCGACTCACGTAGCTGTCGGACGGCCGTGATCACTTGGCCGGGCCGGTAGACGGTCTCCAAGAGGGTGTAGCGCTGGAGTTCCGGGACGGTTCGCCCCTTGGGCGCTTCGGATATGAAGTCGTACAGGATCCGTCGTAGCGGAGCCGTATCCGGTTCGAATACGAGATCCAGCATCTGCTGTTCGGTGTCCCTGGGGTCGCGGTAGCGGACGCCGTAGGAAGGGTCCACCTTCCACATGGCGTCCTTCATCTTCTCCAGTCCTCGCTCGTGCTGGGTGCCGAAGATCAGGTAGAGCTTCCTGCCGCCCTCGTCGACCATCTCGAAGTACAACGTGTGCGTGAAACCGGCCTGGCGTAGCGTGGCCCGGTATTGCTCGCGCAGGAACGTGAACTTGTGCGAGGAGGGCTGCCGGAATACGTCTTGCCACTCCTGGCTGCCGAAGGCTTCGTCGCCGAGTTGCCGGTGGCCGTCGTGCCTCTCGGCGAACCGGGTGAGGAAGGCAGGTTCGAAGGTGACCATGACTTCGGTGCTTCGGTAGCGACCGAGTTCATGCAGCAGCGAGTACGGGATGTCGGGCCCACCGAAGCTGTCCAGGAGGACGAAGAGGGGCTTGCCCAGCCTGCCGGTGCTCTGCAGCTTGCTCAGGAGGGCCGGGTGGAAGTCCCCCTGCCCGATGTCGACCGACAGACGTGCCGTGATGTCGTCTGCGTGCCTCGATTGAGCGAGGGTCATCTGGCGCTGCAATTCTTCCACCCGTCGGTGGTCTTCCTCCATGAGGATCAGACGCATGCGCTTCGGGAAACGATGCAGAGCGCGGGCGAAGACCTCATAGGCGACGACGGGAGATCCGGGCTCGCCCTGCTTGTAGACGCCGGCCCCCGCGAACCCTTCTGCGTAGGTGATCACGTCGTTCCGCGACAGCAGAATCGGCGCCCACGCTTCCAAGTACCGCTTGAGTAAGTCGTGTTTGGCGGCCGTGTGCGGATCGCGTTCCCACACGGCATCCTTCGGTACGGCCATGACCGCTCCCCCTACTCCCATACGGCCCCGCTGGGGAGAGGGTCACACACCGTTGCCATATGCCACCAGAGCGCGTACGGGGTTCGTTGGAGATTGGCCGTTACTGCACTGCTGCCACGCGCAGCCGGGGCGGCATCTGGTCCCACGTGATGCCGGCGAGCTCACGGCCTCCGGACTTGGGGGTGCGGCCACCCCACTGCTTGAAGAAGAACGGCACGTCGGCGTCGTTGCAGGCATCGCGGATCTCGACCAGCCATTCCTCTTGCACGGGGCGGTGCTGGGGGCCGGATTCGCCACCTGCGATCACCCAGCCGATGCCGTCCAGGCGCAAACCTGTCAGAGGGCCGAGCAGTGGTTCGCAGGACAAGAACCGCACCGCGGCTGGCACCTGCCGCAGGTCATCAATGCGATCCAGGTGATCCGCGTTCTCGACGGAGACGCCCATCCAGAGGTTGGGAGGCCAGTCGAGTTGGCCTGCCAGTCGCCGGAGCCTGCGGGCTCTCTTCGTCAGGAGTTGATAGGTGTGCTGTGGAGTGTCGGCGATTACCTGGAAGACCTGCTGTACGAAGTCCAAGGGGACCTTGGCGTGGAACAGGTCGCTCATTGAGTTGACGAAGACCATGCGGGGGGTCTTCCACTGACGGGGGATGGCCAGCGTGTCCGGATGGAGGGTGAGGCCGAAGCCGGGACCGGAAGTCCTGGGGTCACCGTCGGCTTGGTACTTCGCCACCCCCATCGCCTTGAGGCGTCTGGATAAGGTCAGGGCGTAGCAGTTGTCGCACCCGGGAGAGATGCGATCGCAACCGGTGGTCGGATTCCAGGTCGCCTCAGTCCACTCGATGGTGCTGCGATCGCCCATGGGTCCCCTCCCGTAGCAGTTGGGCAAGGGCCACCAGCGCTTGCCCACTCTGCGCTTCGACTGCGCTGCCTAACGAGCGACGTACCGAACTGGCACGCGACCGTGCCCATCTTTCAGGTCGAACGCACGTTCTGTGAAGGGGGTGTCTCCTGCGTGGCTGTCGGGGTCAGGTAGCCGTGGCAGGGCGCGGTTCGCCGTGGAAGACCTGTCGGGCGTGCCAGTCGCAGTGAGCTGCGGCAACAGGGCGCGAGCCGGGCTGTGGGCCGATGAGTGGGCGGCCCGCGAGGGCTATGACGTACTCGCGGGCGGCGGGGCTGTGGCCGACGAAGCGTTGCGAGACAAGGATGCGTTGGTCATCCCCCACACCGAGGACGCCCTTGTCGAAGAGCTTGTGGTGCAGCGAGCACAGGCACAGCCCGTTCTCGATCTCGTCGGGGCCTCCGAACGCCCACCAGCGCACGTGGGCGGCCTCCAGCCCGACGGGCACCGCGGCGATCCTGCCGTCGTATCCGCAGAAGGCGCACCGGTACTCGTAGGCGGTCAGCACCAGCTCCCGCATCCTCCGGTCCCGCTGCCTGTGTACGGCCGAGAGCTGCTCGGCCTCCGCCGGCTCCAGTTCCAGGCCGACAGCTTCGCACAGTTCTCGGTGCAGGGAGGGTGGGAAGTGTAGGTCGAGCAGCAATCGCGCCATTCTGCCGAGCAGGTCCGGTTCGCGTCGCAGCGCCGCTCTCAAGTCTGGCGCTAGCTGCCCGGTGGCGCCTGTCTCGCGAAGGTCCCGTACCCCGCTTCCAGGGCTTCCCGGTCCGCGATCGGTGCGGACTTCCCATACGCCGTCGCTGGCCAGGTGGTGGAAGGGGTAGGCGGGTGTCGTCTTGTTGGGTGGGCCGTACTCGGTCAGCAGGCGCTGCAAGTCCTGTTCCACCGCGGTGTATCGCAGGCCGCCGTCGGCATCATCCTGGAACCGGCCGAGGGCGTACAGGGGCAGCAGCGGCTTGTGCGGAGCGCGGGTACCGCTCCTGGTCCACTGCCTCAGCTTCGCTATCCGCTCCAGCCAGTCCATGGCGGCTGATCGTAGACGGGCCTGCCCGCCCACGTGTGGACACTGCTCAGGACGGCTGCATGCCTGAGAACAGGACGCGGGCGTGGTGCGGTTCGGGGGCGATGAAGGCCCCGTCAGCCGTGACGTTGAGCCCGAGGCAGGCAGGCTTCGCTCGGTGTCGGTCTGAATCGGTCAGATCCGTTCACAGCGCCAACAGGCTATCTCCACAAGACATAAGATGATGCGCCTGGGTTGGCTGTTGCTCAGGTCAATGTCTGGGGCGAGGCGCCCCTGGTGGCTTGCGTCTGCCCCGAGGCGCTAGGGAACGGAGCGGCTGAGAACGGTGCACCTGCACAGCTTCACCGTGTGCGGATTCCGATCCCTCAAGGACGTCCGTGACATTCCGGTCAGCACACCGACCATCCTCGCCGGCCAGAACGACGGCGGTAAGAGCGCGGTGCTTGCCGCGCTGGCGTTCCTTGTGGGCAATGAGCAGTTGACCGAGGACGATCGTACGTACGAGCTCGACGCTTCGGATGGCGTGGACGTCGATGACTCGGCGCCTCTCCTGCGGTGTTCGACCACATGGGTGGAGGGGCAGTTCACCCTCGACTCTTGGGAGTTGGAAACGTTCGGCTTCCCGACCGAGGAGTTGCGCGTACGGCGGCGCGCTGTCAACGGTGAGGACCCCGTCCTTGAGTGCTGGGCGCCGCTCGCGGACGACGAACGACTGCGAGACCCTTCCAAGCTGTCCCTCAACGAGGTGAGAGCCCTCGCCAAGCAGTTGCTTCCTGAGCTGTCGTCCATAAAGCGCGGCGACATCGAGCCAGCCCTATGCAGGTATGGCATGGCTCACGCCTCAACGTCGGGCTGGGTTCCTGCTCCGAGGGAGATGGAGCGCCGCATGCCCCGGCTGATGCCGTTTGACGGGAAGTCGGCCGATCCCGACGCTGCGGTGAAGACCGCGCTGATGGGCCGCTACCAGGCCCATATGGCGGATCCCACGCTTGAGGGCCAGTTGCAGTCGATCGAGGCCGGGATCAAGGAGCGACTTCAGGACGACGCCCGGTCTCTGTGCGAGCACATTCAGAGCCGTTGCGACGACCTCACTGATGTTGATGTCGAGCCTGTGGTCTCGTTCACTCACGGTTTCCGGGGTGCGCCGCTGCGAATCGCCCGTACGAAGGGCGAGACCGTGGGCCTGGATCGTTCCGGCCTAGGTAGCGCACGCCGTATCTCCCTGGCGATCTGGGAGTGGAACAGCCAGCTGCTCACACGCGAGGAGTTCGCCGACGTCGACTCTTCAGCTGACCCTGAGGCCGCCGAGGATGTCCCGCCTCCGGTACAGACGATCGTGATCTACGACGAGCCGGACACGCACCTCGACTACGGGCACCAGCGCAAGATCATGCAGCTCATCCGTGACCAGAGCGCGCTGCCCCATGTGAACGTAATCGTCGCCACCCACTCCATGAACCTTATCGACGGTGTCGACATCGCCGACGTCGTGCATCTGCGACTGGAGCACGGACGGACGGTGATCGAGCGGCTTGGGGCCGACACCCACGACGACATCGACGTGCATTTGGGGCGCATGGCCGCGGCAGTCGGCCTTCGCAACTCTGTTCTGCTGCATGAGCGTTGCTTTCTGGCTGTCGAGGGCGACACCGAACAGCGGGTGATCCCCATGCTGTTCCGGCTGTCGGAGGGCCAGTCTCTCCAGTCGGCCGGCATCGCCTTGTGGGCGTGCTTCAACAATGAGGGGGCCCTGCACCTCGCTCACTATCTGGTCGCGCATTGAGCTGCCCCGAGTTTCGTAGAGTCCGGTGATCTTGTTTCAGGCGGACTGCGGGGTTTGCTCCTGGCTCTGCCAGAAGGCTTCCTCGTACTCG
>NZ_JBVIJE010000038.1:0-61285 GCF_055581585.1 Streptomyces sp. NPDC031426
CCCGTGAGTCCCCTATTTCTCTACATCGGCATATCCTATGAATAAAAAGAAGTCAACGTGTCGCACTGGACTCTGCAGCCCCGGGCATGATGCCGTGACGGCTCAGAATGTTTCCGCAATTATCCGGTTTCCGGGACTCTTTCGCATTCCTCGTTCCGGTCCGTACGGAAGGACGGGGTGTGTTCCCTATCCGCCCAAGGCATCCGCGGCACCGCTCGAAACCGACCGTCCTCGCGTTGAGGCACAGCGCGGGACTCGGCGGCATGGGCAGGGCCGGCGAGTTCTTCACCCCTATTCTCAGGTGCCTCTGCCACGTCCCGGCCGTCGTCACCCTTTCTGCGGTTCGGACGTCCGACGGCTTCGAGGCGTCCTGGCCCGCGAAGATCCGTACCACGGTCTCGGTCCTGTGGCAGTGCACCCGGGTGCTGCTCAGGGATTCCCCCGACGCCGTCTATCTGCCGATCTCCCAGTGGGGTCTCCCGCTCCTGAGGGACGTCCTCGTCGTCGCGCTCGCCAGGGCCACCGGATCCGCTCCGGTACTGCACCTCCACGGCGCCCAGTTGCCGGCCAAGCTCTCCGGCGCCCCGCTCCTGCGGAAGGCACTGGGCGGAGCCCACTGGATCGTCCTGAGCGAGGACGTGGCCGCGGACCTGCGTGCCAGTGGCTGCCGTACGCGATCGGTGACGGTGATCCGGAACCCGGCGCCGGGGACTCACCCCGAAGCTCGCGCCCGTCCTCCGCTCACCGGCACGCCGTCATGGGCGCCGAGTGCCGCGCGCCCCCTGCGCGTCGGTTGGCTCGGTACGATGTGCACGGCCAAGGGCTTCGACATCCTGTGCGATGCGGTGGACCGGATGAAGCGTTCGGGCGCCGCCATGGAGTTCTCCACCGCCGGGATGCGTAGGGACGTGCCGCGCTCCCGGATGCACTGCGTGGACCGCGACCTCGGTGTGCTCCAGCCGGCGGACGTCCCGGCTTTCTGGTCCGCCGTCGACGTGTTCGTCCTTCCGGCCCGCTGGGCGGAAGGACTCCCCTTCGTGCTACTCGAGGCCCTGCAGGCGGGCTGCGCCGTGGCGGGGACCCGTTCCCCCGGCTGTGCCGAACTCTTCCGCCACGGGTGTGTGGACGACGTGGAACCCACGGTCGGCTCGGTCACCGGTTTCCTCGAAGCCTGCCGGACCGACCTCGACGGCGTCCGGCAGCGCCAGCAGAAGGCATGGCACCAACTGCGCGCACTCTACGCACACGACCTCGTCGAGAAGTCGTTCGCGCGGTTCTGGGAGACCGCGCCGTTCGGACAAGGTTGACGATCCGTTGGAGGCACAGGTGCACACACCGCATACGGCGGGGCAGCCCGACGAGGCCACGGCGACCGGAAAAGCGGGTCCGTGCCCGCACGTGACGGTCTGCGGACTGCCCGTCCACCCGCTCACCCTGGGGGAGTCGGTGGCGGCGGCCGAGGCACTGATCGCGGACGGCGGCCCCCACCAGCACGTCGTGCTGAACGCCGCCAAGATCGTCCAGGCGCATGACGACCCGGAACTGGCGCGGATCATCCGCTCGTGCTCGCTCGTCAACGCCGACGGGCAGTCGGTCGTGTGGGCGGGCCGTCTCCTCGGAAGTCCGCTGCCCGAACGGGTCGCGGGCATCGACTTCATGACGGCGCTGTGGCGCAGCGCCGCACGCAACGGATATCGCGTCTATCTGCTGGGCGCCGAACCCAGGGTGGTCGAGGAGACCGCCCGCATCGCCGCCGCCCAGGGTGTCCAGGTCGTCGGGCACCGGGACGGCTACTGGGACGAGACCCAGGAGCCGCAGGTGGTGGCGGCCGTCCGAGAAGCCCGTCCGGACATCCTGTTCCTCGCCGTACCGAGTCCGCGCAAGGAGTACTTTCTCGCGCGCAGGCAGCAGGAGTTGGGCTGCGCCCTGGTGGTCGGCGTCGGCGGATCCTTCGACGTGGTGGCGGGAGTGCGCAGCAGGGCACCACGGTGGATGCGGCGGGCCGGTCTCGAATGGTTCCATCGGCTGGTCCAGGAGCCGCGCCGCATGTTCCTGCGCTACGCGGTGGGCAACTGCCGGTTCCTCGCCCTCACCGCCGCCTACTGGATGCGGCGGTCGGCTCACCGCGAGGGCGGAGCGTAGGGCCGTCGGGCGAGCGCGGCGCCGGTGCCGTATGCGCGTGTGCTCTTTCCGGCAGCGCCTTCGGCAGCCTGGGCGCTTTCGCCATGCTCATCGTCACCCGCGAGGGTGACCGCCGTTGCGAGCTCGCCCCACCAGCGGCAACCGCTCGGTGTCAGGACGCGCCGACCGGCCCCTACTGTGGACCCATGGGTGCCTACGACGCCGAGACCGGCCGGCTGGCCGCCGCCGCGCGGGACGCGCTGGTGCGGGAGATCGACGCCGAGGAGGCCTGGGCCGGGGCCCCGGTGTGGCGGGAGGCGTTCGCGACGGTGCCCCGGCACCTGTTCGTGCCGTACTACTACGTCGCCGGGCCGCGCGGCTACGAGCGCCGCTGGGGCGAGAGCCCGGACCCTCAGGCGCGCGAGCGCTGGGTGCGCGGCGCCTACGAGGACGTTCCGCTGGCCACCCGGCTGCGCGACGGCGAGCTGGTCTCCTCCAGCAGCCAGCCCTCCCTGATGGCGCGGATGCTGGCCGCGCTGGAGGTCGAGGACGGCGACCGGGTCCTTGAGGTGGGGGCCGGCACCGGCTACAACGCGGCGCTGCTCGCCCACCGGCTCGGCGACGACGACCTCGTCACCACCGTCGATCTGGAACCGGAGATCACCGAGTCGGCCCGCCGGCACCTGGAGGCGGCCGGATTCCACCCGGCCGTCGTCACCGGCGACGGCGCGCGCGGCGTGCCTGAACGCGCCCCGTTCGACCGGATCATCGCCACCTGCGAGCTGTTCACGGTCCCACGCGCCTGGCTCGCCCAGTGCCGACCCGGTGCCCGGATCCTGACCCCGCTGGCCACCGGCCTGCTCGCGCTGACGGTGCGGGACGCGACCCGTGGCGAGGGCCGTTTCCTGGGCACGCCCGCCTACTTCGTGCCGCTGCGCGGCGCGGGCCGGGGAGGGCCGGAGAGCGTGTCGCTCGCCGGGCTGCCGGGCCGGGCCCGCGAACAGGAGACGTTCCGCTTCCTGCTCGCGCTCACCCGGGACACCCTCGATCCGCAGGAGGCCTACGCGCTGTGGCAGCGCGAGGACGAGCCGGAGCGCGAGCGGTACGGCGTCACGGTCGGCGGCGAGCACACCTGGGCGTGGCTGGACGACCCGGAGGGGCCGTACGCCTGGCCCCTCCCGTGACCCCCGGTCTGCTCAGGCCCGGCGGATGGTGATCGTCGTCCAGGCGCCCACGTGCACCCGGTCGCCGTCCTGCAGCGGGACCGGCACGAAAGGCTGGATCGGTTCCTCGGACATGTTGACCGTGGTGCCGTTGGTCGAGTTCTGGTCGACGACCGCCCAGCTGCCGTCCGGCTGCTGCACCAGCACCGCGTGCTGGTGCGAGACGCCCGGGTCCTCCGGCGGCACCGACAGGTCGATGTCGGGGGTGTCGCCGGTGGAGTGCCGGCGGCGGCCGATGGTGACCTGGTTGCCGCCGAGCGTGCGCTGCTGCTCGGGCGAGTACGCGGGCAGGTTCAGGCCCGCGGCCTCGGGGCCCGAGCGCTGCATCATCGCCATGAAGTAGTCGCGGTCCGGGCCGATGGTCGCCGTCCAGGTGGTCCGCTGCTGCGGGAAACCCGCGCCGGGCGGGGCCTGCGTGGCGCCGGGCTGCGGGTAGCCGTACCCGCCGCCCTGACCGCCACCGGGGCCGCCGGCCGGGCCGGAGGCCGACGGCGGAGATATCACCCAGTCGTCGTCACCGCCGAAGGCGGGGCCGGGGGCCGCAGGGCCGCCCGGCTGCCCACCGCCAGGCCCCGGCGGCGGACCGCCGGCGCCGGGCCGGCCGGTCTCGCGCGGGAACGCGGGCGGAGCGGGCGGCCCGGACTGCTGGAACGCCTGTGAGGCACCGCCCGGACCGGCGGACGGGCTCGGGCCGGGCGGCGGCAGCGGACGCGAGGGGTCGCCGCCGAAGCCGGAGGGACCGGGCGCGCCGGGACCGCCCTGGGGCGGGCCGGGGGGAGTGGGGCCACCGGGGCCGGAGGGCTCACGGCCGAAAGGGCCACCGGGGCCGGACGGCTCACGACCGAAGGGCGGCGGACCGGCCGGACCGCCGGGCGTGCCGGGCCCCTGAGGCTGACCCGGGCCGCCGCCGAAACCGGAGGGACCACCGGGCCCCTGCCCCTGCCCGCCGCCGAAACCGGAGGGACCACCGGGCCCCTGCCCCTGCCCGCCGCCGAAACCGGAGGCACCACCGGGCCCCTGCCCCTGCCCCTGCCCGCCGCCGAAACCGGAGGGACCACCGGGCCCCTGCCCCTGCCCGCCGCCGAAACCGGAGGCACCACCGGGCCCCTGCCCCTGCCCCTGCCCCTGCCCGCCGCCGAAACCGGAGGGACCACCGGCACCCGGGGCGCCCTGACCCGGGCCGCCGAAACCGGAAGGGCCACCGGCACCCGGGCCGCCCTGACCCGGGCCACCGAAGCCACCCGGACCGCCCGGGCCGGACGGACCCGGTGAGGTCGGCGGGCCCGACGGGCCGCGCTCGGCGGCGAACGGCGTCGGGCCCGAGGGCTCGCTGCCGAAGGACGGGATCGGCTCGGCGGGCCGGTTCATCTGCGAGGGGCGCGAGCCCTGGTACTCGTACCCGTCATTGCCGCCGTACGTCGCGCTCGGCGGCTGGAACCGCGGCTGCGGCGGGCGCGGCGCGGCCGGGGTGTACGAGGTGGCCGTGTTGGTCAGGAAGTTCCACCGGCACTCCTCGCAGAAGGGCGCGCCGCCCTCGCGGGGCGTGCGGCACTGCGGGCACAGCTCCGGCTCCGGGGCCGAGGCGGCCGGCGGGCGTCCGCCGGCCTGGGTGCCCTGCGGCGGCGGGAAGCCGTAACCGCCCGCGGGCGGGGGCGGCGGGGGCGGAGGTACGGCACCGGCCATGCGGTGACCGCAGACCTCGCACCAGTCGTCGGAACCCGACTGGTGTCCGTTCGGGCAGGTCGGCATGTCGGTGCTTCCCCTTCTCCGGATATCCTACTGGGTCACTTCTTTACACGAACAGTCTTTGTGGACCGGGTCTCCAGAGTCATCTCGTCCGCCTCTGCGACCTTCGTCTTCAACCGCACAGTACCTGTCGCGGCATCGACCACGTCCACCACCTTCGCAAGCAGTTTCGCAGTATCCGCGTTCCCGGAGGCATTGGCGAGCTGAACCGCACGCCCCAGTTTGGCCGTTGCGCCATCGAAATCGCCCGCCTTGCGAAGATCGAGCCCTTGCTTGATGGCTTGTGCCAGTTCGGCCTGCCCGGTGTAGTGGGCGACTTGGGGGTTGATCGAGGTGGAGGCCGCCATGTCGTCGGTCCACACGGCCCGTACGAGGCCCTGCGCGCCCAGGTTCTGTACCGATCCGTCCGCCTGCGGCACCACCAGCGAGACCCGCGCGGCGAGCATCTCCTGGCCGAGGCCGGCCGCCGGAACCTGAACGCACAGGTGGTAGTCGCGGGACTCGTCGCCCCAGGACCCGGTCGGGTAGTCCCCGGCGCGCGGCCCGGCCTCGGTGCGGCGGGCGGTCAAGTCCTCGACGGTGGGCGCGACTTGCTTGACGAACCGGATGGTCGTGCCGACCGGCGTCCACACTCTGAGCGAGACGTCGGCGACCTCCTTGCCCATCGCCGCCTCCATCATCCGCGTGAAGTCGGCGGCGAGACCGGCCGGGTCGGCGACGATGTCGGCGGAGCCGAGCAGCGCCGAGGCGATCCCTGTGACTTCTTTCACTTCCCAGTCGGTGCCCACGCCCCGCGCGTCACAGGTGAACCGTCCGGCGCAGGCCTGAAGCGACGCCCTCAGATCCTCCGGCGACTCGTGCTCGTTGCGGCCGTCGGTGAGCAGGATGCCGTGCCGGATGGTGACGTCCGCCGAGTTCAGCAGCCGGTCGGCCAGCCGCAGCCAGGTGCCGATGGCCGTACCGCCGCCCGCGCTGAGCTTGCGCAGCGCCTGCTTGGCCTGCTCACGGGTGCCGGCGTCGGCGACGGCGAGCCGTCCGCCGCCCGGATAGACCTCCTTGGCCACATGTGTGCCGCCGATCACCGCGAAGTGCGTGCCGTCGCGCAGGGTGTCGATGGCGGCGGCCGTGGCGTCCCGGGCGTTGCGCATCTTGGTCGGCGGGTAGTCCATCGAACCCGAGCAGTCGACCATCAGCGCCACGGCGGCCGAGGGGCCCTGGCCCCGCGGGTACAGCGGTGCCGCGGCGCTGCCGACCGTGCCGCCACCGGTGGCCGTCACGGTGACGATGGCGTTGACCTCGCGCCCGCCCTCCGGCAGGTACTCGTTCTGATAGACGTCCATCGAGAACTGCGGCACATGCGACTTCGCGAAATTGGCCATGCGTACTCAAATCCCCCTTGACCGCCCTGCCGATGCAGGGCGACGGCTGTGAACGGGCCGGTCCCCTCCGGCTCGCGGCCCCAGACCCCGGGCCCTCAGGCCGATCCTGCCCCCTGCGGCGGCGCAGGGAACGGCACGACGGCCACTGTTACGTTGTCGTGGCCCCCGCCGTCCAGGGCGTGGCCGACCAGGACCCGGGCGCTGTGCAGCGGACGCTCGGCCGCGTCCGGCGGTACGACCTCGGACATCTCCTCGGCCGTCTCGGCGTAGTTCCACAGGCCGTCGGTGCACACCACCACGACTCCGGGCCGGTCCGGCTTGAAGGACGCGGTGTGCGGCTCCAGTTCGTAGGCGTCCGCGCCGAGCCAGCCGGTGATCGCGTGGGCGCGCTCGTCGGCGTACGCCTCGGCCTCGCTCATCAGGCCGGCGGCGACCATCTGCGCGGCCCAGGAGTCGTCCTCGGTGAGCCGGGCCGCCGGCGCACTGCGGTCGTCCGGTACCCAGTAGACGCGGCTGTCGCCGACCCAGCCGACGACCAGCAGTCCGGAGGCGACCACCGCGCCGACGATCGTGCAGGCCGGGGAGTTCTGGTGCGGGGCGTGCTCGCGGGCCGTGGCGGGTTCCTCGGCGAGCGCGTTCACGGCCTGTGCGGCGGCGACGATCGCCTCGTGCATGGCGGTCTGCGGGTGCGTGCCGCGCGGCAGGGCGGCCAGCAGCGTGTCGCCGGCGGCCTGGGACGCGGCGGACGACGCGTCGTCGGGGCGGGTCGCGGAGGACACGCCGTCGCAGACGATCGCGAGGGCGGCGGGGGTGCCGTCGGGCAGCGCGGTGTGGCCGACGGCGAAGGCGTCCTCGTTGCGGTGGTGGCGCAGGCCCCGGTCACTGACGGCGGCCACCGGGCCGGACTCCCGCTCCACGTGGTCGCGTTCGCGGGGCTGGGCGTGCCCGCAGTTCTCGCAGTAGCCGTCGCTGTCCACCCGGCCGGCCCGGCAGGCCACGCACAGCTGCGCGGGCTCCTCCGGCACGGCCGTGGTCCCGGGGTTCTCGGCCACCCGCGGGTCGGGCGCCTGCAGCGGGTACTCCTCGGGCTCCGCGGGCCGGTCGAAGCGCACCCCGGAACCGGCCGGCTGCGGTGCGTCCGATGCGCTGGCCCGGTGGCCGTGCGGGTCCGTGCCGGACTCGTGCTCGGGCAGGGGTGCGCCGCCGGAGTCGGTGCCGGGCAGGTCGGCCGGCAGGTGCGGCGCCTGCGGGGCGCCGGAGCCGTCCGGCTCGGGGGCGGGCCAGTCCACGCCGTCCCCCGGGGTGCCGGTCATGGTGAGCGTCGGATGGTCCTGCGCAGGTGCGGGTACGACGGAGAGGTCGTACCCGCACGCTCCGCAGAAGAGGTCACCCGGCTCGACGGGCTCCGCGCAGCTCGGGCACTTCGGCAGTGCGGCCTGCTGGGGCATCTGCGACATCAACTACACCCACGTCCGGGGGCGGTAACGGTTGGCCCGTTCCACCAGTTCGATCCTCTCCTCGCCGCCGGTCGCCAGCCGGGCCAGCGTGCGGTAGGCGCGCTCCAGGCCGAAGCGGAGGCCCCGCTCGTCCAGACCGCTGCCCAGCAGCACCCGTCCGCCGGCGGCGGGCGGGGAGCCCTGGCCTCCGGAGAGTATCCAGTCCAGCGCCGAGCCGAGGACTTCCGCCGACAACTGCTCGCGCCGCGCCGGGTCCAGACCGTACGCGTCCAGCGCCTCGACCTGCCCGGCGGCGGCCGTCAGGTCGTCCAGGAACGGTACGTCACCGGCGGTCGCGGTGCGCTGTCTGAGCCGCGCCCGGACGGCGGCGACCCGGGCGGCCGTGTAGTGGATGGAGGATTCCGGCACCGACTCCAGGGTGCGCACGGCACCGTGCCGGTTCCCGGCCGCGAGCTGCACCCGGGCCAGCCCGAAGGCGGCGCTCACATAACTCGGGTCGGTCGCCCACACCAGGTGGTAGTACTCGGCCGCGTTGTCCAGCTGGCCCAGCACCTCCGCGCACAGGCCGAGCGCCAGCTTGGGTGCGGCCTCGCCGGGGAAGGCGTCGTAGATCGCGTCGAAGGAGAGCGCGGCGCCCTCGAAGTCGCCGGTGACCAGGGCGGCCACGCCCCGGTACCACACCACCCGCCAGTCGTCGGGGCGCTCCTCCTCCAGCTTGGCCAGGCTCATCAGCGCCGCCTGGTGGTCGCCGCTCTCCAGCCGGGCGCGGATCTGCCGGAGCCGGGTCTCCACGGTCTGCGTGGGCGCCGCGTCCAGCGCGCTGATCAGTTCGGCCGGGGCGGAGGTCAGCAGACCCGCCAGGAAACCGGCGTTGGGGTCGCCCGGGTCGACCAGCGGGACCGGCAGGGCGAGCGCGGTGGCCGGGGTGTCGACGGGCTTGACGAGCGCGGGCGGGAGCGCGGCCGGGCCGGGGTGCGTGGCCCTGGCCAGGGGCCGCGCCCCCAGCCGGGACACATCACCGTCCAGCCGGGGGAACAACTCCCGGTCGATGACCTTCACTTCGGGGCCGAACAACGTCGACAGCGCGGGCCGCGCCTGCCCGGTCTGCAACGAGACCACCTCGCGCAGCACACCGGTCAGCTGCTCGGCCATCTCCTGCGCGGAGGCGAACCGGCGGGCCGGGTCGGGGTCGGTGGCGCGCACGAGCAGCCGGTAGAAGGACTCGTAGCGGCGGAAGACGTCGATGGTGTCCGGATCGGGCAGCGAGTCCGCGTAGACGTTCGTGTAGCCCTGGAAGTCGAAGGTGAGCACGGCGAGCGTACGGCCCACCGTGTACAGGTCGCTCGCCACCGACGGGCCGACGTCGGCGACCTCGGGCGCCTGGTAGCCGACCGTGCCGTAGATCGCCGACTCGTCGTCGTCCATGCGGCGCACGGCACCCATGTCGATCAGCTTGAGCTGGTCCTCGGTCTGGATGGCGTTGTCGACCTTGAAGTCGCAGTAGAGGAGGTTACGGCTGTGCAGGTGGCCGAGTGCCTCCAGCGCCTCGATGCCGTACGCGCAGGCCTGCTCCACCGGCAGCGGGTCACGCCGGCCGTCCGGCGTACGGCGGGCGTTGGCGATCTCCTTCAGCGACTTGCCGCCGACGTACTCCATGACGATGTAGCCGTCGAGGGAGCCGGTGCGCTGGTCCAGGTGCTCCACGAAGTTGTAGATCCGCACGATGTTGGCGTGCTCGATCTCCGCGAGGAAGCGCCGCTCGGAGATCGCGGCGGCCATCGCGTCCTGGTCCCCGGTGTCCAGCAGACCCTTGAGGACCACCCACCGGTCGGAGACGGCCCGGTCCACGGCGAGGTAGATCCAGCCGAGTCCGCCGTGCGCGAGGCAGCCCACGACCTCGTACTGGCCGTGCACGATGTCCCCGGCCTTCAGCTTCGGCACGAAGGAGTACGGGTGCCCGCACTTGGTGCAGAAACCTTCCGTACGGCCAGGGCGGTCACCCCGCGCGCGCCCCACCGGCGCCCCGCAGTCCGAGCGCGAGCAGAACCGCTTGCGCTCCGGCACCTCCGGGTTCTCCAGCACCATCGCGCGGGGGTCGGGCCGCGGCACCTGCGGTACGTGCACCAGGCCGGCGCCGAGCCGCCCGCGGGTGGAGGTGCCGGAGGAGGAGCCGGAGCTGCGCACCGACACCGAACGCCCGCTGGAGCGGCCCGACAGGGACCGCGACAGCCGCCCCGACACCGAGCGGCGCGACTTCGACGACTGCGAGGACGTGCGCGAGCTGCTGCGCGAACTCCCGCTGTCCGCCGCGCCCCTGGTGATCCCGGTCGCCGGCGAGCCGACCATCCCGGTCGCCGACACCACCGGCGCGAGTCCGCAGGTGTCGCAGTACAGCTCGCCGCCGCCGACGTCCTCGTACGACCCCTCGCAGCCCGGCCGCTGACAGGTCTGCCCCGGCTGGCTCATGACTGGTCCCCCTTACGGTCCTCCGGCGCGCCCGCGCCGCCGAGCAGCTCGGTCGCCAGCTGCTGGTAGCGCAGCACGGCCTGTTCGGCCACCCGCAGGTCGCAGGGCGCGCTCCACAGCATCCGGCGGGCCGCGTCGTACCGCTCGACCAGGAACGGGTCCTCCGCGAGCCCGTGCCGGGCCACCTTCGCCTTGTACGCGTCGAGCCGCCCGCGCAGCTCGGCGCGGACGGCGAGCGGCGCGGTGACCGCGGTCAGCGACTCGCGGGCGCGCAGCAGTTCGTCCTCGGCCTTCCGCTCCAGGGACTCCAGGAGCGGGGAGAGCCGGTGCCACTGCGCCTGCCTGCGGTACTCGGCCGCCGTCGCCAGCTGCTCCTGGAGCACGGTCGGCGGGCCGCTGACCACCGGCACCTCGGTCGCCGCGATCTTCGCCAGCACCTCGCCGCGCGCGGTGCGCGCCTCGGCGAGGGTGCGGTCGGCGCGCGAGAGCACGTCCCGCAGCCGGATCAGCCGCGCCTCCGCGTCCTGCCGGACCGTCAGCACGGCGTCGATCTCCCGGCGCACGTCCTCCAGGGCGCGCGCCTCACGGTCGTACACCGTGGTGTCCGGCCGGCCGCCACCGGGCGCCGAACTGCCCTCCGCCGGCACCCAGAAGGCCAGCGGATCCGACACCACGTCTTCCCTGAGCCTGGTCAGCGTGCGCGTGATCCGCTCCAGGTCGTCCCCGGAGGGGTGCTCGCCGGGGCGTACGCCGACGGAGTGCGCGAGCTTGCGGGTGCGCTGCAGTTCCGCGGCGAGTAAATCGATCCGCGCGGGCAGCGCCGACCACACCGCGTCGCAGGCCACGACCAGGTCCAGGCTCGTCGCGTACAGCTCGTTCATTCGGTCCACCAGGCCGGACAGCGAGAAGGACTCGCTCAGCGTGCCGTTCCCGGCCACGGTGATGGACTCGCCGCGCAGCAGATCGGTCAGCTCCACCAGGTCCTCGCGGCTGGACCAGCGGCGCCGGGAGCGGATCTCACGGGCGGAGCGCAGCGCGGCCGCGTAGGCGTCGAAGTACCCCCACAGCAGGGTGATCCGCGCCTCCGTGGCCTGCCAGCGTTCCTTGGTGACGCCGGTCAGTTCGGCGCCTTCGAGGAGTCTGCGGCCCGCGTGGTCCTGCAGCGCCAGCAGCGAGGTCTCGATCGCCTCGTGCTCCTGGCCGAGCCGCGCCAGCGCACGGTCCACCTCGTCCCGGTCCATCACCGGCCCGGCGGGGTCCGTGACGCCCATCGATCACCTCTCGCTGCTTTCAAGGATTCCGGTCGGATGTGGCTCAGCTCGTGCGCAGATACTGCGGTGCGGGCGGCTTGGAGGCGCTGGAGTCCTTCCCCAGTGTCGCCGACAGCCACTTGTCGTACGACGCCTGCCAGCCGCCGGTGCGGTAGTCCACCAGAATGCGATTGACCCGGCGTACCAGATCGGAGGCGTCCTTCTTCATCGCCACGCCGTAGTACTCGGTGGTGAACGCCCCGCCCTTCAGTTCGACGGTCGGGTCCTGGGCGGCCTGGCTGGCGGCGAGCGCGCCGTCCGTCACCACCGCGTCCACCTCGCCGAGTTGCAGCCTGACCAGGCAGTCCAGCTGGTTCGGGACGGTGGTGGAGATGTCCGTGGAGGAGGGCAGGGTGCCGCCCTTCCTGTCGGCGTCGAGCTTGGTGTACGCCGTCGAACCGGCCGCCGTGCAGATCCTCTTGTGCGCCAGGGTGCTGTTGTAGCCCGTGACCGACGACGACTTGGGGGCGAGGACCTGCTGCCCGGTCTTGAAGTAGGGCGCGGAGAACGCCACCTGGGACAGCCGGTCGCAGGTGATGGTCATGGTCCGCACGACCATGTCCACCCGCCCGTCCTGTATCGCGGAGATCCGCTGGCTGGTCGGGATCGCCTTGAACTGCACCGCGTCCGGGTCGCCGAGGATGTCCTGCGCGATCCGGTGCACCAGGTCGATGTCGAAGCCCTCCAGCTCCGCGCCCTGGGTGTTGGGGTTGCGGTAGCCCCAGTGGTAGCTGTTCTGGTCCACGCCGACGATCAGCTTGCGCTTGGCGCCCGTACGGGCCTTGATCGCGTCGATCGTCGGGCCGTCGGCGCCGGACGGCGACAGGGTCTGGTTCTGCGCCCCGTCGGGCTTGCAGTCCTCGGCGCGGGCCTGCACCCCGCTCGCGACGGCCTGACCGGTCCGCACCGGGCGGTCCGGCGGAGGCTGCTGGGTGCACGGCAGCAGCAGGACGAACGCCAGCGCCAGCGCGCACAGCACCGCCATCGCGCCGACCCCGCCCCAGCCCCGCAGGGAGGCCCGTACACGCGCCGCGTACATCGTCATGCCCCCTGTCACCGGTACTCCGAAAGCCTGCGGCCGATGCCGAACAGGGCCCCGGCCGCGCCGAGCACCGCGAGCACGGCCGCGCCCACCGGCAGCCCGGCCACGGCGTCCCGGCCGTCGCCGGCGGCCCGCTGGAACTCGCTCTGCTCGTGGTCGATGGCGCGGGCGAGATTGGCGTCGACGCTGTCGAAGCACTCGCCGGTGGCGCCCTTGGCGCCGATCACCTTGTCCAGCGCCTGCTCGTAGTTGCCGTCCTCGTCCTCGGTGCGGGCCGCGGTGTGGCGCTGCTTCCACACCGCCATGTTGGCCTCCGCCGCCTTCACCGGTGCGCTGCCGCCCTGGTCGTCGGCGAGCTTCGCCGCCCGGGTCAGGCCCGTGCCGAGGGTGGTCATGTCCTTGTCGAAGTCGTAGTAGTACGCGTCGTACGTCTGCCCGTCGACCGTGATGGTCTCGGCGCCGCGCGCCACCAGACTCAGGTTCTCGTTCCCGCGCGCCTTCAGGGAGGCGATGCGGGCGTCGTGCAGCACCGTCAGCGAGCGGATGCCGTGGTCGTAGGAGCCGTTCAGCTCCGAGCGGGCCACCGTGTGCCCCACGACCAGCCACAGCAGCGCGACCGTGGTGGCGGCGGAGGCGGCGACCAGGCCGTGGTTGAGGACGCGGTTGGTGCGCCGGTAGGTGCGGTGCTGGGCCCAGCCGAGCGCGGCCAGCGCGAGCACGCCGAGGCCGATGGCGATCCACGGATACGGGGTGGCGTCGCCGTAGTCGGCGTCCAGCCGCTGGTTCTCCTTGGTGTAGAGATCCTCCGCCGCCGGGAGCATCTCCTTCTGCATCTTCTCGTTGGCGTACCGGAGATACGCGCCGCCGACCGGGTAACCCTGCCGGTTGTACGTCCGCGCCCGCTCGATGAGCCCCTTGTACTCGGGCAGCAGCTTGTTCAGCCGGGCGATGGTCGCCTCCGAGGCGGAGCCCGGCTCGGCGTTCGCGGCGGCCGTCACCAGCCCCGAGGCGGCGGTCCGGATGTCCTTCTCGTACCGGTCGCGGGAGGCGGCCGTCTCCTGACCGCCGGCCAGGAACCCGCTGGAGGCCGCCGTGTTGGCGTCCGCCAGCGATCGGTAGATGTCCGCCGCACCGGAACTGAGCGGCTGGCTCCTGTGCAGCACGTCGTCGGCGGCGGCCGCGCGCTCACTGGCCTGCCAGGCGGTGACCGCGCCGAACGCCACGACCAGCAGCGCGAGTACGGCCCCGATGATCCGCAGCCGTCCCGGCTCGGTGGTCGTCGCCTCCCGCAGCCGGTCGACGCCCTCGGCGAACGCGGTCCGCCGGGCCGACGGCGCGGGGGAGGTGGCGGCCAGGCGGACGGGCTGTGCGGGGATACCGGGGGCGGCGGGCATGCCGGGGCTCGCCACCGGTGGCTCTGCCGTGCTCTTCGGCGGGTGTGTCACTCGACCTCCCCCATGGTCATCCGTTCGCCGCCAAGTATCGCCGCCCGGACCGACATCCGCACCGGCCTTCACTGGATCTTGATCGGATCGCAGCGTGCGCTGCTCATGAATACGCCGGGAGCATCTGTTCGGTTCCCCCCGGGGAAGGTACCGGAGCGGTGGGCGGCGGCTAGCCCTCCCAGTGCCCCCGCGCCCGCTCCTGGGCCTCCGCGCCCGCCCCCAGCCGGTCCAGGCCCAGCAGGGCCGCGCCCAGGACCGGGCTCGCCGTGACCACGCGGACGTCGGCCTTGGGGGCGCGGGCGGCGAGCAGGTCGCGGATGCCGTCGTCGAGCAGCGCGTGGCCGGCGGTGAGGACGCTGCCGCCCAGCAGCACCGGCGTCTCCTCGTCGAGCAGGTCCAGGCGGGTCAGCGCCACTGTGGCCATCACCGCCACCTCCGCCGCGAGCCGGGCGACGATCGAGCGGGCCACCGCATCTCCCTCGGCGGCCGTCGCGAAGAGCACCGGGGTCAGCTCGTGCCGGCGGTCGTGGCCGACGTGCTCCAGATGCAGCGCCTCGATCAGCGCGTACATCGTCGGCAGCCCGAAGTGGCCGGGCAGCGTGCGGGCCAGGGCCGTCGGCTCGCCCCGGCCGTCCTCCGCGCGGGCCGCGAACCACAGCGCCTCCTCCGCCAGGCCCCAGCCCCCGCCCCAGTCACCGGAGATCCGGCCGATCGCCGGAAAGCGCGCGGTACGGCCGTCGGGGCGCATGCCGACGCAGTTGATGCCCGCCCCGCACACCACGGCCACCCCGCGCGGCTGGGCGACGCCCGCGCGCAGGATCGCGAAGGTGTCGTTGTGGACCTCCACCGACGCGCCCCAGCCGCGCGCCTGGAGCGCGGTCGCCAACTGCTCCTCCTCGACGGGGAGATCGGCGTTGGCGAGGCATGCCGAGACGTGCGAGACGGACGTGACGCCGGTGTCCGCGAAGGCGCGCCCCACCGGTTCGGCCAGCGCGTCCACCGCCGCGCTCACCCCCACCGCGGGCGGGCGGAAACCGCCGCCGCGGGCCGTGGCCAGCACCTCCCCGGCGGCGGTGACCACGGCCACGTCGGTCTTGCTGTTGCCCGCGTCGATGGCAAGCACGGTCGAGGTCAGGCCCACGCGAGGTGCTCCCGGTTGTGTGCGATCAGCTGGTCGGTGAGGGTGTCGGCGTACGCGTGCTGGCCGATCAGCGGATGGGCCAGCAGGGCGCGGAAGACCCGGTCCCGGCCGCCGCGCAGCGCCGCCTCCAGGGCCAGGTCCTCGTACGCCGTCACGTTCGCGATCAGCCCGGCGAACAGGGGGTCCAGCTCCGGCACCGGCAGCGGGGACGGTCCGGCCGGGCCGACCGCGGCCTGGACCTCGATCACCGCGTCGTCTGGCAGGAAGGGCAGCGTGCCCTTGTTGAGGGCGTTCACCACCTGGTAGGGGCTGCCTCCCCCGCCCAGCAGCGCCGCCGCCAGGTCGACGGCCGCCTCCGAGTAGTAGGCGCCGCCGCGCCTGGCGAGCAGCGTCGGCTTCTCGTCCAGGGCCGGGTCGCCGTACATCCTCAGCAACTCGCGCTCCATGGCGGCCACTTCCGCCGCCCGGGACGGCTTGGTGCGCAGTTCGCGCACGACCTCGTCGTGGGCGTAGTAGTAGCGCAGGTAGTAGGAGGGGACCACGCCCAGGCGGTCCAGGAGGGGGCGCGGGAGGTGCAGGTCGTCGGCGATCGCCTCGCCGTGCTCGGCCAGCAGCTTGGGCAGGACGTTCTCGCCCTCCGGGCCGCCGAGGCGCACCCCCGTCTCCCAGGTGAGGTGGTTGAGGCCCACGTGCGCCAGATGCACGTCGGCCGGCGCCACGCCCAGCAGGTTCGCGAACTTCCGCTGGAAGCCGATCGCCACGTTGCACAGCCCGACCGCGCGGTGCCCGGCCTGGAGCAGGGCGCGGGTGACGATGCCGACCGGGTTGGTGAAGTCGATGATCCACGCGCGCGGGTTGGCACGGCGGACCCGTTCGGCGATGCCGAGGACGACCGGGACCGTGCGCAGCGCCTTGGCCAGGCCGCCCGCCCCGGTGGTCTCCTGGCCGACGCAGCCGCACTCCAGCGGCCAGGTCTCGTCCTGCTCGCGGGCCGCCTGGCCGCCGACGCGCAGTTGCAGCAGCACGGCGTCGGCACCGTCGACGCCCGCGTCCAGGTCGGCGGTGGTGACGATCCGGCCGGGGTGGCCCTGCCGGGCGAAGATACGGCGGGCCAGGCCGCCGACCAGCTCCAGGCGTTCGGCGGCCGGGTCCACGAGGACGAGTTCCTCGATGGGCAGGGTGTCCCTCAGGCGTGCGAAGCCGTCGATGAGTTCGGGGGTGTAGGTCGAGCCTCCGCCGACCACGGTGAGTTTCATGGATGGATCAACCCTTTACTCCGGTGAGGGTGACGCCTTCGACGAACGCCTTCTGGGCGAAGAAGAACACGAGGATCACGGGGGCCATGACGAGCACGGTCGCGGCCATCGTGAGGTTCCAGTCGGTGTGGTGGGCGCCCTTGAAGGACTCCAGGCCGTAGGAGAGGGTCCAGGCGCCGGGGTTCTCGGACGCGTAGATCTGCGGGCCGAAGTAGTCGTTCCAGGCGTAGAAGAACTGGAAGAGGGCGACGGCGGCGATGCCCGGCCTGGCCATGGGCAGGACGACCTTCAGCAGGGTCCCGAGGTCGCCGCAGCCGTCCACCCGCGCCGCGTCCAGGTACTCGTTCGGGATCGTCATCAGGAACTGCCGCAGCAGGAAGATGGAGAACGCGTCGCCGAACGCCATCGGGATGATCAGCGGCCACAGCGTGCCGGACAGGTCCAGCTGCTTCGCCCAGAACAGGTACATCGGGATGATGACCACCTGCGGGGGCAGCATCATCATCGAGATCACCAGCATCAGGGACAGATCGCGGCCCCGGAAGCGGAACTTGGCGAGCGCGTACGCCACCGGGATGGACGACACCACGGTCAGCACGGTGCCGAGGCCGGCGTAGATCAGCGTGTTCTTCCACCAGGTCAGGAAGCCGGGCGTGTCGAAGACCTTCTTGTAGTTGCCCCACTCCCAGGTGTGCGGGATCAGGTCGCGGCTGAGCGCCTGGGTGTCGCTCATCAGCGAGGTCAGGAACACGAAGACGAACGGCAGGGTGAAGAACAGCGCGGCGGCGATGCCGAGGGAGTGGACCGCGATCCATTCGAGCAGTGCCCTGCGCCGGGCGGTGCGCTCGGCGGCCGCGGAGGGCGTCCTCAACTCCACCGGCTTGTCCAGTACTTGGGTCATGGTCAGTCACCTGCCTGGATGAGACCGCCCCGGCGCCGCATCAGGAACCCGGTGAACACCATCGACAGGGCGAACAGCACCAGGGCCACCACACAGGCCGAGCCGTAGTCGAAGCGCTGGAAGCCGAGGTTGTAGACGAGCTGGGGGAGGGTGAGCGTGGACTTGTCCGGGTAGCCGGGTTCGAACTGGGTGCCCGCGCCCTGGATCACCCCGGAAGCGACCTTCCCGGCGATCAGCGGCTGGGTGTAGTACTGCATGGTCTGGATCACGCCGGTGACGACCGCGAACATCACGATCGGGGAGATGTTCGGCAGGGTGACGTACCTGAACCGCTGCCAGGCCGAGGCGCCGTCCAGCTCGGCCGCCTCGTACTGCTCGGCCGGCACGTCCAGCAGCGCGGCCATGAAGATGACCATCAGGTCGCCGATGCCCCACAGCGCCAGCAGGGTCAGGGCCGGCTTGGACCAGGTGGGGTCGTTGAACCAGCCCGGCGCGGGGATGCCCACCTTCTCCAGGATCGAGTTGACCGGGCCCGTACCGGGGTTGAGCAGGAAGGCGAAGGCCATGGTCGCGGCGACCGGCGGGGCCAGGTACGGCAGATAGAAGAGGGTGCGGAAGACCCCCGTGCCCGTCTTTATCTTCGTGATGAGCAGGCCGATGCCGAGCCCGAAGACGACCCGCAACGACACCATCACCAGCACCAGCCACAGCGTGTTGCGCAGGGCCGGCCAGAAGAGCGGATAGTGCTCGAAGACGTAACGCCAGTTCTTCCCGCCGCTCCACGCCGGCGGCCGGAAGCCGTCGTAGTGCATGAAGGAGAAATAGACCGTCGAGATCAGCGGGTACGCGAAGAACACCGCGAAGCCGATCAGCCAGGGCGACATGAAGGCGAGGGTTCGAAGCGCCGACCGGCGGCGCTTCGACGCCAGAGTGACCGTACTCATCGGCTACTTCGCCTGCGCGATGTCCGTGTCGATCTGCGCGGCCGAGTTCTTCAGACCCGCCTTCAGATCGGTGACCTTGCCGCTTTCGTAGTCGTACCCGAGCTGCTGGATCGTGACCAGGTACTGGCCGCCGTTGATGGAGGCGGGAGTGGTTGCGGATTCCGGATTGGCGGCGATGTCGAGGAAGGTCTTGAAGCGCGGGTCGTACTTCAGCTTCGGGGACTTCAGCGCGGCCAGCGTGGAGGGCACGTTGTGGATGTCGTTGGCGAATCCGACCACCGCGTCGGTGTTCGTGGTGATGTACTTGACGAATTCCCAGGCCGCGTTCTGCTTGTGGCTTCCGGCGGCGATGCCCGCGATGGTGCCGGTGATGTAGCCCTTGCCGTACTGTGCCGCCTGGTCGTCGGGCACGGGCAGCGGGGCGACCCCGATCTCGAACTTGGGCCTGGCCTGCTCGGCCATGCCGAGCCGCCACTCGCCGTCGAGCTGCATGGCGACCTGACCGGTGTGGAAGGGGTGCTTGGGACCCCATTCGTCACCCAGCGTCACCCGGAACTTCTCCAGCTTCTGGAATCCGCCGAGTTCGTCCACGAGCCGCTTCTGGAGCGCGAAGCCCTTTTCGAACGCCGGGTCCTTGGCGAGGTTCGACTTTCCGTCCTTGCCGAAGTACGTCGGCGAGAACTGGGCGAAGTAGTGCTCGGTGGTGGTCTCCCAGCCGTGGTAGTCCGGCATGAAGCCCAGCTGCTTGTAGGAGTCGCCGTCGGTGATGGTCAGCTTCTTGGCGTCGGCCTCGAACTCGGACCAGGTCTTCGGCGGATTCGCGAGGCTGGCCTTCTGGAACGCCGTCTTGTTGTAGTAGAGCCCGTACGCGTCACCGAGCAGCGGCACCGTGCAGCGGTTTCCGCCGAACTGGGTGTATTCGTTCATGGTCTTCGGGAACGTCTTCTCGGGGTCGATCCCGGACTTCCTGAAGAAGGGGTTGAGGTCGACCAGGGCACCCGAGGAACAGAACTTGCCCACATTGTTGGTGGTGAACGAGGAGATCACGTCCGGCGCCTTGTCACCGCCCGACCGCAGCGCCTGGTTGATCTTGTCGTCGGTCATGTTGCCGACGATGTTCACGTGGATGTTGGGGTGCGCCTTCTCGAAGCCGGCGACCAGGGACTTGACGGCCGCCACCTCGTTCGGCGCGCTCCAGGCGTGCCAGAAGTTGATCGTGGTGTCCTTCGAGGCGTCGTCCGTCGCGCCGGAGCCGGACTGCCCGGTGCAGGCGGTGGCGGCGAGCAGCAGGGCGGAGGCAGTCAGGGTGAAAGCCGCTTTTCGGGCGACTTCGGGTATGGCTGTGGGCATGGCGAGGTCTCCCAGGGACGGGTGAACGGGAAGAGGAGTGCTGCCGGGGGTCAGCGC
Source organism: Streptomyces sp. NPDC031426 (assembly GCF_055581585.1). Taxonomy (NCBI): domain Bacteria; kingdom Bacillati; phylum Actinomycetota; class Actinomycetes; order Kitasatosporales; family Streptomycetaceae; genus Streptomyces; species Streptomyces sp. NPDC031426. Next base: position 19,839 of record NZ_JBVIJE010000038.1, read on the forward strand.
GAGGTGTCGAAGACCTCGTCGCGGGTGGTCACGAGCGCGGACTCCAACGCGCCGCGCAGGACGGGGTGTTCGTGGACGTCGCCGACGACCAGCCGGGGGCGGGCCGCGGCCAGCTCCTCCAGCTCGGCCTGGACGAGGGCGCGCAGCACCTCGCCGCCTGCCGTCAGCGCGGAGCCGCTGAGGACGACGAGTTCGGGGTCGAGGACGGAGACGAGCGAGGCGAGTCCGGTGGCGAGCCGGGTCGCGTAGGTCCGGAGCAGTTCCCGGTAGGGGCCGGAGGCGTGATCGGCGCCCCGGGCCACGAGTTCGGCGGCGACCTCGGTGTACGGCCCCGACGGCACATCCGGGATGCCGAGTTCGCGGGCCAGCTTCGGTACCGCCTGGGAGCCGGCCAGCTCCTGGTAGCCACCGCTGTTGGCCTTGGTCACCTGCCGCACCAGGGGAGTGCCCGGCACCGGCAGGAAGCCGACCTCGCCGGCGCCGCCGGTCCAGCCGCGGTGCAGCCGGCCGCCGAGGACCAGAGCGGCGCCGAGCCCCTCCTGGTTCCACAGGAGGACGAAGTCCCCGTGGCCCTTGGCCGCCCCGAGCCGCTGTTCGGCGAGGGCGACGAGGTTGACGTCGTTCTCGTACTCCACCGGCATCGGCAGGGCGGCGGCGAGCTCGTCGAGCAGGGTGGGGGAGTGCCAGCCGGGGAGGTGGGAGGCGTAGCGCAGCCGACCGGTGTTGGGGTCGAAGGCGCCCGGAGTGCCGATGACCAGACGGTGCACATCGGACCGGGCGAGCCCGGCGGCCTTGACGGCGCCGTCGAGCGCGTCGGTGACCTGCCGGACGACGGGTTGGGCGGGCCGCCGCCCCGGAGTGGGCAGCTCGTACTCGCCCACCGTCCGGCCGGTGATGTCGGCGACGGCGGCGCGGATCCGCTCCGGGGTCACATCGAGGCCCGCGGCGTGCGCGGCGGTGGGGTTGACGGCGTACAGCTGGGCGTTGGGGCCCGGCCGGCCCTCGCTGGTGCCGGTGACCCGGACCAGTCCGGCCGCCTCCAGGCGGGCCAGCAGTTGCGAGGCGGTGGGCTTGGACAGGCCGGTGAGCTTCCCGATCCGGGTGCGCGACAGCGGCCCGTGCTCCAGCAGGAGGTCCAGGGCGGCGCGGTCGTTCATGGCGCGCAGCACGCGCGGGGTGCCCGGCGTACCGGCGGTTCCTGCCATGGGGTCGACACCTGCCCTTCCAGCCGCCCAGCTTCTCAGTGACCTGCCCGGAGGTCCAGTCTTGATCACCGACCGCCCAGGAGATCACTGTTAGGAAACTTTCCTATTGGGGTGGGAGGAACGTAAGCCCAGGACGAAGGGGGCGTCAATAGACAACGCTTCCGAGGCAACAGAGTCGTTATCTCGCCGGGAGCGGCTGTATACCTGATGCACCGCTTGCCGATCTTCGATCCCGGCAGCAAGGGCCGGTGGACGACGAGCGGATGGTGAAGGATGCCCGACCGAAGACTCCTGGGGAGGCTGTGGCGTGCCACGATGTCCGGCGTCCTGCCACTGATGATCTTGCTGACCGTGCTCGGCGCGGTGGACGACGGACTGTCCTGGTCGACAGTCGCCGACCTCACTCTGCCGCCCGCCCTCTGGGCGTTCGTCGGCTTCCTCTTCGCCCTCTACCTGTACGGCACCCTGCTCCGCCGGGCCCGCGGCACCGGCATACCGGTCTCGGTGGAGGCGCTGGCGGCCTGCCAAGAGTACGTTCTCGGAGCCGGCCGGGCCGCGCGGCTGGAGGCGGACCTGCCCGCGTCCGATCGGGCGTGGGACGTGCTGAGCGGCGAGGAACTCCACTTCCGCTGGCGCCCGTTCCGCGGGCGGCGCTCCGTCACGGGCACGGTGACCATCGACGACGCGTCGGGAGAGGCCCGGATGAGGATCCACGCCGACGAGAGCCTGATGACCGGCCCGGGGCTGCGCATGGCGAGCGCGTTCGTCGCGCTGTGCCAGATCGTGCGGCTGGTCAGCCGGTGACGAAGGGGGCGGTGTCGAGGGTGGGGTACGGCGCCGGGATGGGGAGGGGATCGCCGAGGGTGACCTTGGTGTCGGTGGCGTAGTACGCCTCGGTGGGGTCTTGGCCGGGGAGGACGGGGTCGGTGTAGCAGTGGGCTGTTTTGGAGTGGCGGTTGATCAGGACGTAGATCGGGACTCCGGCGGCGGCGTAGGTGCGGAGTTTGGGGCCGGTGTCTGTTTCGTGCTTGGTGGAGGTGACTTCGCCTACCAGGGCGAGCATGTCGGCGGGGTACCAGCCCGGATGGCTCGCGAAGTGCGTCTCGTCGGCGCTGGTCGCCCTTCGGCGCCGCACGCACAGGTCGGGACCGATCAGCGCTGTCGTGGCCCCGGTCCTGTCGGTGAACCGGTATCCGTTGCCGGTGCCGACGAGCGGGACCTCCGCGGACCAGAACTGGAAGAACAGGCTCATAACAGCCTCGTTGTGCCCGTCATCGGGCGGCGCCTGCGGTACACAAGCCCGGCCTTCGATGAACTCGGGCCGCACGGGCATGGGCGAGGCCGCCTCGTACGCCGCCAGGAGCCGGACGGGCTCCATCCGCTCCATGAGATCCGGTTCCTCGAGGTGGTCGGTGCTCATGGGCAGAACGATGGGGCACCCCCTGCGCTCCCCGCGCCGGAATGCCCCACCTGTTCACTCGAACGAGTGTGCTGAAACCGTTCCGCTCGCTACTTGCCCGGAGGCGTCGGCCGCTGCACGGCGATCGGTGCCGTCGCCGCCGCCTGCGGCGAGTCCGCGTTGGCGTACACCGAAGGCGCCGCCACCGCCGCCGCCGGGTCGGCGGCCTCCTCCGCGTCCTCGACCGACGTCGCGCCGCCCACGATGCGGATCCTCGCCGCGTCGAAGGCGCGCTTGATGCGCCAGCGCAGTTCGCGTTCGACCGTCAGCGCCTTGCCCGGCATGGTCTTGGCCGAGACCCGCACCACCATGGAGTCGATCAGGACCGAGTCCAGGCCGAGCACCTCGATCGGGCCCCACAGCAGCTCGTTCCAGGGCTCTTCCTTGCTCATGTGCTCGGCGACCTCGTCCAGGGTCGCCTTGACCCGGTCCAGGTCCTCGCCCGCCCGCACCGTCACGTCCACCCCGGCCGTCGCCCAGCCCTGGGAGAGGTTGCCGATCCGCTTGACCTCGCCGTTGCGGACGTACCAGATCTCACCCTCGGCACCGCGCAGCTTGGTCACGCGCAGCCCGACCTCGATGACCTCACCGGTGGCCACGCCCGCGTCGATCACGTCACCGACGCCGTACTGGTCCTCCAGGATCATGAACACGCCGGAGAGGAAGTCGGTGACCAGGTTCCGGGCGCCGAAACCGATCGCCACACCGGCCACACCGGCCGACGCCAGCAGCGGCGCCAGGTCGATCTTGAAGGTGGACAGGACCATCAGCGCGGCCGTACCGAGGATCAGGAAGCTCGCCACCGACCGCAGCACCGAGCCGATCGCCGCCGACCGCTGCCGGCGCCGCTCGGCGTTGACCAGCAGCCCGCTCAGCGCCGTGCCGTCCACGGCCTCGACGGTGCGGCCCATCCGGTCGATCAGCTTGGTGATCGCCTTCCGCACCGCCGCGCGCAGCGCCACCGCCACGACCACGATCAGCAGGATCTGCAGCCCCATCGCGAGCCAGGTCGACCAGTTCTGCTCGACCCAGCTCGCCGCGTTCGTCGCGCTCTGCTGGGCGTCCTGGAGCGACGGCACGACCGGTGCCGTCTCGGACGGGGAAGGGGACGGGGTCGGCGACGCACCGGCGGCCAAGAGGGCGGCGGGCAAGGACGACACGGCAGGTACCTCCAGGTGCTGCACGGTCCGTGCCGGCGGGCGGTCAAGGTCTTGAAGGTCACGAGAAGGTCACCGGACGGACAGGGCCACCACACTAACGGGGCATTGTGTGCGCATCGCGCGGATCCGCCAAGGAGGGGCGCAGGAGAGACGGGACTCACCCTGGCTTGAACCGGCCATGATCCGGGGGATGAATCAGGTGTGGTCGAAAACACTCCCAGCCCGTTACCGGGACATGGTGGCGCTTCCACCAGGCATGAGGGGAGACTGGCTGCAGATCGTCCCGGCGCGAGCCACGCGCCGCCGACGCCCAAGGAGGCACCCGTGCCGCACGTCCTGGTCCTCAACGCGTCGTACGAGCCGCTCGGCGTCGTACCGCTCCGCCGCGCGCTCGTCCTCGTCCTGGAGAACAAGGCCGTCTCCCTCGAGGAATCCGGCGCCTATATGCACAGCGCAACCGTCACAGTCCCCGCACCCAGCGTGGTCCGGCTCAAGCGATTCGTCCGGGTTCCCTATCGGGGGCCCGTTCCACTCACCCGGCGCGCACTCTTCGCGCGCGACGGGGGCCGGTGCATGTACTGCGGTGGCGTCGCAACCAGCGTCGACCACGTCATCCCGCGCAGTCGCGGGGGCAAGCACGTCTGGGACAACGTGGTGGCCTCCTGCCGCCGCTGCAACCACGTGAAGGCCGACCGTCACCTCGTCGAGCTGGGGTGGCGACTGCGGCACAAACCCGCCCCGCCGACCGGGCTGGCCTGGCGCATCATCGGCACCGGGCACAGGGATCCGCGCTGGTTGCCCTACTTGCAGCCATACGGCGCGGACGATGCCCTGGCCCGGATCGACGGCATTTCCGCCTGACGATCCGGGCCTTCGCGTACCCGCCGGCTCCGGGGGTCCCCTGTGCCCCGGAGCCTTCGGGCTCACGAGTACCGCAGCGCCCCGGGGGTGTGCCGAACGGCGCAGCGGGGGCAGCGAGACGGCTGCCGCCAGCAGGCAGCAGGCGTACACGCCCACCGGCACCAGCAGCGCGGTGCACGGCACCGCCTGGGTGAGCCGGCCCTGGGTCAGCGAGGCGTACCAGACGCCGATCGCCATGCCGCCGGCACCCGCCAGCACGACCTCCGGGGCCAGCGGCAGCGCCGTCTCCAGCAGCAGCGCCCGGCCGAGCACCGCCCGGGGCACCCCGGAGGCGACCTGTGCGGCCAGGCCGCGGCGGCGGTTCGCCACCGACTCGGCGGTGCCGACGGCGAGGCCGGAGAGCGGCGGCGAACAGCAGCCCCGGCCCGCACCCCGCTGCTCGGCCGTACCCGGCTACATGCACTGAGTGAACAGTGATCTGCGGCGCGGGCCGCGCGCCGCCCGTCGTCGTGTGTTCGAGCAGCTCTCGGGAGTGCCCGCGCCGTCACGGGGTAGGCCTGCCGTAATCCGTTCAAAACCGCAACATCCGACCGCCACCCGAAGGAGGCCCCTCGTGGCCGCACCGGCTCGACTCCCGATCCCGGCCCAGTGGAAACCCGAGGCGGACCCGTCCGCCCCGACCGACGGCGCGCTGTGCGTGTTCAGCGCGGAGAGCGCCTGCGCCCAGGCCCCGCTGACCAGCGAGCCGCCCCTGCCCGACGCCGAGCCCCTGACCAGCGAGCCGCCGCTCGCCGAGGCCACCCCGCTGACCAGCGAGTCGGACGCCTTCGGCGCGGGGTCGCACGAATCCGACACCTACGGCGGGGGGTCGTACGAGTCCGGCGCCTTCGGCGCGAGGCCGTAGATGAGCGCGGAGTTCGAGGACTTCGCGGACGCGGACCTGGCCCGGCTCGCCGGTCTGCACGGGGTCGCCACCTCCTACAGCCCCGCCCCCGGCCGCGAGGTCCCGGTCCCCGCCTCCGCCGTGGTCGCCGCCCTGGCCGCCCTCGGCGTCGACGCGGCCGGACCCGCCGCCGTACGCGCCGCCCTCGACGCGCGGGAACGCGAACTGCGCGAGCGCCTGCTGCCGCCGACGCTCGTGCACTGGGCCGGCGACCCGCAGGGCCCCGCCGCCCTCGCCGCGCTGCCGCCCGGCACCCGCCTGCGTGTCGAGACCGAGGCGGGCCAGGACCGGGACACCGCCGCGGACCTGCCGCTCGGCGTGCACCGGGTGACCGCCGTCGCCCCCGACGGCCGCACCGGCCACGCCCACCTCGTCGTCGCCCCCGACCGGCTGCCCGCCCCGCCCGGCCGCGCCCACGGCCTCCTCGTCCAGCTGTACTCCCTGCTCTCCCGCCGCTCCTGGGGCATGGGCGACCTCGGTGACCTCGCCGAACTGGCCGGCTGGGCCGGACGCACCGCCGGCGCCGGATTCGTCCAGGTCAACCCGCTGCACGCGGCCGTACCCGGCGCCCCCACCGACCCCTCGCCCTACCGCCCCTCCTCGCGCCGCTTCCCCGACCCCGTCCACCTGCGGATCGAGGACATCCCCGAGTACGCCTACGCCGCCGACCGCGAGCGGCTGAACGCCCTGCTGGAGCGCGCCGAACGGCTGCGTGCCGCCGTCCTCGACAAGGGCGCCCTCATCGACCGCGACGCCGTGTGGGAACTCAAGCGCGAGGCACTGGACCTGGTCCTGACCGTCCCCCTCGGCCCCGGCCGCCGGGCCGCCTACGACGACTTCCGCGCCGCCCACGGCCAGGCCCTCGACGACCACGCCACCTGGTACGCACTCGCCGAGATCCACGGCTGCGACTGGCACCGGTGGCCATCCGCCCTGCGGGACCCCCGTTCGGCCGAGACCGCCCGCGCCCGCGCCGACCTGGCCGACCGGGTCGAGTTCCACGCCCGCCTCGCCTGGCTCACCGACGGCCAGCTCCGCGCCGCCCAGCGCGCCGCCCGCGAGGCCGGCATGTCCGTCGGGATCGTGCACGACCTCGCCGTCGGCGTGCACCCCGCCGGCGCCGACGCCTGGGCCCAGCAGGACGTGTTCGCCGCCGGCATGTCCATCGGCGCCCCGCCCGACGCCTTCAACGCCCGCGGCCAGGACTGGGGCCTGCCGCCCTGGCGCCCCGACCGGCTCGCCGCCACCGGATACGCGCCCTACCGCGAGCTGCTGCGCGCCCTCTTCCGCTGTGCCGGCGCCCTGCGCATCGATCACGTGATGGGCCTGTTCCGGCTGTGGTGGGTCCCCCAGGGCAGCGCGCCCACCGGGGGCACCTACGTCCGCTACGACGCGGACGCCATGCTCGCGATCCTCGCCCTGGAGGCCGGCCGCGCCGGAGCCGTCGTCATCGGCGAGGACCTCGGCACCGTCGAGCCCGGCGTGCGCGAGACGCTGCAGCGGCGCGGAGTGCTCGGCACCTCGGTGCTGTGGTTCGAACGCGACTGGGAGGGCGACGGACGCCCGCTGCCGCCCGAGCGCTGGCGCGCCGACTGCCTGGCCACCGCCACCACCCACGACCTGCCGCCCACCGCCGCCCGGCTCACCGGCGACCACGTCGACCTGCGCGACCGCCTGGGCCTGCTCACCCGCCCGGCGACCGAGGAACGCGCCGAGGCCGTCGCCGACGCCGCCGAGTGGCTCGCCCTGCTGGGCAGCCTCGGCCTGCTGGACCTGACGGCCGCCGGGCCGCCCGGCTCGGACGAGGAGGAGGAGATCCGCGCCGTCCACCGCTTCCTGCTGCGCACCCCGGCCCGGCTGATCGGCGTCTGGCTCCCGGACGGCGTCGGCGACCGCCGCCCGCAGAATCTGCCGGGGACCTGGGACCAGTACCCCAACTGGCGACTGCCGATCGCGGACCCCGCGGGCCGGCCCGTGCCCCTGGAGGAACTGACGGCCTCCCCGCGGCTGCGGGCACTACTCCATGTGTTCGGGCAGGCCAGGGGCGTGTGAATCCCCCGTACGGGACCCCGGCCGCGCGGCCTTCCGGGTGGTTCGCTAACTTGAGATCGTGGACAAGAAGAACGCCCTGCGCGCCGGTGCCCTGGCCGCCGGTACGACGCTGATGATGCTGCTCATGTCGTCCCCCGCGCTCGCGCTGACCCGCGACGACGGCGACGACCCCGGCCCCGGCCTGAGCGTCATCCAGACGCTGGGCCTCTACGTGCTGATCCCGCTCGCGCTGTTCGTGGTCATCGCCGGTCTGGTGATGGCGCTGGACAAGTCCAAGATCCGGACGATCAAGCCCTCGTCCAACGTGAAGCCCAAGGCCGACGCCAAGGCCTGACCGGACACCGGTTCTCTCGCCGGGGGCGCCTGTCCTCCCGCCGGTACGCGCGTGCTGCCGTACCCGGGTGAGGTCGGCGCCCTCGGCGTTTTCCGCCCGGCTCGGGCACGTCAGCCGAACCAGCTCACCTGCACGACGACCTCCTGGAGCGCCGGGCCGTCGAGGCGGGAGCCGACTTCCGGTACGAGGCGGAGCTGACCGGGCTCACCCAGGGCGCCGACGGGGTGACCGTCGAGGTGCGCGGGCCCGAGGGGCGTACCGAGACGCTGCGGGCGGCGTACGTCGTCGGCGCCGACGGCATGCGCAGCGCCGTACGGGACGCGATCGGGCTGCCCTTCCCGGGCAGGTCGGTGATCCGGTCCGTGGTCCTCGCCGACGTCCGGCTCGCCGAGGAACCGCCGACCCTGCTCACCGTCAACGCCGTCGGTGACGCCTTCGCCTTCCTCGCGCCGTTCGGCGACGGCTACCACCGGGTGATCGGCTGGCATCGCGGCCGCAACGTCCCCGACACCGAGCCGCTGGGCGGCGGTCGCCGCGCACGTCGGCGGCTGAGCCCCGCCCTAGTGCGGCGCCTCCAGCGTCCCCGCGAGCAACTCCCTCAGCAGGTCGGCCAGTTGGCCGACCTGCTCGTCGTCGAGGAGCGACAGGGCCTCCGTCTGTACCGCGAGGCCCGCGCCGACCGCCCGGTCGATGACGTCCAGTCCCTTCTCGGTCAGCGTCACCTGAAGGCCCCGCCGGTCGTGCGGATCGGGGGAGCGGCGCAGCAGGCCCGCCTTCTCCAGCTTGTCGAGGCGCCCGGTCATCCCGCCGGTGGTGAGCATGAGCGTGGCCGACAGCTGCCGCGGCGAGAGCGTGTACGGCTCGCCGGTCCGGCGCAGGGTCGCGAGCACGTCGAACTCGCCGCGTGAGATGCCGTAGGGCCGGTAGGCCTTCTCCACATCGGCGCCTTCTTCCCCCTGCTGTTCGTGTCGGCGTACCGGCTGCCCGGCGGTATGGCCGCCGTCGTCGGCTCGGTCCAGCCGCTGTTCGTCGTCGGCCTCTCGGCGCTGCTGCTCGGGCAGCGGCCTGCCCGGCGCACGCTCGGCACCGGTGCCGCGGCCGCGCTCGGCGTCAGCCTCGTCGTCCTCCAGGGCACCGGCACGCTCGATGTCGTCGGAGTGCTCGCGGCCGTGGCCGGCACCGCCTCGATGGCCGCCGGTACGGTGCTGACCAAACGGTGGGGCCGCCCGGACGGCGTGGGCCCGCTGGCCCTCACCGGCTGGCAGCTCACCGCGGGCGGCCTGCTCATCGCGCCGCTCGCCCTCCTGGCCGAGGGCGCCCCGCCCGCCCTGGACGCCCGTGCCGCAGGCGGCTACCTCTATCTCGCCCTGGCCAACACGGCGGTGGCGTACTGGCTCTGGTTCCGTGGCATCGGCCGGCTCACCGCCACCCAGGTCGCCTTCCTCGGCCCGCTCTCCCCGCTCACCGCGGCCGTGGTCGGCTGGGCGGCCCTCGGCCAGGCGCTCACACCGGTGCAGGTGGCGGGGATGGCGCTGGCGTTCGGCGCGACGCTCGCGGGACAGCTCGGGGGCGGCAGGAACCAACCGTTCAGTTCAACTGAAAAGAATGCTCGAAAAGATTCGATGGACCTTATGGATCTGCGGCTGCGACGGTAGGGACACGGACCCACCACCCACCGAAAGGAGCCCCGTGGCAGCCGTCCTGCCCAGGACCACCACCACCTCCACCGCACCCGCCCGCAAGGCCGCCGCCCCCGCGGTCGGACTCGCCCTCGCCGCCCTCGCCACCCTCGTCTGGTCCGGCAGCTTCGTCGCCTCCCGCGGTCTGCACGACAGCGTCCCGCCCGTCCAGCACGCCTTCTGGCGCTGGGCCGTCGCGCTCCTCGCCGTAGCCCCTTTCGGCGCCCGGCAGGCCTGGCGGCAGCGGACGCTGATCCGCCATCACGCCCGCTACGTCCTCCTCGCCTCCCTCCTCGGCGTGGCCACCTACAACACCCTCGTCAACCAGGCCGGACTGACCACGCCCGCCGCCACCATGGGCATGATCATGGCCGCCTCCCCGGTGCTCATGGCGGTGTTCGAACGGCTGGGCGGTTTACGGCTCGGCGGGCGCCGCACCACCGGGCTGCTCGTCGCCTGCGCGGGCGTGACACTGCTCGTGGGCGGCGGCACGCACTTCTCGTCCGGCACTCTGTGGATGATCGCGGCGGCCTGCTGCTTCGCCCGCTACAGCGCGCTGCTGCGCCGCAGGCCGGCCGAACTGAAGGGCACCGGCTTCCTGTTCACCACGTTCCTGACCGGCACGGTCCTCCTCCTGCCCGCGCAGGCGGTGAGCGTGACCGTACAGGGCTCCTTCCACCCCACCCCCGCCACCGTCCTGCCCCTCCTCTACGTCGGCGTCGCCTCCTCCGCCGTGGCCTTCTTCGCCTGGAACAGGGCCGTCGCCCTGATCGGCGCGACCCGCGCGGGCATCGTCTACTACCTCCAGCCGGTCTGCGTGGCCCTGCTGTCCTGGGCCGTGCTCGGCGAGACGACGGGCCTGCCGCAACTGCTGTCGATGGCCCTGATCCTCGGCGGAGTGGTCCTGGGCGCGGGTTCACGCCGCTGACATGTAGCTTTCCCGGCATGGCCGAGTGGGACATCCGAAAGCTGCAGATCCTGCGCACCCTGCGCGAGCGCGGCACCGTGACCGCGACGGCCGAGGCCCTGCACATGACCCCGTCCGCGGTGTCCCAGCAGCTCACCAACCTCGCCCGGCAGCTCGGCGTGCCCCTGCTGGAGGCGCGGGGCCGCCGGGTACGGCTCACCGACGCGGCCCGCCTGGTGCTGGCCCACACCGAGCCGGTCTTCGAGCAACTGGAGCGCACGGAGGCGGCGTTGGCGGCGTACGTCCAGGGGGAGGCGGGGGAGGTCCGGGTCGGCGCGTTCCCGACGTCCGTACCCGCCCTGGTCGTACCGGCCGTACGGGCCCTGCGGGACACGCACCCCGAAGTGACCGTCCGGGTGACGGAGGCGGAGGCCGCCGAGGCCTACGACCTCCTGACCGCCGGCGAGGTCGACCTCGCCCTGTCCCTCGCGGCCTCGGCCCCCAGCGCGGCGGACCCCCGCTTCACCCAGGTCCCCCTGCTGGCCGACCCCTTGGACGTGGCACTGCCCCCCGACCACCCGCTCGCCCGCGCGGACTCCCTGAACCTGACCGACCTCGCCGCCGACCCCTGGATCTTCGGCGGCAGCGGCCCCTGGTCCGACATCACCCGCCGCGCCTGCGAGGCGGCCGGCTTCAGCCCCCACCAGGGCCACTCCGCCTCCGGCTGGACCGCGATCCTCGCCATGGTGGAGGCGGGCATGGGAGTGGCCCTCGTCCCACGCATGGCCGCGGCCCGCCGCGACGGGGTGGTCATGCGCGACCTGGGGCCGGCCGGGCCTGTCCGGCACGTCACGGCGGCGGTGCGCAGGGGCGGGGAGACGGGGCGGGCGGTGGCCCGGGTGCTGGAGGCGCTGCGGGCGGTGGCCGCCGGCTGAAGGCCGGCCGGCGGGAAAAGGGCGCCCGGCACGGATGCCGGGCGCCCTCGTCAAAGGGTGGCTACTCGGCCGCCGCGTCCGCCGCCTGGGCCTTCAGCGCCCGCTCGACGCCCGAGCGGGACTCCGAGACGAGGCGGCGCAGGGCCGCGTTCGGCTCGGCCGCCGCCAGCCAGGCGTCGGTCTTGGCGAGGGTCGCCTCGGACACCTGGACCGCCGGGTACAGGCCGACGGCGATCTGCTGGGCGATCTCGTGCGAACGCGCGTCCCAGACGTCCTTGACGACCTCGAAGTACCGGTCCGCGTACGGCGCCAGCAGCTCGCGCTGGTCGGTCTGCACGAAGCCGCTGATCACGGCCTCCTGCACGGCGTTCGGCAGCTTGTCGGAGTCGACCACCGAGGCCCAGGCCTCGGCCTTGGCCTCCACCGTCGGGCGGGCGGCGCGAGCCGTCGCCGCGTGCCGCTCACCGGCGGCCGTCCTGTCCCGCTCGTACTCGGCCGCGATCTCCGCCTCGTCGAAGCGGCCGACCGCCGCAAGACGCTCCACGAACGCCCAGCGCAGCTCGGTGTCCACGGCCAGGCCCTCGACGGTCTGGGTGCCCTCCAGCAGGGCCTCCAAAAGGTCCAGCTGCTCGGGCGTGCGGGCCGTCGCCGCGAAGGCACGGGCCCAGGCCAGCTGGTGGTCGCCGCCCGGCTCCGCCGCCCGCAGGTGGGCCAGCGTGGCGTCGGTCCAGCGGGCCAGCAGGGCCTCGCGGGCGGCCGGGTCGGCGTACAGGTCGATCGCGAGCTTGACCTGGCGGTGCAGCGACTGCACGACACCGATGTCCGACTCCTTGGCGATGCCGGACAGGACCAGGGAGAGGTAGTCCCGGGTGGCCAGCTCCGCGTCCCGCGTCATGTCCCAGGCCGAGGCCCAGCACAGGGCGCGCGGCAGGGACTCCTGGAAGTCGCCGAGGTGCTCGGTGACCGTCCTCAGCGATTCCTCGTCGAGGCGGACCTTGGCGTACGACAGGTCGTCGTCGTTGAGCAGCACGACCGCCGGGCGGCGCCTGCCGGTCAGCTGCGGTACGGCCGTCAGCTCGCCGTCGACGTCCAGCTCGACGCGCTCGGTGCGCACCAGCTTGCCGGAGTCGGAGTCGAGGTCGTACAGGCCGATCGCGATGCGATGCGGGCGCAGCACCGGCTCGCCCTTGGCGCCGGCGGGCAGGGCCGGGGCCTCCTGGCGGACGGCGAAGGAGGTGATGACCCCGTCGGCGTCGGTGGCGATCTCCGGGCGGAGGATGTTGATGCCGGCCGTCTCCAGCCATTTCCGCGACCAGGTCTTCAGGTCGCGGCCGGAGGTCTCCTCCAGGGCGCCGAGCAGGTCGGACAGGCGGGTGTTGCCGAACGCGTGCCGCTTGAAGTAGGCCTGCACGCCCTTGAAGAACTCGTCCTGGCCGACGTACGCGACGAGCTGCTTGAGGACCGAGGCTCCCTTGGCGTACGTGATGCCGTCGAAGTTGACGAGCACGTCGTCCAGGTCGCGGATGTCCGCCATGATCGGGTGCGTGGACGGCAGCTGGTCCTGCCGGTACGCCCAGGTCTTCATCGAGTTGGCGAACGTGGTCCACGAGTGCGGCCAGCGCGAGCCGGGGGCGGCGGACTGGCAGGCGATGGAGGTGTAGGTGGCGAACGACTCGTTCAGCCACAGGTCGTTCCACCACTCCATGGTGACGAGGTCGCCGAACCACATGTGGGCCAGCTCGTGCAGGATCGTCTCCGCGCGGACCTCGTACGCCGCGTCGGTCACCTTGGACCGGAAGACGTACTGGTCACGGATGGTGACGGCGCCCGCGTTCTCCATCGCGCCCGCGTTGAACTCGGGCACGAACAGCTGGTCGTACTTCTCGAAGGGGTACGCGTAGTCGAACTTCTCCTGGAACCAGTCGAAGCCCTGTCGCGTGACCTCGAAGATCGCGTCCGAGTCGAGGAACTCGGCGAGCGAGGGCCGGCAGTAGATGCCGAGCGGCACGCTCTGCCCGTCCTTCTCGTACACGCTGTGGACGCTGTGGTACGGGCCGACGATGAGCGCGGTGATGTACGTGGAGATGCGCGGGGTCGGCTCGAAGACCCAGACGTTGTCCTGCGGCTCGGGCGTCGGCGAGTTGGAAATGACGGTCCAGCCCTCGGGCGCGCGCACGGTGAACTGGAAGGTGGCCTTCAGATCGGGCTGCTCGAAGGAGGCGAACACCCGGCGGGCGTCCGGCACCTCGAACTGGGTGTAGAGGTAGGCCTGCTCGTCGACCGGGTCGACGAAGCGGTGGAGGCCCTCGCCGGTGTTGGTGTAGGCGCAGTCCGCGACGACACGCAGGACGTTGCGCCCCTCCAGCAGCCCCGGCAGGGCGATCCGCGAGTCCTTGAAGACCTCGGCGGGGTCGAGCGCGTCGCCGTTCAGCATGACCTCGTGGACGGTCGGTGCCACCAGGTCGATGAAGGACTCGACGCCGCCGCGAGCGACGTCGAAGCGCACCGTGGTCACGGACCTGTAGGTACCGCCCTCCTGCGCGCCGGAGAGGTCGAGATCGATCTCGTACGAGTCAACGGTGAGCAGCTCGGCCCGCTGCTGCGCCTCTTCGCGAGTCAGGTTTGTGCCAGGCACGCGGTCATCTCCTCGTTATGTGTGGGTTGCGCCATCCTTCCATGCCGCCCACCGGGAAAGCGATGTCCGGTTCCCGCCGGTGGGCGGGGCGTCGCGGCGGGACGCTGGAGGCATGACGACGACGGACACGACGACACACACCGCACGTCCCATTCAGCCCCGGGTTCTCAAGGAGCTGCGGACCGCCGACGACGCCGGCCGCCCCCCGGCCCCCGTCACCGACGAGGAGGGCGGCGCCCCGCTGCGCTGCTGCCTGCGCCGCAGCGAGCCCGGCGAGCGGATCGCCCTGGTGTCGTACGCGCCGCTGCGCCGCTGGGCGGCCGAGACGGGCGCCGATCCCGGGGCGTACGACGAGCAGGGCCCGGTCTTCATCCACGCCGCCGACTGCCCGGGTCCGGCCGACCCGGCGGCCCTGCCCTTCACGAACGCCCACCGGGTGCTGCGCCGCTACTCGGCCGACGGCCGGATCCTGGGCGGCCGCCTGACGGACGCCGACTTCCCGTCCGCCCTCACCGAGGCCTTCGCCGACCCGGAGGTGGCGGTGGTGCACGTGCGGGCGGTGGAGTACGGGTGCTTTCTGTACGAGGTGCGACGGGGCTGAGGCTCCGGCTGCTACCGCCCGGTTCGACATCGACCGAGGGTGTCCCCGACCGTGCTCAGCGAGCGACCATCCCCCCGGTGACGTTGACGAAGGTGCCGGTGATGCCGGCCGCCTGGTCGGAGGCGAGGAAGACGGCGGTGGCGGCGACCTCGGCGAGGGTGGGGTTGCGGCGGGTCATGCGCATCGTCGCGAGGTTGTCGACGATGCCCTGGACGGCGGCCTCGTCGATCGCCGGGTTGACGGCGGACAGCTTCTCGACGGTGAACGTCTCGGGCACCCCGGCCGCCCACAGCCCCACGGCCCGTACCCCGCGCGGACCCAGCTCGATCGCCAGATTCCGGACGAGCGTGTCGATCGCGGCATCGGCCGGTCCCGTGCCGCCCATCATCGGACTGCCGTGCGCGGAACCGCTGTTGAGGGTGAGGATCACACCGGAGCCCTGCTCGGCCATGCGGCGGGCTGCGGCGCGGGCGGTGAGGAAGTTGACGCGGGTGCCGTTGATCACCGGCCGCAGGAAGTCGTCCACGGGCATCTCGGTGAGCGGGGCGCCCTGCACATCGCCGCGGCTGACGAGGTTGAAGGAGATGTCGATCCTGCCGACCCGGGCCGCGTGCTCCTCCACCGCCGCCTCGTCGAGGGCGTCCACGACGGCGACCTCGGCGTCCTTGAGGTCGGCGGCCGCCGCCTCCAGCGTCTCCCGGGTGCGGCCCACGAGGTGCACCCGGGCACCCTCGCGGGCGAAGGCGCGGGCCACCGCGGAACCGATCGAGCCGCCGGCGCCGTAGACGATCGCGGTCCTGTCGGTGAGCATCATGGTGAACTCCTTGGGAAGTGGTGTCCGTTTCACCGATGCAGACGTACGGCACCCCCGGCGCTCATCGCTCACAGCCGGAGCGGCAGTCCGAACGCCTCGAACAGATGCGGTTCGAAGGAGGTGATCTCCGCGACGCGGCCCGCGGCGTCGAAGCGGAGCACGTCCAGGACCTGGGCGCGGTAGACGTTCGTACCGGGGCGGCGGACGTAACCCCCGGCCGCGAGTTGCCCGTTGGCGTGGGCGGGCAGGTGGCGCCAGTGGCCGAGGAACATCGGCGACGCCGGGTCGAGGCTCGGGCGGAGGAAGGCGAGCAGCGCCTCGCGGCCGGTGAACCAGAACGGGTTGGGCGGCATCGTCAGCGTGACGTCCGCCGCCAGCAGCTCGGCCATCGCGTCGAAGTCGAGCCGCTCGGCGGCCGCCATGTACCGCTGGAGCGCGGCTCGCTGGTCGTCCGTCGGCGGGTCGGCCGTCCAGTCCGTACGACTCGCGGGCAGACATTCGCGCAGGGCCGGACGGGCGCGTTGCAGCGCGCTGTTGACCGAGGCCACGGAGGTGTCGAGGGCCTGCGCGGTCTCGGCGGCGGTGAGCCCGAGCAGGTCACGCAGGACGAGCGCGGCCCGCTGTCGGGCCGGCAGGTGCTGCAGCGCGGCCAGCAGGACCAGCTCGACGGTCTCGCGCGACTCCGCGGCGCTCTCCGGCAGCTCGTCGTCCGGGTACGGCTGGAGCCAGGTGATACGGGCCGGTGGCTCGCCGGGGCCGTGGTCCATGCCGGGCAGCGGCTCGTAAGCCTGCGGGCGGCGGGCGGTACGGCGCTGGAAGTCCAGGCAGGCGTTGGTCGCGATGCGGTACAGCCAGGTACGGGCGCTCGCCCGGCCCTGATAGCCGTCCCGGGCCCGCCAGGCCCGCAGGAACGTCTCCTGGACCAGGTCCTCGGCGTCGTCGTAGGAGCCGGTCATGCGGTAGCAGTGGGCGCGGATCTCCCGGCGGTGCGATTCGGTGAGCGCGGCGAAGGCGGTCTCGTCCAGGAGACCCGCGGCCTCCGTAACGGCGACCGGCGTGACGCGATCCCCTTCGGTTTCCGTAACGGCGACCGGGGTGACGGAAACCGTAGCGGCCTCGTGCGCGATCCGCGCGATGCGCCGCAGCCGGGCGACGGACGCGGAGAGTTCGGTGACCCCGGTGTAGAGCGCCGAGGCGGGCCTCGGCACCAGGTCCCGCGCTTGCCGCCCGACGGTGTCGAGCAGTTCCTCCAGACCGCCGTCCCCGCCACGCCGCTCCCGGTACGCCTTCTGCCGGCACGCCGCCGAGCAGTACACCGAGCTACGGCCCCGGCGCCCGGCCCGCGCCGGAAGGGAGCCGCCACAGGCCGCGCACGTGTCCACGCCCACCTCCCGCTCAGGACTCCGGGGCAGCGATCCTCGCGCACCGGCGCCGTCTCCACCAGCACCGCGACAACGGAAAGGGGCGGCCACACCACGGTGACCGCCCCGGTACGGCTGACCTACTTCGCGGACAGCTCCGCCGCCACCAGCTCGGCGATCTGGACCGCGTTCAGCGCGGCGCCCTTGCGGAGGTTGTCGTTGGAGATGAACAGGGCGAGGCCGTTGTCCACCGTCTCGTCACGGCGGATGCGGCCGACGTACGACGGGTCCTGGCCGGCCGCCTGCAGCGGGGTCGGGATGTCGGAGAGGGCGACGCCCGGGGCCCCGGCGAGCAGCTCGGTCGCGCGCTCCGGGGAGACCGGGCGGGCGAAGCGGGCGTTGACCTGGAGGGAGTGGCCGGAGAAGACGGGCACGCGGACGCAGGTGCCGGAGACCAGCAGGTCGGGGATCTCCAGGATCTTGCGGGACTCGTGGCGCAGCTTCTGCTCCTCGTCCGTCTCGTTCAGACCGTCGTCGACGATGTTGCCCGCCAGCGGCACCACGTTGAAGGCGATCGGCCGCTTGTAGACCTGCGGCTCGGGGAAGTCGACCGCCGCGCCGTCGTGGGTCAGCTTGTCGGCGTCCGCGACCACCTTCTGCGCCTGGCCGTGCAGCTCGGCGACGCCCGCGAGACCCGAGCCGGACACCGCCTGGTAGGTGGCGACGACCAGCGCCTGAAGGCCCGCCTCCTCGTGCAGCACCTTCAGCGCGGGCATCGCGGCCATCGTGGTGCAGTTCGGGTTGGCGATGATGCCCTTGGGGCGGTCGGCGACCGCGTGCGGGTTCACCTCGGAGACGACCAGGGGTACGTCCGGGTCCCGGCGCCAGGCGGACGAGTTGTCGATCACCACGGCGCCCTGGGAGGCGACCTTCTCGGCCAGCGCCTTGGAGGTCGCGCCGCCCGCGGAGAACAGCACGATGTCAAGGCCGGCGTAGTCGGCGGTCGCCGCGTCCTCCACCGTCACCCCGTCCAGCACGGTGCCGGCCGAGCGCGCCGAGGCGAACAGGCGCAGCTGGGTCACCGGGAAGTCGCGTTCCGTGAGGATCCTGCGCATGACCGTGCCGACCTGACCGGTGGCTCCGACGATTCCGACCCTCACAGTGACTCCCTCTTTGTGTCTCGTGCATGACCGGGGCTTTTCCATCATGCGGCCGACCCCGGTCCACCTGTCCAATTCTTTGCGCGGCGTGCCCGAGGAGTGGGACACGATCACCCGGCGGACGGTTCCGTACCTCCGTCGAACACCTCGCTGACCTGGAGAAATTCCCTCCGCCGGGCGCCCGGGCCGCAAGCTGTGCTGTCCCGTGCCTGCCCGTACGGTTTCCGGCCATACGGCGATGTGACGTACGCCTCTGCGGACCGCCGGAAACCGGTCCGAACGTTTGGGCCCGCTGCCGCGTCGTAGGGGCAAACGCGTGAGGGGGTGGCCTGTGCTGCGCGGAGGGGCGCGCCGCGATCCGGGGGCGTACGCCGCCGGTACGGACCGTACGGGCCGTGCCGGTGACGATCCGCTGGACGCGGCCCAGGAACGCCGGGTGCGGGCGGTGCTCGCGCTCGGCGGGGTGCCGCAGTCGGACCTGCCGGACGGGGTGCAGCAGGTCCGGCTGCGGCTGCTGGAGCGGACCGCGAGCGGGCGGGAGGCGCCGCGGGACGTGTCGGCGTGGGCGGCGGTGGTCGCCTCCAACCTCGCCATGGACTGGCACCGGGCCAAGCGGCGTCGGGACCGGCTGGGGGAGCGGCTGGCCGCGCTCCGCGAGCCCGCGCACCCCTCCGGCGAGGAGACCAGCCTGCTCTCCCTCGCCGTCGCCCAGGGCCTGGACGAACTGCCCGCCGCCCAGCGGCAGGTGGTCGTGCTGCGCTTCTTCGCCGACCTGCCCGTCCGGGCCATCGCCGAGGAGCTGGGCATCCCCGAGGGCACGGTCAAGAGCAGGCTGCACACGGCGGTCCGCGCCCTGCGCGCCCGTCTGCACGAGGACGAGGTGGTGTGACGTGACCGCCGGACACGAAAGCGCGGGGGAGTACGGCGGCATGGACGCGTTGATGGCCGCCGTCACCGGGGAACCGCTGACCGAGGAGGCCCTCCGGGACCCCGGCTTCCTCGCCGAACACCGGGCGGCCGAGGCTGATGTGGCGGTGCTGAAGGAGCAGCTGACCTGGCTGGCGGAGGCGCTGACCGGGGAGCGGGCGACGGAGATCGAGGCAGCGCCCGAAGGGAGTCCCCGGCCGGAGCCGCGGCCTCGCGGAGTCGTGCGACCGATGCGTGCCGGGCGCCGCCCCCCGCGGCCCGCGCGCCCCGGCCGGCCCTCCGGACCGCGCCGGGCCCTGCGGATCGCGTTCGGCTCGCTCGCCGGGGCGACCGCCTTCGCGGTGGTCGCCGGCTTGGGCTGGTTGGTGACGCACTCGGGTGCCTCGGACGGCAACAGCGCCACCTCCACGGCCAAGACCGCGGGCGATTCCGCGGCGAAGCACTCCGGGGACGGCGGGCGGCCCTCCGACCCCGAACTCGACCTGGCCTGCTCCAGGCTGGTCGTGGAGGGCACCGTGACCGCGGTGGAACCGCAGAAGCTGTCCCCGTGGAGCCGGATCACACTGACCGTGATCCGCTCCTACAAGCCCGCGTACCAGCCCCCGCACGGGCCGGCCCGGGTCGGCTTTCTGCTCGACGGCGGCGCGAAGCCGGCCCCGCGCACGGGCCAGCACGTCCTCGTCCAGGTCGGCACGGGACAGCAGAACGCGAGCCTGTGGGCCGTCGGCGACACCCGTGTCTCCGTCAACCGCGCCTGGATCACCGAGGCGCTGCCCAAGTCCCGGCACCTGACCTGCCCCGCCGAAGAGGCACCCACCGACAGGCCGTGAGGGGCGGGTGCCCGACCGGACACCCGCCCCTCAATCCAGCCGCTCCGTTACGGCGTGACCTTCTCGATCTTCACGCTGCCGGTGCCCGCGACCGTGCCGCGCGCGTTCACCAGCTGGACCCGGCCGAAGAACTCACGGCCGGCCGGGGCCTCGGCGGCGGCCGTGACCTGTCCGCCGACCGTGGCCGAGTCGTCCGTGCCGAGCTTGACCGGAGTCGAGCCGTCGACGCCGACGCTGCCGAGCGTGGGGGAGAAGAACACGTCCCGGTAGTCGTAGTCGGTCGCCTCCGACGGGACGGAGTAGCCGACGACCTTGATGGTGTACGTGCCGGCGGCCGGGGACGGGATGGACACCGCCTCCTCCGAGTCGCCGTCGGCGGACTGGGCGACCTGCTTGCCGCTCGCGTCGTACACCGTCAGGTCGAGGTCGGCCGCATGGTCCGAGACGCCCCCGATGGCGACGTCGAGCGAGGTGGCGCCGGCCGGGACGTCGACCGTGGTGGTCTGGGTCTCGCCCTGCTTGATGGCCGGGCGGGCCGTCTTGGCCGAGCCGAGCGGGCCGCCGACCAGCTTGCCGTCCAGGGCCGCGTACCGGTTGGTCACCTTCCAGGTGACGGCGGCCGGGCTGCCCGCCTTCGCCTCGGGCACGGTCACGGTCTCCGGGTCGAAGGCCGCGCCGAGGACGGAGACGTTCAGCGTGTACGGGTTGTCCAGCAACGGGGACGTACGGCGGGACTCCACCTCCACCTCCCAGACGCCCGGCTGTGGGTCGGCGTAGGAGCGCACGTCGGGCTTGCAGCCGTTGCCGTCCAGGTAGTTCGGGTAGCAGTACGGGGTGCCGGTGTTGTCGACCGGGACGCCGTACGGGTGGATGGCGATGAAACGGGTCTGGCTCTTGTCCTTCAGTCCGTTGATCGCCACCTCCAGCGACTTCGCGCCCTCGGGCACGGTCAGGAAGTACGACCGGGTGCTGTTGCGCTGCACCGAGTCCGTCGCGGTGTAGGTGTGGTGCACCGGGGTGGAGACCACGACGGTGGTGAGGATCTGCTTGTCGATCCCCTCCGTGAACGGGTCGTCGACGTCCAGTACGGCGCTCTTGATGCCCGCCGACCCCGGGGCCGCCTGCACCTTCACGGTCACCGGCTGGTTCAGCGGCAGCCGCACGAGGTCGCCGCCGAGGAGCCGGAACGTACCGCCGGCGTTGTTCTCGAAGCTCAGCTCGTGCCACACGGCCCGGTCCGGGCCGGAGGTGCGGGTGATGGTGACGTCGTACGTCTTCTTGTCGCCGGCCTTCAGACCGCCCTCGCGGTCGTACAGGCCGGTGCCGTAGCCCGGGTTCTCCAACGCCTGGTCGAGCGCGGTGTCGACGGGCGCCTTGACGGTGTAGTCGTGCGCGGAGGCGCCGTCCTTGACCGACTCCCAGGCGTCCACGATGTCGATCAGACCCGCGCCTTCCTCATAGGCCTGAACGCCCTTGATGTGATGGGCCGTTGACGTGAGCGCCGTACGCAGCCCGGCCGGCGTCAGGCCGATGCCCTTCTGCCTGGCGGCCGACAGCAGCAGCGCCGAAGCTCCCGTCGCCTGCGGGGAGGCCATCGAGGTGCCCTGGAGCATGGAGTAGCCGGCCGGCAGCGAGTAGCCAGCCTCGGCGACCGGCGAGCCGGGCAGCCAGGTCTGGGTCGAGTTGATCGCGGCGCCGGGCGCGACCAGCGTCGGGGTGAAGCCGCCGTCCTCACGCGGGCCGCGCGAGGAGAACGGCATCATCTGGTACTTCTTCTCCACGGCCGAGCCGTAGTTCGCGGCCCAGGTCTCCTTGGAGATGGCCGCGCCGACCGAGATCACCTTGTCGGCCAGACCCGGGTCACCGATCGTGTTGGCGCCGGGCCCGGAGTTGCCCGCGGAGATCACGAGCTGGACGCCGTAGGTGTCGATGAGCCGGGTGTAGAGCTCGGCGCGCGCGTTGTTGCCGTCGTTCAGCGCAGGCAGGCCGCCGATCGACATGTTGACGATGTCGACACCGCGGTTCGCGACGAGGTCGATCATGCCCTCGGTGAGGGCCACGTTGGTGCAGCCGCCGGTCCAGGTGCAGGCGCGGGAGGAGACGATCTTCGCGCCGGGGGCCGCGCCGTTCATCGCGCCGCCGAACAGGCCGTTCGCGGCGGTGATGCCGGCGACGTGCGTGCCGTGCTCGGACTCGATGACCCCGACGTTGACGAAGTCCGCCTTCTTGCCGACCCAGGACCCGCCGTACGGGTCCATCGGCACGTCCTTGCGGATCTGCACGACGAACGGCACCCGCTCGGCGACGTCGGTCTTCGGGTCGTCGGTGCCGAAGTACCCGATCTGGTAGCCGTCCTTGTACGGCTTCATCGGGGTGTCGTCGGTGAAGTCGTGGTCGTTGTCGAGGTCGACGGTGACCGTGCCGGCCGCCGGGTCGTACAGCACGCCCCAGCTGTCGGTGGTGTCGCCGTCCCGGTTCAGGTCGCCCTTCTCGTCGCCGCCGGTGGTGGCGGACTCCTTGAAGGTGCTGATCTCGTAGGAGCCCGAGGGCGCCGTCCAGCTCGCACCGCCGTAGGAGAAGCCCGGCCCGGAGACGGCGGTGATCATCGGCCGCCAGGTGGCGTCGCCGTCCACGATCGGGTCGGTCGAGGTCACCCAGTCGACGATCTTCCGCTCGCCGGTGGTGGTCTTCTGCAGTGCCGGGTGGCCCAGGTCGACGCCGGAGTCGAGGATGCCGATGGTGATGCCCCGGCCGTCCCACTTCGGGTGGTCCTGGACGAAGTCGACGGCGCCGGTCTCGAAGGAGGGGTTGTACGGGTTCTTCGCCGGGGTGTTCTTGCCGGGACCGGGATAAGTGCCGGTGACCGAAGCGGTGTTGGTGCCGTTCGGCGCCGGGTCGTCGAGCGGGATCTCCTGCTTGAGGTCGATGGCGTGCACCGAGGAGAGCTTGGCGGCGGCCCTGATCGCGGCGTCCGCCCGGTCCGTCGGCACGGTGGCGCGGACGTAACCGAGCTTGTCGTAGGTACGGCCCACCGAGCCGCCCTTGACCGCGTCCAGCTCCTCGGCGACCTGCTCGGTCTGTCCCGGGGCGGTCGCGATCATCATCGTGACGTTCTTGGCACCGTCGGCCTTGGCGTCGGCGAGCAGCTCGGCGTCGTCCGAACCGAGCTTGTCGTGGGCGGACTTGACGCCGGAGTCGACGGCCGGGATGGGCGGAGCGTCCGCGGCGAGGGCCAGGGGTATCGGCCCGGCCGCGGACAGGGCGGCCACCACGCCCACGGCCACGGCCATGCGGGCCAGGCGTCTCGGACCGGGTATGGGATCACGCTCGGGCGTGTGGGTCATCGGCATCCCTCAGGTAAAGGAATTGAGCGGACGAGAGCGCTCAGCTTTACCCAAGGGGCAGTCCTTTGGGGATCATTGACCGAATCGATATCGACGTATGGGGAAAACCCGCGATGTCTATGCGGCTGTTCGCCCCGTATGGCCGGTGATGCCGTCAGTTTTCCTTCAAGCGCGCGTAATGCCGGGACGCCTTCGCGCGGTTGCCGCACGCGGCCATCGAGCACCAGCGGCGGGTGCCGTTCCGGGACGTGTCGAGGAAGTGCAGGATGCAACTGCCGCCGGCGCAGGTCCGGATGCGCTCCGGGGCCCGGGTGATCAGGTCCAGATAGCTGCGGGCGGCGAGCCAGGCCGGCCCCCATGACGGATCGGCGAACTCCGCTTCCTCGGCGGGGCCGTCGACGGTCAGCCGGGCCCGGATCCGTCCGTGCGCCAGTACGGCGTCCACGAGCGGCGCGGCCTGCGCCGGTGTCCCGTCGACCGCGGCCTTGAGCGCCTCGCGCGCCTCGCGCAGATGCTCCAGCACTTCCGGGTCGGCCGCGTGGTCCCCGGCCAGCCCGTTGCTCGCCAGCCACACCGCCAGGCCGTCGGTGCCGTCGAGCAGGTCCTGGGTCACGCCTTCCCGGTTCCACCGGGTGTTGAGCAGGTCGAGCGCGAGGGGCTCGCCGGTGAGCGGGCGGGGGTCGCGGGCGATGGACATCGGGCACTCCTTCTCATCTAACCACTCAAGGGTACGTGAACGGTTGACCGATCCATCTCTAACTGTCTAATCTCAATAACAACGGTTAGACATCTCGAAGGGAAGAGCCATGGCCCCGCGCATCGCGCACACCGGTCTGAACGTCACCGACCTCGACCGCTCGCTGGCCTTCTACCGCGACCTCCTCGGCTTCGCCCTGCTCGCCGAGGGCAAGGAGGACGACCAGCGCTGGGCGATGCTGGGGGAGGCCGGCGGCGCCCCGCTCGTCACCCTCTGGCAGCAGGCGCAGGGGTCGTACGACGGCGCCCGCCCCGGGCTGCACCACCTCGCCTTCACGGCCGACTCCATCGACCGCGTCCGGGAGTACGAGACCGCGCTGCGGGCCGCCGGAGCGGACTTCGCCTACGACGGCGTGGTCGCCCACCGCGAGGGCGGCACCTCCGGCGGGATCTTCTTCCACGACCCGGACGGCATCCGCCTGGAGATCGCCGCCCCCCTCGGCCCCGACGGCGCCCCGGCGCCCCACTCGGACGCCCCGACCTGCGGTTTCTTCTAGCCATGGGCACCTATCACGCGGGCTCGCTCGCCGTGCAGGAACTGCTGGGCGTCCGCGACCGCGCCGACCACGTGGGCCGCTCCCTCGGCCAGGACATCAAGCCGATCGCGGCGGCCTTCCTGGAACTCCAGCCCCTGCTGGTGGTGGGAGCGGCGGACCCGGGGACGGGACGGGTGTGGGCGTCGGCGCTCACGGGGACACCGGGTTTCGTCCGGGCGACGGGCCCGAGGCAGATGTCGGTTGTGACTGGAACCGGGCAAGGATCTGACGGGGGGACGGGCAGCCGGCCTGAAGGGGCGCGGGGAACTGCGCGAGCAACCAACGACGACCCGCACCCGCACAACGACATCAGCGACCCACTCACCGCGGCGCTGAAAAGCCAGGGCACCCATATCGGAACCATCGCCCTGGACCCCCGCACCCGCCGCCGCATGCGCCTCAACGGCCGGCTGCGACCGACCGTCCGCGGGTTCGCCGTCCAGGCCGACCAGGTGTTCTCCAACTGCCCCAAGTACATCCAGCGCAGGAACTCCTACGAGACACTCGCCGACCGCACCCCGGGCAGCCCTCACAGGCTGACCGAACTCGACCCGCGAGCAACGGAGTTCATCGGCTCGGCCGACACCTTCTTCATGGCCACCGCACACCCCGGCGGAGCCGACGTCAGCCACCGCGGCGGCAATCCCGGTTTCGTCCAGGTCACCTCGCCGCACCGGCTGACCTGGCCGGACTACCCCGGCAACGCCATGTTCCTCACCCTCGGCAATCTGCGCGGCAACCCCCGCGCCGGACTGCTCTTCCTCGACTGGACCACCGGCACCACCCTCCAGCTCACCGGCGAGGCGCACACCGAGTTCACGGCGGCCGGCGAGCGCAAGGTCCGCTTCACCCTCACCGAGGCCCTGTGGACCCCGGCCGCCCTGCCGCTGCGCTGGTCCGCCCCCGAATATTCACCGGCGAACCCGGACGTTCCGGGCTAACGTCCAAGGAATGCGACGGAACTTGAGGGTGGCGGCCTACGCCGTGTGCGTCCGTGACGGACAGATCCTCCTGGCCCGCTCACCCGGGCCCGGCGGAGTCCCCGAGTGGGTGCTGCCAGGTGGCGGCATGGAGCACGGCGAGGACCCGTACGACACCGTCCGCCGCGAGGTCATGGAGGAGACCGGTTACCGCATCCAGGTGACCGGTCTCCTCGGCGTGGACTCGTTCCGGCCGGCCCTGGCCCGGCGCCGCCACCGTCGTCGTACCGACCACCACGCCCTGCGTCTCGTGTACGAAGGAGAGGTCGTCGGCGGTGAACTCCGCTACGAGATCGGCGGCTCCACCGATTTCGCCGCGTGGCGGGACCTCTCGGTCGTACCGGACCTGAACCGGGTGCCCCTGGTCGACCGCGCGCTGCGGCTCTGGCGGGAACGCCCCGCGAACGGTCGTCTCACCGCCGAGACCCCTCCCGTACCCCAGGAGATGAACGAGGAGTGACCGCACCCCGGCGACCCGCAATCCACCCCATGGCCGCGACCGGTACCCCGTGATCCACGTCCGGTGATCGGCGCTGCGCGTTGCCGCCGCGTTCACGCGCAGGTCACCGCCGGTGCCAACGATCCAGAGCGAGCGCGCTGTTCGCGCGAGCGACGACCCGCGACCACTGCCGACGCGTTCGCACTCGGGGAGATCGCGCCAATGTCGCGCATACGCTCTGTCGCCGCCTCCGCCCTGGAGGTCAACCGCCGTACCGTCCTCGCCGCCGCCGGAGCGGTCTCGCTCTCCGCGGGCGTCGGCTACGTCCTCCGCCCCGCCGACAGCCAGGCCGCCACCACCGAGGCACCGGTCGCGCAGTCCCGGCAGGCCGCCGCGGCGGCCGCGCTCGCCCCCTACACCAAGGGCACGACCCTCGCTTCCGTGGCCGCACCCCGGAACAGCTCCGGCTACCGGCGGCTCGGCGACGGCCCGGGCTGGGGCCGGGTGGTGCGCGGCGAGCTGGCCGCGCCCAAGTCGGGCCGGGCGGGCCGCCGTACCGCTCTCGCCGCGTTCGTGCAGTTCACCGACCTGCATCTGCAGGACGTCCAGCACCCGCTGCGCCTCGAGTACATGCGCTCCCGCGACGTGCACTCCTGGCGTCCGCACGAGGCGCTCACCGTGCCCGGCGCCGTCTCGCTCGTCGAGCGGGTCAACGCCCTCAGGGGCGCCCCCGTCACCGGCGCCCCGCTCCACTTCGTCATGACCACCGGCGACAACACCGACAACAACGCCCACTCCGAACTGGAGTGGTTCATGAAGGTGATGAGCGGAGGCCGGATCACCCCCAACTCCGGTGACCCCAAGCACTACGAGGGTGTGCAGAGCAGCGGTCTGAAGCTGTACTGGCAGCCCGACTCGGCCCTCCGCGACGGCGACAAGGCGCTCGGCTTCCCGCAGCTCAAGGGCTTCCTGGCCGCCGCGATCCGCGAGGTGCGCAGCCCCGGCCTGAAGCTGCCCTGGTACTCCACCGTCGGCAACCACGACGCCCTCCCGCTCGGCTGCTACGGCTCCCACGGCGACCCCTACCTCGCCGAGGCGGCCATCGCCGGCAAGAAGCTGTTCAGCGTCTCCGCCGCCGACGCCCACAAGCTCCAGGACGCCATCAAGTACGCCAAGGACCCCAAGGGCACCGGCTACCGGGACTTCCTCAAGGCGCACGCCCGCTCGATGCGTTCGGTCACGCCGGACGAGAAGCGCGCCCCCTACACCCAGGCCGACTACCTCAAGGCCCACCTCGACCCCGCCCACCAGGGCCTCGGCCCGGTCGGGCACGGCTACTCCTCGGCGAACCTCGACGCGGGCACGCAGTACTACGCCTTCCGCATCTCCGACGACGTCATCGGCATCAGCCTCGACACCACCGACGCCGGCGGCCACTACGAGGGCTCCATCGGCACCGCCCAGCTGAACTGGCTGGACAGGACGCTGAAGGACAACAGGGACTCCTACGCCGTCCTCTTCAGCCACCACACCAGCAAGACCATGGACAACACCCGCCCCGACCCGGCCCGCCCCGGCGAGAGGCGGCACAGCGGCGCCGAGGTGATCTCGGTCCTGTCCGCCCACGCCAACGTGCTGGCCTGGGTGAACGGCCACATCCACAAGAACGTCATCACCCCGCACCAGGCCTCCGGCGGCCGCTCCTTCTGGGAGATCTCCACCGCCTCCCACGTCGACTACCCCCACCTGGCCCGCATCATCGAGCTGGTGGACAACAAGGACGGCACGATCTCCGTGTTCACCACCCTGATCGAGTCCGCCGCCCCGCACCGCACCGACTTCGCCGACCTCTCCCAGACCGGCCTCGCCGCCCTCTACCGCGAGCTGGCCTTCAACGCCCCCGGCGCCAACAAGGCCCTCGCGGGCAGCGCGGCCGACCGGAACGCCGAGCTGGTGCTGAAAAAGGGCTGAAAGACAGTCAACTGGCCGAGCGGCAGGCAACCTTCGGGCATCCGGCACCGGTTTCTTCCCCCGACCGCACTGACATCACAGGTTGGGGGAAGACATGCGTGTACGCACGACCCTGGTGGGCGCCACCGCCCTGCTGCTCGCCGGAGCCCTGGCGGCGCCTGCCGTCGCGGCCACCGGCGGCCGGCCCGAGGGCGGGCACACCGTCACGCGCAAGGCCGTCGAGGCGCTGGTCGCGGCCGGTGTGCCCGGGGTGACCGCCACCGCGGAGGACAGCCACGGCACCTGGTCCACCACCGCCGGCGTGGGCGACCTCGGCACCGGCAGGCCGCGCTCCACCGCCGACCGCTACCGCGTCGGCAGCATCACCAAGACCTTCGTCGCCACCGTCCTGCTCCAGCTGGAGGCGGAGGGCCGGCTGTCGCTGGACGACACGGTGGAGAAGTGGCTGCCGGGCGTCGTCCGCGGGCACGGTCACGACGGCCGGCACATCACCGTACGGCAGCTGCTCAACCACACCAGCGGCATCTACAACTACACCGAGGACGCGGGCTTCGACCGCGCCTACTTCACCGAGGACGGCTTCCGCCGGCACCGCTACGACACCCTCGCCCCGCGCGAGCTGGTGGCCGTCGCCATGCGCCACAGGCCGGACTTCGCGCCGGGCACCTCCTGGCACTACTCCAACACCAACTACGTCGTGGCCGGCATGGTGATCGAGAAGGTGACGGGACACGCGTACGCCACCGAGATCACCCGGCGCATCATCGGCCCGCTGCACCTGAGGGCCACCTCGCTGCCGGGTACGACGGTCACCGTCCCGCACCCGAGCAGCCGCTCTTACTCGAAATTCACCGACCCGAAGGGTCCGGTGTACGACGTGACGGCCCTCAATCCGTCCCTGGCCTCCGCGGCCGGTGAAATGATCTCGAATTCCGCCGATCTCGACCGCTTCTACGGCGCCCTGCTCGGCGGGAAGATCCTTCCGCCGCACCAGCTGAAGGAAATGAAGACCACGGTCGAGATCAAGGACTCCGCTTACCCGGGACGCTATGGCCTCGGCCTCATGGAAACCCCGCTGAGCTGCGGTGTTCAGGTGTGGGGCCATGACGGCGGCATCCACGGCTCGGTATCGATGGCGATCACGACCGAGGACGGCCGGCATTCCCTCGCCCTCAATTCCAACGGGGACTGGGCCGGCGACGGGCGCGCGGTCGCCGAAGGGGAATTCTGTTAGTCACCGTTTCATCGACGTCATTCCGTGTTAACGCGGACGCAATGTCCGTACCGCCTCATATCGGCTAACCCGCTTTGGACGGGGATGGCTCGATCTTCTCGATCATTTATGCAAGGCGGGTGGTCGCGTGCGCGCGAGGCACGGACTGCGTGTGCTCTCGGTCTACGAGGGCTTCTTCTCCGGAGGAGCCCGGATCGTGCACAGCGACGTCGTACTGGGACTGGCCGAGGGCGGCCAGTCCCACCAGGTGCTCAGCATCCATGGTGAGGTCCATCGCGAGGCCACCCGGCAGCGCATGGAGGACGACCACTGCTACCGGGGGCTCACCGGCGGCGGGGTCGGCGTCACCTCGCTCGGCCGCAGCGCAGGCCTCGTGGACGGCTCGCTCGCGGCGAACGTTTTCAGCGGGCCCGAGCTGGCCGAAACGGCCCGGTCGATGGCCGGAGCGGATGTGATCCTCTCCCTGAAGGAGCAGCCGCTGGCCCTGCTCAACCAGGCCGGCCTGCCCCGCCGCCCGGTCGTGGTCTGTCTGCACCGCTCCGACCCGGAGAACCAGGGACCCGCGCTCGACGAGCTGAAGGCCGCCATCGCCGACGGCACGGTGGCCGCGTGCGTGTGCTGCGCCGAGTCCACCCGGGCCGCCTACGAGGCCGCCGGCATCCCGAGCCGGCTGCTGCACGTCATCCCCAACGGCGTCGACCTGCTCCGCTTCCGCCCGGACCCGGCCGCACGGCTCGCCCTGCGCGCCTCCCTCGGGATCGCGGACCGGGCGCCGGTGGTCGTCTTCGCGGCCCGCTACGCCGCGATGAAGAACGTCCCCCTGCTGCTCCGGGCGGCCCGCGCCTGGCTGGCCCGGGAGGGCGGCGGGCACGTGCTGATGTGCGGTGCCGGGATGACCCCCGGCAACTCCGGGCTGCGCGCGGACCTCGCCGAGGCCTTCGCGGACGCGCCCTCCCTCGCCGACCGGGTGCACCTGCTCGGCGTACGGCACGACATGCCGGCCGTCTACGCCACCGCCGACGTCGTCGCCCTGACCTCCGTCTCCGGCGAGGCGGCGCCGCTGTGCCTGATCGAGGGCATGATGTGCGGCGCGGTCCCGGTGACGACCGACGTCGGCGACAGCGCGTCGATCGTCGAGGGCCTCGGCTTCGTCACCCCGCCGGACCCGGGCGCGATCGCGCTGGCCTGGTCCGCGGCGGCCGCCGGCCGTACGGAACTGGCCCCGGCCCTGGAGGCCGCCCGGGAGCGGTTCAGCCGCACCCGCATGATCGCGGCCTACGCCACCCTGCTCGACGAGGTGTACGCCTCACACGTCGGTGGGCAGCGGGTCGTGGCGCAGCACGCTGTAGGCGACGCCGTCGCGCCACCGGCCGCCCCGGAAGACGATGCCCCGCAGTACGCCCTCGCGGGTGAACCCGGCCTTCTCCAGGGCCCGCTGCTCGGCGATGTTCTCGGCCTCGGTGTCGGCCTCGATGCGCATCACGGGGGTGTGGGCGAAGAGGTAGCGGACGAGCTGTAGCTGGGCCCCGGTGCCGATGCCCCGGCCACGGGCCTCGGGCAGCAGTTGGGCGCCCATGTTCCAGCAGTAGGTGGAGGCCGAGACGACGACCTTGCGCCAGGCGACGAACCCCAGCGGCCCGGCTCCGGCCGCGACGATCAACTGGCCGCCGTCCTCACCGAGCAGCCGGTTCTCGGCCCAGCGCTGCCGGAACCGCCGTGGGTCGGCGTACCCGTACCACTGGAAGGGCCCTGCCGTCTCGGGCTCGCTGAGGAAGCGTTCCAGCAGGGGCAGATCGTCCTCGTTCACCGGGCGCAGGGTCACGGATTCGGCAGACATGAACCAGAGCGTAGGGCTGGGGCTGTCAGGACCCCGTCAGGAGACGCGGTCGAGGGCCGGGAGGTAGCCGAGCAACTGGCCCGGTGCCGTGGGGTGGTACGACTCGGTGGGGGCCAGCAGGTCGACGCTGTGCAGCCAGGGGGTCCTGGAGCAGATCTCATGGCCGGCGAAGGCCGCCCTGACGTCGGCGAAGGCGAACCCGTGCGCGGCGGCGCGGCGGGCGATCACCGCGTCGAGGTGATCCACACCGTCGTTGATGGCGGCGCGCGCGGTGTCCTGGAGGCCGATCTCACAGGTGCCTCTGAGGTGGTACATGTGCGGATAGCCGAGCACCACGACACGGGCGGCGGGAGCCCGGTCCCGGATGGCCGAGTAGAGCCGGTCGAGGCTGTCCCCGAGGGACCTGTCCACCGTGGCGCGGGCGGCGGCGACGGCCGACAGACAGCGGGAGGTGCCACCCAGTGCGCAGGTCGTCATGACGCCGACGAAGCCCGCGTCGGTGCCGCCGACGGTGAGGGTCACCAGCCTGGTGCCCGGGCCGAGCCTGCCGAGCTGGCCGGACAGGACGTCGCTCGTCCGGGCGTGGTTGCACGCGGCGAAGGCGAAGGCCGCCACCTTGTGCGCCGAGGCCCACAGCACCGGGTACGCCCGGCCGCTGCGCTTGCAGTTGGTGCCGGTGGGGAGATAGGCGCCGGCACCGAGCCCGGCGGAGTAGGAGTCACCGAGGGCCACAAAGCCCACGGCCGCCGTACGGGGCGCCGCCTGTGCCGTCTCGGGGGCGGCGACGAGGCAGGCCGTGGCGAGCAGGAGGGACGCCGCCGACGCGGCTGTCCGGGTGTGTCGCATACCTCTCATCATTCGTGGCCAGGCTCGTGCCGCCCGCGCGGCTCGTCCGTTCGGGTGAAGCGGCGGGACGCACGAGGAGGGGCCCCCGGAATCGCCCGGTGGCCCCTCCTCTCCCCTCCTGAGGGCTCCCCCCGGCCCTCTCGATGCATCCCGCTCCGTCACTACCGGGGAAGCACCACGACATACGCGGCCGGGTCGCGGTCGGCCGAGGCCATCAGGGCCGTGCGGACCACCGCCGCCTGCTGTTCCATCACGTCCCTGAGCTTCCTGGGCGTGATGTACACGACCGTGATCCCGAGGCGTTCCAGGTGCTCGCGCTTGCGGGCGTATTCGGACCAGAGGGCGTCGTCGTCCTGCCGATGGCCTTGGCGGGGCGCCCGGGTGTCCAGCTCCACCGCCACCGCCTGGTCGGGCCAGTACGCGTCCAGGCCGCCCAGGTGCGGGCCGCCGGGCAGCCGCAGGTCGACGTTCCAGACCGGGTCGGGCAGGCCGTACTCGCCGACCATCCGGTACAGGCGGTGCTCGGCGATCGAGCGGCCCTCCGCCACGATCGAGTCCACCGCGTCCACCACGTGCGGGCGCTTCAGGAGCTTCGCCTGAGTCAACTCCCGTACGACGGCGGCAGGTTCGCAGTGGCGGCCGCGCACCGCCTCGGTCAGCAGCCGCCGTACCGCCTCCGCGTCCGTCAGCTCCGCCACCGCGTCCGCCAGCGCCCGCGGCACCGGTGCCACCGGCAGGCCCGTCACGGCGTTGGGCGCGGGCAGGTCGGGGGTGCGCAGGATGCGGACATAGCCCGTGGAGCGCACTCGACGCAGGCGGGGGACCAGGACGTCGACGTGGTCCAGGGAGAGCAGCGGCGGGGTGGCGGAGAAGCCGTAGAGGGTGAGGGCCGCGAGGCCCGTGATCACCGCGTCGGCGTAGACCGGGCGGTGCGGTTCCTCGGCCGTCGGCTGGGCCGGGACGCCAGGCGCGGACTCGCGGGCCGCGTACAGCAGCGCCCCGTGCAGACGCTCCTCGCTCGTCGGAGGGCCGGGGTGGAGGAGGACCACGTTCGGCAGCAGTTGCCGCCAGGGTCCGCCGGGGCGGCACTGCTCGGTCAGCTCGGCCGCCGTCACTCCGCGGGAGCGGAGCTGAGCCTCCGTCAGGACCCGGCGGTGGACCTGGGAGAGGTGGCTGAGGGGGCGGGGGGAGAGCGGGGTGTTGTGCGTCATGGCGTCGGGATTCCCGCGCCCCATCCCATCTTTAACCGCTGTTACACGGTCGTCGAAAAATGCGGACAAGCACGGAATAAAGGTCAGGTGTTCGGGTGCCGAGTAGGGACGGGAAACCCCTGGTCCGATCGGGTGCGGACCAGGGGTTACGGGTCACATTGACCGAATTCCGTAACGGTCACCGGCGACCCAAGCTCAGGCCAAAGGTCAGTCGCCGAGGGCCGTCGCGTCGCACTCCTGTGCGCGCAGCGCCCGCGCCAGGTCGTCCCGCGCCTCCAGCACCAGCCGGCGCAGCGCCGGCGCCGCGTCCCGGTGCGCCTGAAGCCACGCGTCCGTCGCCTCGAGCGTCTCCGGGCGGTCCTGCAGCGCCGGGAACAGGCCCCGTACGACGTCCATGCCGATCTGGATCGACCGCTCCCGCCACACCCGCTCGATCGCCGCGAAGTACTTCTCCGCGTAGGGCGCCGTCAGCTCCCGCTGCGAGGGCCGGCCGAAGCCCGCGATGGTCGCCTCCACCAGCGCGTTCGACAGCGCGTCGGACTCCACCACCTGCGCCCAGGCCTGCGCCTTGACCGCCGCCGACGGGCGTGCCGCCAGGCAGCGGACCTGGTGGCGCTTGCCGGACGCCGTGTCGTCGCGGGCCAGTTCGGCCGCGAGGACCGTCTCGTCGGCCACGCCGTGCGCCGCCAGCGGTTCCAGGAACGCCCAGCGCAGCTCCTGGTCCACCTCCAGGCCGTCGATGCTCTCCACGCCGTCCAGCAGGCGCTTCAGCAGGGCGAGGTCCGTCTCGCCGGACGCCACCGTCGCGAAGAAACGCGCCCACGCCAGCTGGTGCTCACTGCCCGGCTCGGCCGCCTCCAGCTCCCGCAGCGCGCCCTGCGCCAGCAGCTCACCACCGGTCTGCCGCCACTCCGGCGCCGCATAGTGCACCAGCGCCGAGTTCGCCCACGCGTGCAGCATCTGCAGCACCCCGATGTCGGACTCGCGGCCCGTGAACCGCAGCACGAGACCGATGAAGTCCCGCGCCGGCAGCAGCGCGTCCCGGGTCATGTTCCACAGCGCAGACCAGCACAGCGCCCGGGCCAGCGGGTCGGTCAGCGCGCCCAGGTGCTCCTTGAGCGTCGCCAGCGAGGT
Organism: Streptomyces sp. NPDC031426; assembly: GCF_055581585.1. Classification (NCBI taxonomy): domain Bacteria; kingdom Bacillati; phylum Actinomycetota; class Actinomycetes; order Kitasatosporales; family Streptomycetaceae; genus Streptomyces; species Streptomyces sp. NPDC031426. The sequence goes on from NZ_JBVIJE010000038.1 coordinate 53,990, forward strand.
GGCGTCGAAGCGGATCTTGCAGTACGTCAGGTCGTCGTCGTTGACCAGGACCAGCTCCGGGGCCTCGGCGCCCGCCAGGTCCGCGACGACCGTGCGCGGCTCGTGCACATCCGTCTCCACGCGCGCGTACCGCTCCAGCGCGCCCTCCGGCGTACGCCGGTACAGCCCCACCGCGATCCGGTGCGGGCGCTCCTCGGGATGCGACTCCGGCGCCTCCTGCACCACCGCCAGCTCGGCCACCCGGCCCTCCGTGTCCAGCAGCACCTGCGGCGTCAGCGAGTTCACCCCGGCCGTCTGCAGCCACGAACGCGCCCACGCCGACATGTCCCGGCCGCTGGTCTCGCCCAGCGCCGACAGCAGGTCGCCGAGCCGGGTGTTGCCGTAGGCGTGCCGCTTGAAGTAGCGCCGCGCGCCCTCCAGGAACGCGTCCTGGCCGACGTACGCCACCAGCTGCTTGAGCACCGAGGCGCCCTTGGCGTAGGTGATGCCGTCGAAGTTCAGCTTGGCGTCCTCCAGGTCACGGATGTCCGCCGTGACCGGATGCGTGGACGGCAGCTGGTCCGCGCGGTACGCCCAGGCCTTGCGGCGGTTGGCGAAGGTGATCCAGGCGTCCTTGAAGCGGGTCGCGCCCACGTTCGCGAACGTGCCCATGAAGTCCGCGAAGGACTCCTTCAGCCACAGGTCGTCCCACCACTCCATGGTGACCAGGTCGCCGAACCACATGTGCGCCATCTCGTGCAGGACGACGTTCGCCCGCGCCTCGTACGACGCCTGTGTCACCTTGCCGCGGAAGATGTACTCCTCGCGGAAGGTCACCAGACCCGGGTTCTCCATCGCGCCCAGGTTGTACTCGGGCACGAACGCCTGGTCGTACTTCCCGAAGGGGTACGGGTAGTCGAAGTGGTCGTGGAAGAAGTCCAGACCCTGCTTGGTGACCAGGAAGACGTCGTCGGCGTCGAAGTGCGGGGCGAGCCCCTTGCGGCACATCGCGCCGAGCGGGATCTCCAGCTTGGTGCCGTCCTCGAACACCCGCTCGTAGGAATCCGTCACATAGTGGTACGGCCCCGCCACCACACAGGTGATGTACGTCGAGATCGGCTTGGTCTCCGCGAACCGCCAGACCCCGTCGGCGAGTTCACCCGCGCCGTTGCTCCACACCGTCCAGCCCTCGGGCGCCCGCACCTCGAAGCGGTACGGCGCCTTCAGGTCCGGCTGCTCGAAGTCGGCGAAGACCCGGCGGGCGTCGGCCGGCTCGTACTGGGTGTAGAGGTAGACCTCGCCGTCCTCGGGGTCCACGAAGCGGTGCAGGCCCTCACCGGTGCGGGAGTAGGCGCACTGCGCGTCCACCACCAGCTCGTTCTCCGCGGCCAGGTCCTCCAGCGCGATCCGCGCGCCGTCGAACACCTCGCCCGGGTCCAGGTCCCGTCCGTTGAGCGACACCGAGGTCACGCTCGGCGCGATCAGATCGGCGAAGCTCGCCGCGCCCGGCTCGTTGCAGCGGAAGCGGATCGTGGTCACCGAGCGGAACGTGCGCGGCTCGCCGTCCCCGCCCCCGTCGCCGACGGCGGACCTGAGGTCCAGGGACACGTCGTACCCGTCGACGGACAGCAGGGCGGCCCGCTCCCGGGCCTCGTCACGGGACAGATTCTCACCGGGCACGGACGGCACTCCCTTGTGATCGCGTGGATGAGGCTGAACAGGACCGATCCTGCCATGTGCCCCTGACAGGGGTCAGCAGGGAATGCGGGTCGCGAGGAGGTCGTTGAGGGTTGAAAAGAGTCTTTCGCTGAGGAGAGCCATGTCCGAGTCCGGCAAGACCCCCGTCGACTTCTGGTTCGACCCGCTGTGCCCCTGGGCCTGGATGACCTCCCGCTGGGTGCTGGAGGTGGAGAAGGTCCGGGACATCGAGGTCCGCTGGCACATCATGAGCCTCGCCGTCCTCAACGAGAACAGGCTGGACGAGCTGCCCGAGGAGTACCGGGAGATGCTCGCGACCAAGGCCTGGCAGCCGGTCCGCGTGGTCACCGCCGCCTGGCAGAAGCACGGCGACGACATCCTCGGCCCGCTGTACACCGCGCTCGGCACCCGCATCCACAACAACGGCGAGGGCCCCACCCTGGAGGCCATCGCCGGCGCCCTCGCGGACGTCGGCCTGCCCGCCGACCTCATCGACTACGCCGAGCAGCAGGACTTCGCGTACGACGCCGAGCTGCGCGCCTCCCACAAGGAGGGCATCGAGAAGGTCGGCCAGGACGTCGGCACCCCCGTCATCGCGGTGCCCGGCCCCGACGGCGAGCAGATCGCCTTCTTCGGCCCGGTCGTCACCCCCGCCCCGAAGGGCGAGGAGGCGGCCCGCCTGTGGGACGGCACGATCGCCGTGGCCTCGGTACCGGGCTTCTACGAGATCAAGCGCACCAGGACGCAGGGGCCGGACTTCAGCAACCTGTGAGGCGCGGTGAGCGGGCCCGGTCGGCTCCGGGCCCGCTCACCCCTTCCGCGCACCTCTCCAGGTGCTCCTCGTCCGGGTCGTGCACGACCGCCTGTCGCGCCGCTGATCCCTGCACCTGCTGGGCAGTCGATGGCCCGCGTGGCCACGACGGTCGAGCCGCGGCCCGGCCGTACGGCGCGGTTCGCCGAGCCGTACGCACGGCTGGTGGGGGAGCTGGAGCGGCGCGGGTGGCTGCCGGGGGCGGTGGCGGCGCATGCGCCGGCGCGGCTGAAGCGGTGATCAAGCGGGCATCGACTTCGGGATCGGCACGCCCGGCCTGAGGAAGAACAGGCCGACGATGGCACCGGACCTGTCGAAGGTCACGCGGAACTCGCCGGCGCTCTTCGCCATGCGCAGAGGCACGCTCACCACGGTGAACCGGCCGGACTTGACGTCCTTGGGCTTCTGGTGCGACTTGTAGTGCCCGAACTCGTCCTGGTAGTGCTTCCACGAATCCTCGAGCCCCTCCGGCGGCAGGTGCTTGCGCAGGTCAGCGCCGAAGTGGGCGGTGGCGGCCTTGTAGTCGCCCTTGACGATGTCGTCGAGCGTCTGCAGGGCAATGGTGTCGTGGTCGGGCGCGGCCTGCGCGGAACCGGCGGCCGGCCACGGCGCTGATGCGGCGAGCGCGAGGATGGCCGCTGCCCGGACCAGTCGCCGCCCGCCGCCGCGTGCGAAGTCTTTGTCGGACATGCGTTCATCGTGCGCCCCCCGCCCGCACCTCGCATGCCGGACGGTCGCCACCAGGGCCTCCGGACCGCGGGGAGGCCGCGGTGAGCCCGCGGGGACACTGCTGCCCATGACCTCCGCCACCCTGCTCCTCGCCCGCCACGGACAGACCGTCTGGCATGCCGAGAACCGGTATGCCGGAGTCAGCGATGTCGCGCTCACCGACACCGGATACGCCCAGGCCGAGGCGCTGGGAAGGTGGGCCGCCGCGCATCCGGTGGACGCCGCCTGGACCTCGCCGCTGTCCCGGGCGATCGCCACGGCCGACCCCGCCTGCCGGGCCCTCGGTCTCACCCCGCACCGCGAACCCGGCCTGCGCGAATGCGACTTCGGGGTGGTGGAGGGCCGTACGCTCGCCGAGTTCGCGGCGCGGAACCCCGAGGCCCTGTCGTCAAACTCCCTCCCCCAGCCTTCGGCCGGGCGGTGCCCCCAGCCCCGCGACGCCATGCACGCTCCCCCAAAGGGGGCACCCCCACTCGCCGCGCCGGGCCCGGGCCCAAGTACGCCCAGTACGAGGGCCAGGGCCCGGCACTCCCCAAGCCTTCGGCCGGGGGGACCCCCAGAGCACGCACCTGACGCCGCGAGGCCCGCCCTCCGGGCGGACGGCGGGAGTTTGACGACAGGACCTGGGCGGCGGACGCGTTCCGCGCCGACCCGGTGGCGCATCCCTTCCCCGGCGCCGAGGACCCCCGCGCGGCGGCCGGGCGCGGAAGCGCCGCCCTGCGCCGCATCGCCGCCGCCCACCCCGGCGGGCGGGTCCTGGTCGTCGCGCACAACACCCTGCTGCGGCTGGTGCTGTGCTCGATGCTCGGTATTCCGCTCGCCGAATACCGCCGGTTCTTCCCGAAGTTGCGCAACGCGGCGGTGAGCGAGATCCGCGTCGACGGCGAGCACACCGCGCTGCTGTCGCTGAACGTGCCCTGCGGGTAAGGGGAACGCGTCGACGACGAGGACCGGGGCGGTGCCCTTCACCGGTGGATCGTGCGCCGGGACGGGGCGCTCGCAGGTGTCGCCGCCGGGCCGGTTCCTCGTCGTCGACCAGGGTGAGCATGGGCTGACCCGGCTCACACAGCATGGTGACGAGGAAACGGCTCCAGGAATCCGTCCGGTTGTTCCGACACTGTCCGGTTGTTCCCGTCCTGGTAGTGGATGACATCGTCGCCCGGCTCCCAGAACGTCTCGCAGGCCTTGATCACCCGCTCCGGCTCGCCTTCCAGCTCGAAGAGCATCTCGCCCTCCAGCATGGAGCCGAAAGCAGGTCCGGAGTGCCGGTGCGGAGGGGTGCCGGGATCGCCGGGCGGGAACTCGACGAGAACCGTCATCGCTCCGCCCCTTCCGGAACGGACGGCGGCTTCGCCGACTGCAGCACAGTGAGCGATCGGGCCTCCAGGAATGGGCCGGTGTGCACCGAGGGTCCCGAGACAACCGTCCTTCCTGCCCGCGGCCTCCACAATCCGGAACCTGCGGCAACGGCAAGGCCCCCGCGTGTGTCGTACGCGGGGGCCTTCTGTCCGTGGGAGCGTCAGTGCTTGGCGCGGACGCGCTGCCGGAGGTAGCCCACGGCTGCCAGGAACAGGGTCATGGCGCCGGTGGAGCAGAGCTGGACGCGGGTGTCCGGCTCGCGGGCCATCAGGACGAAGATCGTGACCATGCCGGCCAGCGCGACCCAGGTCAGCCAGGGGAACGCCCACATGCGCACGACCAGCTTCTCGGGGGCCTCGCGCTCGATACGGCGGCGCAGCAGCAGCTGGGAGACGGCGATGAAGATCCAGACCACCAGGATGACCGCGCCGATCATGTTGAGCAGCCACGGGAAGACGTCGTCAGGTCGCCAGTAGCTCAGCAGCACGCAGACGAAACCGAAGAAGCAGGACGTGAGGACCGCGATCCGCGGGACCCCGCCGGACAGCCTGACCAGCGCCTTCGGACCCTGGCCGCGCTCGACCAGCGAGTAGGCGATGCGCGAGGAGCCGTAGATGTTGGCGTTCATCGCGGACAGCAGGGCGACCAGGACGACCACCTTCATCAGCTGGCCCGCGCCGGGAATGCCGAGGTGGTCGAGCGTGGCGACGTACGGACCCTTCGCCACGACCTCCTTGGAGTCCCACGGGACCAGGGTGACCACGACCGCCATCGAGCCGATGTAGAACAGGGCGATCCGCCACATGGCCGTACGGACGGCGGACGCCACGCCCCTGACCGGGTTCTCGGACTCGGCGGCCGCGATGGTGACCGTCTCCAGGCCGCCGTAGGCGAACACCGAGGCGAGCAGGCCGACCAGCAGGCCCTGGTTGCCGTGCGGCATGAAGTCGCTCAGGTTGGAGGTGCCCGGCGAGTGCGTGCCGGGGAGCACACCGGCGATGGCCAGCACGCCGAGGATCAGGAACAGGCTGATCGCGCCGACCTTCAGTGCGGCGAACCAGAACTCGAACTCGCCGAAGTTCTTCACGGCGGCCAGGTTCGCCCCGCAGAACACCACCATGAACAGGGCCACCCACATCCACTGCGGGGTGCCCGGCAGCCAGCCCTGGACGATGTGCGCGGCGCCGATGCCCTCCAGGCCGACGGCCGTGCACAGCAGCACCCAGAAGGACCAGCCGGCGGCGAAGCCCGCCCAGGGGCCGATCGCCCGCTCGGCGTGCGCGGAGAAGGAGCCCGAGGACGGGTAGGCGGCCGACATCTCGCCCAGCATCCGCATCACAAGCATCACCAGCAGGCCGGAGAGCGCGTACGCGACGACGATGGACGGGCCGGCGGCGGCGATGCCCGCGCCGGAGCCGACGAACAGACCCGCGCCGATGACGCCGCCCAGGGCGATCATCGACAGATGGCGCTGCTTGAGGCCGTGGGAGAGGGAAGCACCGCCGTCCTGGTGCTGTGGCCGTGTCTCGGTGGTCGTGCTGGTGGGCATGGGCGCGGATCTCCCGGGCAAGGCAATGGGCGGGCAAAAACCCCGACAGTCTGGGCGGCCCGTCCGCTCAGGCGAAGGAGCCGCCCAGTATCCGGACACCCTCTGTACGGAGAGTGAGAGACCGGCTACGCCGTCGTGAGCACCGGTGTGCAGCACGAGGCGTCGCCCTCGATCGAGTAGCTCTCCCTGCCCTCGATGCCGACCGGGACGTCACCGGCGACGGTCACCCGGTGCAGTCGGCGCGGCCGCCCGACGGGCGAGACGAGTCCACAGGGCTTTGGCGGGACTCCACAGTCGCGGTGCGGTGCACCGGAGTGAGCCGAGCGTCCCTACCTCCGTGACCGGCGTCACGCCTGACCGCGTGTAAGCAGCACCCTTTGTTCGAAGGTCACGAAGACGCCGTTCGACCCTTTGTCGAGCGCCGACGGTGATCGGCGCGTGCCCGCTGGGATAGCGTCACGATGTCCCGACGTGCCCACACCACCCCGCGGAGTCCCCATGAGCACCGCCACCGCCATCGCTCGCCCCGGCGCAGTCCTCGCCGATCTGCTCCCCGCGTCCCGCGTCCGCGACGCGGCCCTCGTCGTCGGCGGCGCCGTGCTCACCGGCCTCGCGGCCCAGGTGGCGGTCCCGGTGCCCGGCTCCCCGGTGCCGGTGACCGGCCAGACCTTCGCCGCGCTGCTCGTCGGCACCGCGCTCGGCGCCCGCCGCGGCTTCCTCTCCCTCGCCCTCTACGCGCTCGCCGGTGTCGCGGGCGTGCCGTGGTTCGCGGGCGGCACCTCCGGCGCCGCCTCGGTCTCCTTCGGCTACATCCTCGGCATGCTGCTCGCCTCGGCCGCCGTCGGCGCCCTGGCCCGGCGCGGCGCGGACCGCTCGCCGCTGCGTACGGCGGGCACGATGCTCCTCGGCGAGGCGATCATCTACGCCATCGGCGTGCCCTACCTGGCCGTCGCGGCCCACCTCTCCCTCTCCCAGGCCGTGGCGCTCGGCCTCACCCCGTTCCTGATCGGCGACGCCCTCAAGGCCGCCCTGGCGATGGGCGCGTTGCCCACCGCCTGGAAGTTCGCGAACAAGCGCTAGCTTGACTCTGTCGGGGATCTTGGAGTTTCCCGGTGCAGCGACATGACCGACGGGCATGATCGGGGCTGTTCCGCAGGCCGATATAGCTCTT
>NZ_JBVIJE010000039.1:0-35049 GCF_055581585.1 Streptomyces sp. NPDC031426
GGCTGCCAGCGCGGTCCGTTGCCCATCCAACCCGCTCATGCCTGACCAACGAACCACCAAGCAGAAAGCCACGAGTTAAAGATCTGCACGCCCTATGGAGGTGTAGCACAATGCAGGAGATGCACGACATGCACGACATGCACAACATGAACTCAGTGAGTGGGTTCGGTCCCAAGATGCTGGCGGACGTCAAGCCGCCGTTCATTCCCGAGGGTGCTTCGGGGATGACTGTCCTCGTCGAGTGGCCTCCCGGTGACCCCGGCACGCCTGCGCACCGCCATTCGGGGCCGTGTTTCGGCTATGTGATCGAGGGCGAGGTCCGGTGGGAGCTCGAGGGTGAGCCGGAGCGTGTGATCAAGGCCGGTGAGACGTTCTGGGAGCCGGGCGGCGACGTGATCCACTACCAGAACGGCAACGCCCGGTCGGACGCCCCGGTCAAGTACGTCGTGACCATGCTGTGCGCACCGGGTCAGCCGATGCTCACGCTGGTCGACGAGAAGGAACTGGAGAAGCGGGCCCATCTGCGTGCCCCGCGGCCCACCGACTGACCTGCCGCCTGCTGGTACAGGTCGGTTCCGAATGGGGCCCGTCCGCTCCGTGGCAGGGCGCGATGAGGCATGAACGCGCTGCCCACGGTGAGGATCCGGAAGTGGTCGCCGAACCAGGTCGGCACCTGCCAGCCGTCCGGTTGTCACAGACCGGCGTGCTCTGTGGTCTTACTGATGTGAAGGCCGCACCGTAACAGTGCAGTTGATGATGCCCGTGCGGCTTCCAGGGGCAGCCTCCACAGACGGGAAGGGTTCTCTATGAAGGTCGTTGTAATCGACGATGCCGGCCCCATGGGCGTCGAAACTGCTGTCAGGGTCCGAGAGCACGGGCACGAGGCTGTATTGGTCTCGCCCTCAACCGGTGTCAACGTTGTCACGGGCGAAGGCCTGTCCGAGGCACTCGAGGGCTGCTCCGTGGTGATCGACCTCTCGGGCCCACCGTCGCTGGCGGACGGGATCCTCACGGAAAACGGCCTACTGATCGATGACGACGCCGTTATGAAAACGCTGTGTTGCTCCACGGCCAACCTTCTCTCGGCGGAGGCCGCTGCCGACGTGAAGCATCACGTTGCCTTGTCTGTCGTGGGCGTGGAACGCCTGAAGGAGCATGGGTATTTCCGAGCCTTGCAGGCTCGGGAAGCCATGATCAGACAGTCGCAGATGCCCTATTCGGTCATCCGTGCCACCCAGCTCTTCGAGTCCGCGGGCGACATTGCCGATGCTGCCACGGAAGACTGGATCATCTGGGTGGCGGCTGTCCAGATCCAACCGGTGTCCTGCGCCGAAGTCGCCACGCTTCTCGCCCACACCGCTGCCTTTCGCCCCCTCTTTGGCGTCCGTGAGATCGCCGGCCCCGACCAGTTCCGGCTCGATACCTTCTTGCGTGCCTCCCTCAACGCCGTAGGGGAACACCGCCGTCTGTTCACCGATGACCGTAGTACCTACTTCGGCGCTCGCCTCCGTCGAGACGACCTCCTGCCAGGTGCTGATGCGTACATCGCGCGTACTCGCTACGACGACTGGCTCATCGATCAGCTGCCGATTGCTGAGGCGTCTTGCTGGTGGCCGGACCGCTGAGCACGGTCGACCGGTGCCTCTGTGCCCGATGGTGACGTGTCCTGCGACCGTGCCCGTCGTCGTACACGTATTGGGAGGCGGCTGAGTATGACAGGCTCGTCGTCGGTGAGGCCCCTGAGCGCTGAAGGGTGTGGCAGAAGGAGGTCATTACGCAGCCCGAATTGGGCGGTTGATCCAGCCTGTCATGCGATGAGGTCAAGCTTGTGACTGCGGGCGCCGATCTGAGCGGCGTGATGGAGAGTCCATCGCCGAGCACGGCAACCCTCTTGCAGCACTCGGGAAGGCCGGAGTCCACCCGGGCTCTTGCGTCCGCGATCGTGCCAGCACCCCGGACGGCCTGTGGCTGTCCCCTCCATGCCGGGTGACGGCTGAACGCGAACATCGCGAACCTGCCTTTCAGACATCTGGATTGAAGGGGGCCAGCGCGGAGATCACACGTCCGTGCGCCAGAACATTCGCTGTCTGCCAGGCCGGATAGACCTGTCCGCCCAGCAGGTACTTCTCAAGTCTGCCGTCAGCTCCGGCCCCACATGGCGAGCCGCACGACGCGCTCCATCCCTCCGTATCGGACTCACGGGTCAGCGTGTGGAGGAAGGTCGGACACGCAGGTGGGCCAGCTTCTCCAGTTCCTCCTTGTCGACCAGCGTGAGCATGGGCCGGCCCGGCGAGAGAACGTCTCACCGGACTTGATCACGCGCTCCGGCTCACCCTCCAGCTCGAACCGGACCGGGCGCTCGATCACGTAGCCGAAACAGGGTCCCGAGTGGGGGTGCGGCGGAGTTCAGAGGGGACGACTGGGACGCCGCTACGGCCGTCCGGTCCGCCTGGGCGAGAACCCCACCCGACCCAGGACCAGGATCAACGCCACCGGCGAAGCCTCTTGGCTCTCTCGGAGGCGACCACCTGAGTCCTGATGGAGGGCTGAGCCAGGCCCCCCACGGACTGGAGTCGGTGTGGTGTGCCTCTTCAATTTTCGCGCGTCTGGGCCTGGCGGTGGTGACGGAAAGCGTTGCCACGGAAACGCCGGCTTCCGGTCTGATTCGTGCGCACAAAGTGGGTGCCGGACCGCGGGGAGCTGGTGATGATGTCCGACACCGTCACCAAGTCCGCTCCCCAGCGCATCGCCAAGAACAGCTCGCCGTCGTGGCGGGCACCTCCCGCGAGACCTGCACCCAGGTCCTGCGCGAGTTCGCCGACCGCGGCCTGCTTCGCCTGGCCCGCAGCCGCATCACCACCGACCTCGACCGGCTTGCCTCCTCGACGAAGCCGGACAACCCGACATGGCGGAGCAATGCGCGTGGAGGGCCATCGGGAAAGCGTGAGGGTGGGAGCCGCCACAGGAGGCCTGGGTCGTCAGGTCGCCGCGTTGAACACGTCGGTGCCGAAGCGGCTCAGGCCCTTCTGCCCGGCGTAGCCCAGGTACGGCAGCCCGAACCGGTCCTCGATGCTGGCCAGCAGAGAGTAGTGGTTGTACGGCGTCGTACTCCAGGTGCCGCCCTGTGAGCGGGCGGCGGGGCTACGCCCGGCCGATCGACGGTGCCGACCGGATCACGGCCCGCGCCGAGAAGGACGAGCTGCTGATCGAGGCGGACAAGGTGGTGCGGTCCACCGATCCCTACCTGGTGGGGCACTTCCCGGAGATCACCCTCTACCCGGCGATCTTCCTGCTGGACGGCATCCGGCAGGCGGTCGGCTCCGAACTCCACCACTCGCCCGCGCTCGCCGCGCACCTTGGTCCCGGCGGCCCGGGGGAGACGTGGCTCGAACTCGGCACGCTCGGCTCCGCACGGGTGCTCAGGCCGATGCTCGAGGGCGACGAACTCCGGTTGCTGATCAGGGTGTCGGCCGGACGTCCGGGCGCGCTGCGGGCCGCGCTCGACTGCCGCCGCTCCGACGGCACCCAGGTCGCGAAGATGACCGTCGAACTCGTCCGGGGAGGGACCTCGTGAACTCCGGGTACGCGCAGTTGCTCGCGCTCCTCCCGGTCCGCCATCCGATGGTGCTGGTGGACCGGGTGACCTGTTTCGATCGCCGCCGCACCATCGAGACCGCCAAGGCGGTGACCGGCAGCGAGCCGTGCTACCAGGGCATGGCCGACGGCCTGCCGGCCGAGCGGTACGCCTACCCCCGGTCCATGGTTCTCGAATCGTTCGGGCAGTCCGCGGCGCTGCTCTGGCTGGGCAGCCTCGACGGCCCGGACACCGCCGGGGACGGCCTGCCGATGGTCGGCCGCCTGCGGAACTGCGCGTTCTCCGGTTCCGTGTTCCCCGGCGACGTGATTCGTCACTGCGTGCGCGTCGAACGGCTCGTGAACGGCGGTGCGTTCATGTCCGGGGAGAGCCGGGTCGGCGACCAGGTGATCCTGACCGTCGGATCCCTGATCGCCGTGGCACGCCCGGCAGCGGTGGTCACCGGTGGGGCAGCGGTGTCCGGCGCCGAAGCGCCATCGGCTTCACGCCACCGCTAGCGTGCGGGTCTCGCGGGCCGCTTGCTCCCTCGCCTTCGTGCGGGCGAACGCCTGCAGCATCCGGTGCATGGTGAATCTGCGCCTGCCGATCTCCGTCACCAGGTGCTCCGACTCCAGCACACCGGTCAGCCGGTCGGCCTCGGTGAGCGGTATCCCGGCGAGCGCCGCTCCGCGCTCGAGCGTGAACCCGGCGTCATCGAGGAGCCCGATCTTTTGGAAGTAGCGTTTCGCCTCAATGCCGAGTCTGCGGTAGGAGAACTCCAGTTCGGCACGGATGGAGCTGCCACGATCACCATCGAGCGCGAGGGAGAGCAATTGACTGTCATCGCGCATGGTGCGGACGAAGTGCTTCAAGCCCTGTCCGGGCCGGTCGGCGAACTTCACGGCGGCCAGCCGCAGCACGAGCGGCAGATACCCGCACAGCTCGGCCAGTTCCTCCAGTTCGGCGCGCGCGTTCACCAGGTGCTCCCGGTCGATGATGGCGCTCAGCACCGTGCAGGCCGCCTCCGGGCTGAGCACATCCAGGGTCAGCCGGCGCGCGGCCTCCCTGGCCACCAACCCCGACATCCGGTTGCGGCTGGTGACGATGGTCCGGCAGTGCTCACCGGTCGCCAGCAGTGGGCGCACCTGGTCGGTGTCACTGGCGTTGTCGAGGACGACGAGCATCCGGCGATGGGCGATCAGCGAGCGATAGCGCTCGACCCGCCGCCACTGATCCGCCGGACAGTCGTCCTCGTGCACGCCCAGGCCTCCGAGCAGCACCTCCAGGGCATGCTCCGTGTCCAGCGGCCCGTACGCGTCCCGCAGGTCGACATACAGCTGGCCGTCCGGGAAGTCGTCGACCATGCGGTGCGCCCACCGGATCGCGAACGCGGACTTTCCGACGCCGACCGGGCCCGAGACGAGGAAGACGCTGCTTCTGTGCCGCTGGACCAGCTCGTCGGCAGCCTTGAGCATGGCCCCGCGGCCCGCGAGGAACCGTACGTCGAGCGGGAGGTGATGGGGCACGCTTCCCACCTTCGGCGTCTCGGTGCTCCGGTCGCCCCGGGGGGTCTCCGCCTCCGGGTCTTCCCTCGCCTCTGCCGCGTAGAGCACTCGCCAGTGGGCGAGCCAGCGCTCGGTCTCCTCCGCCACTTTCTCCACAGGCTGCCCGCCGTACACCAGGCAGGCGGTCACGAACGCGGAGACGAACTCCGATCGAGGCAGCTTGTTCCCACGCAGGACCGTGGAGACGGTGCTCCTCGGCAGCGCGTCCACCTTGTCGCCATTGGCTGCCTTGGTCTGCCCTCCCAGCTGTTGTAGACGGCGCATGGACGGCTGCCCGACGCTCAGTCGGAGTTCTCGCAGCTGCCGCACAAAATCTGATGGATTGTCAGGTGTCATCCGGGACGTCACTCCCCCGTGTCGCCGGCCTTTTTCGCTGTGAGCCTGTGTCACCTGGTCAGTGGATGACTGCGGCTCTCTCTGGTGCCCGGCTCGCCATGCCCTTGCCGAAGCCGCGCGCTGCGAGCCCGAAGAGCAGGCCACCGAGAATGAACCAGGGGTTCCATAAGGCGAGCGTCCAGAACTTCTGCGCCGCACTGACCTCGCCGACGGCGGACACCCCGGCGATGAGCAGCACCTCGACAAGAAGCCCCCGGACGAGCAGCAGTACACAGATCGCGACGCCGAGCCACCGGAGCACACGCCACCGGTGCCCATGCACACCGCGCCGCTGCAGCCCGAGTGCCACCGCGGCGCCGACCAGGCACAGAAGGCCGACTCCCCAGAGGCCGCCGGCCACGAACCAGGCCGGTCGTTCGGACGCGAGACGATTTCCGGACGAGACGTCCAGTCCCACTTCGCCACCGAGGGCCCAGAAGAAATGTAAACCAGCGAAAGCTGTCGCCCAACCGGCAGCAAGGTACCCGTAGCAGCGCGACGAAACGAACCGCAACTCGAAACCCCCGTTTTGCAACCGCATCGCAGCACCCTGCGACACTGCCGATTCTTTCCCAGCAGCATCAGCAGAGGCAAGTACCTATCTCCGGTACGGCAATCAACTACTTGCGATGCGCGTTATGTTGAATAGCAAACTAGGCAGAAAACTTCTCGTCCCGTCGGCACGACCACCTCAGCAATCGGCCGCCGAAAGCCTTGCCCGCAGGGCCGGGGCGATCTGCGACAACACCTGCGGTTCCGTCATCTGATGGTGTTCGCAATCGATCTCGATCTCCGTGATCCGGCCCGTGATCAAGGGCTGCCAGCCCAATGCGAAGTCGGGCTCATCGGCATGGGTGCGCTTCGCCGTGAAGAACAGCAGGTCGGTGTCGACCGCACGGTCGAACGGCTCTCTCAGCATCGCGGTCTGCCGGCCGAGGATCTCCGGCAGCGCGGCCAGGCCGCGCTCGCCCACACCGGCCAGCGGGTAGTCGATCTCGCGCAGGAACGCGTGCACCCGGCCGTAGTCGAGCTCCTGCCCCGCCGCCTGCGGCAGCTCCAGACCGAGGTCGCGCAGGGCCTGGACCAGCACGCCGGCGTCCGGATCGGTGTAGTCGGGCCCGGGGACCGTGGTGTCGAGCATGGCCAGCAGGTGCACCTCATCGCCCCGGTCACGCAGCAGTCGGGCGATGGCGTGGGCCACCGCGCCGCCGGACGACCAGCCCAGCAGCTGATACGGCCCGTGCGGCTGCACCGCGCGGATCTGCCGGAGGTAGTCGGCGGCCATGTCGTCGATCGACGCGGCGTACCCGCCCTGTCCGTCCAGACCGCGGGCCTGGAGCGCATGGACCGGTTGATCCTTCTCGAGGTGCCCCAGCAGGCCCGCGTACACCCAGCCGAGCCCGGTCGCCGGATGCACGCAGAACAGCGGCGGTCGGCTGCCTTCGGCGCGCAGCGGCAGCAGGACCTGGAGCGAATCCGCGCCGGAGCGTGCCGGGCCGGTCGCATCGAGGCGTCCGGCCAGGGCCGCCACGGTCGGCGCTTCGAACAGGGTCCGCACCGCGAGCTCGACGCCGAGCCGGTCCCGCACCTTGGCCACGAGCCGGGTGGCGAGCAGCGAGTGCCCGCCCAACTCGAAGAAGTTGTCGTCGATTCCGACCGCCGGTACCCCGATCACCTCGGCGAACAGGTCGCACAGCACCTGCTCCCGGGCATCGCGCGGCCCGCGTCCGCCGACGGGCTGCTCGGTCCCCGGCGCCGGCAGCATCCGCCGGTCCAGCTTTCCGCTGGCCGTCAGCGGCAGCCGCTCCAGCGGTACGACCGCCGAGGGAACCAGATGGCCCGGCAGAGCACGGCGGGTGAACTCGATCAGCTCGGCCGGCCACACCTCGTGGCCGTCCGCGGCCACGGCGTAAGCGACCAGCGTGGTGTTCCCCTGCCGGTCCCGCCGAGGGACCACCGCGACCTGAGCGACGCTGTCGTGCCGGGCGAGCACGGCCTCGGTCTCGCCGGGCTCCGCCCGCTGGCCGCGGATCTTGACTTGGTCGTCGCTCCGGCCGATGAACTCCAGCTCACCGTCGGAGCGCCAGCGCACCAGGTCGCCGGTGCGGTACATGCGTTCCCCGGCGCCGCCGAACGGGCAGGCGACGAAGCGTTCGGCGGTCATCCCGGGCCGCCCGAAGTAGCCGCGGGCGAGACCCGCCCCGGCGAGGTACAGCTCACCGGTGACACCGGGGGGCACCGGGTTCATGCCGTCATCCAGCACGTAGGTGCGGTAGTTGGTGAGCGCCCGGCCGATCGGTGCCACGCCTGCGGCGTTGCCGTCGTCGTACCACTCGGTGGCGTAGACGCAGGCCTCCGTCGGGCCGTAGAGGTTCGCGATCCGCACGCCGGGGGCGGCGGCCCGCAGATCGTGCACCAGCCGCGGCGTGACCGCCTCACCCACCAGGATGACGGTGCCCACCCGCAGCCGGCCTCCCGTGGCAAGGGCGGCCGACATCGCGGACGGCGCCGTACAGACCAGGCTCGCCGCGGGGCGTCCCTCGTCGGCGAGAGCGAGCACGTCGCGCACCACCTCGATGCTGCCGCCGTGCAGCAGCGGCAGGATCATGTCCGACACCGAGACGTCGAAGGTCGCCGAGGTGGAGGCCAGTGCGGCGGCGAACACGTCCGCGGAGAAGGCCCGTCCCGCCCACGCCGACAGATTCGCCACCGCCCGGTGCGCGACCACCACGCCCTTGGGCCGCCCGGTCGAGCCCGAGGTGTAGATCACGTAGGCCGCGTCGTCGGGATGCAGCGGCGCCGACCGGTCCGCGTCGGTGAGGTCGCCGTCCTCGAGCCCGGAGAGCGCGGCCTCGGTCGCCGGGTCGTCGAGCACGATACGGGGCAGGCCCTCGGGCAGTACGGCCGCACCGGCGCGGTCCGTCACCGCCAGCACCGGGCGGGCGTCCTCGACCAGGTAACGCACCCGCTCGGCCGGATGGCCGGGGTCGATCGGTACATACGCGGCGCCGGAAGCCAGCACCGCCCACATCGCGAGCGGCAGCCGCTCGTCCCTCGGCAGGGCCAGCGCGACCCTCTGCTCCGGGCCGCAGCCGTGGGCGACCAGCAGCCGCGCCAGCCGGTTCGCGGACGCCCGCAAGGCGTCGTAGCTCAGCCGCCTGTCCCTCGCACGCACCGCGGTGGCGGAACCGTCGCGGTCGGCGGATGCGGCGAACAGCTCGGGCAGGGTGGCCGGCGGAACCGGTGCGGTGCCGCCGTTCCACTCCTCCAGGATCCGCCGCCGCTCGGCCGCGTCGAGCAGCTCCACCTGGCTGATCCGCTGCTCCGGATCGCGGGTGATCGCCTCCAGCATCAGCAGCAGGCGTTCGGCGATCGCCGCCACGGTCTCCCTGTCGAACAGGTCGCTGCTGTAGACCAGCGCGCCGCGGGCACCGGCCTCCCGGCCGTCCGCGCGATACCGGGCCTCGAGGTGGACCGACAGGTCGAACATGGTGGCCTCGGTGCTGACTTCCAGCGCCTCGGCGGTCAGGCCGGGCAGTCGCAACTCGGTGTCCCTGGTGTTCTGGAAGGCGAACATCACCTGGAACAGCGGGTGCCGAGCCGCGGACCGGTCCGGGTTGACCGCCTCGACCAGGTACTCGAACGGGAGGTCCTGGTTGGCGTACGCGTTGAGGTTGGCCTCCCGCACCCGCTCGATGACGTCGCGGAACGTCGGATCGCCGCTGGTGTCGGTGCGAAGCACCAGCGTGTTCACGAAGAATCCGACGAGGTCGTCGAGGGCTTCGTCGGTACGCCCGGCGATGGGCGAGCCGAGGGGGATGTCGGTACCGGCCCCGAGGCGGGTCAGCAGGGCGGCGAGCGCCGTCTGGACCACCATGAACGCCGTCGCGTTGCAGTCGACGGCCAGCTTGTTGATCCGGGCGTGCAGCTCTGGCCCGTAGCCGAAGTCGACGCTGCCGCCGGCGTAGCTCGGCGTCCTCGGCCGCGGCCGGTCCGTCGGCAGCGGCAGCTCGTCCGGAATCCCGGCCAGCGCCTGCCGCCAGAACGCGACCTGCTCGCTGACGACGCTGTCCGGTTCGTCCGTGCGGCCCAGCAGCTCGCGCTGCCACAGCGCGTAGTCCACGTACTGCACGGGCAGTTCGCTCCACTCCGGCGCCCGGCCGGCGCAGCGGTCCGCGTACGCACCGCTCAGATCGCGGGCGAGCGGGACCAGCGACCAACCGTCGCCGGCCACGTGATGGAGGACCAGCACGAGCACGTGCTCGGTCGGGGACACCGTGAGCACCCGGACCCGTAGCGGCCCGTCCGTGCGGAGGTCGAAGTCCCGCTCGGCGATCTCGGCGATCGCCGCGGCCAGCTCGTACCGGCCGACCTCGCTCACTGCGAAGTCCGGCCGCGCCTCGTCCGGGGTGAGGATCCGCTGGTGGGGAACACCGTCGGTCTCGGGAAAGATCGTGCGCAGGGTCTCGTGCCGGGCGGTGACGTCGGCGACGGCCGCGGCCAGCGCCTGGTGGTCCAGCGAGCCCGTCAGCCGCGCCGCCATCGGCAGGTTGTAGGCGGCGTTCGAGCCTTCCAGGCGGTTGAGGAACCACAGCCGCTGCTGCGCGTGCGACAGCGGCACCCGCTCCGGGCGTCGACCCCGCACGATCGGCGGCCGCCGGCTGCCGCCGGACCGGTCGAGGATCCGCACGAGCCCGGCCACCGTCTGCGTCGCGAACAGGTCGCGGATGGCCAGATCGACACCGAACGTCATCCGTACCCGGGAGATCAGCCGGGTGGCCATCAGGGAATGGCCACCAAGGTCGAAGAATCCCTCGTCGATGCCCACACCGGGCAGGCCGAGGATGTCCGCGAAGATCCGGCAGAGCGTCTCCTCGCGCTCGTTGCGCGGTCCGCGCCCGGTCTTTCGGCCTCCGTGGTCGGGGGCCGGCAGGGCCCGCCGGTCCAGCTTCCCGTTCGGGGTCACCGGCAGCTCGTCCAGGACGGCGAAGGCCGCCGGGATCAAGTGCTCCGGCAGCAGGCCGCCGAGGAACTCGCGCAGCGCCGCGGGCTGGGGCCGGTCCGAACCGGCCGGGACGACGTAGGCGAAGAGCCGAGTGTCGCCGGACGAGTCCGCGCGCGGTACGACGACGGCGTGCCCGACGCTGTCGTGCCGGGCCAGCGCCGCCTCGATCTCCGCGGGCTCGACCCGGAAGCCGCGCACCTTGACCTGGTCGTCACCGCGGCCGAGGAACTCGAGCTGCCCGTCGGCCCGCCAGGCCACCACGTCGCCGGTGCGGTACATCCGCTCCCCGGCCCGGCCGAAGGGGCACGCCACGAACCGCTCGGCGGTCAGGGCCGGGCGGTGCAGGTAGCCGCGGGCCAGCTGGGCACCGGCGATGTACAACTCGCCGGCGACCCCCGGCGGGACCGGACGCAGCGCGGAGTCGAGCACATACAGGGCGGTGTTCCACACCGGGCTGCCGATGGGCACCGACACCGCGCCCGGCTCGTCGCGGTACTCCCAGGCCGTCACGTCCACTGCCGCTTCGGTCGGCCCGTACAGGTTGTGCAGGCCGGCTCCGATCGTCGCGTGAGCCCGCGCGGCCAGCTCGGCCGGCAGTGCCTCCCCGCTGCTGAGCAGCCGGCGCAGCTCCGGAAGCTGTGCTGCGGCGGGCTCCGCGGCGAACACGGCCAGCATCGACGGCACGAAGTGCACCGTGGTGATCCGCTGTTCGCGCATCAGCCTCACCAAGTACGCCGGGTCCTGGTGCCCGCCGGGCTTCGCCACCACCAGTGTCGCGCCGTTGAGCAGCGGCCAGAAGAACTCCCAGACGGACACGTCGAATCCGGCGGGCGTCTTCTGCAGCACCCGGTCGGTCGCGTCCAGCCGGTACCGGTCCTGCATCCACGACAGCCGGTTGACGATGCTCGCGTGAGACACCACCACGCCCTTGGGGGCTCCCGTGGACCCCGAGGTGTAGATCACGTACGCCGGATGCTCCGGGAGGCAGGTGCCCGGGCCGGCCGCGAACACGTCGCCCGCGGGCACCTGTTCGAAGACCGGGTGGTCCTCGGTGAGGACGAGCGCCGGCCGGGCGTCCTTGAGCAGGTACTGGATGCGCTCGGCGGGATAGCCGGGGTCGATCGGCAGGTATGCGGCACCGGTCTTGAGGACGGCCAGCAGCGTGACGACCAGGGCTTCGGAGCGCGGCAGCAGCACCGCGACACACCTCTCCGGTGCGGCACCGCGCTCGGCGAGCAACCGTGCGAGCCGGCCGGCCCGCAGATCCAGCTCCGCGTAGGTCAGTTCCGTGCCCTCGAACACCACTGCCGTGCGGTCGGGGGTACGGGCCGCCCGCTGGGCGAACAGCTCCGGCAGCGTGGCGCCGGGCACCTGGTGAGCGGTGGCGTTCCAACCATGTACGACCTGCTCGCGCTCGGCTTCGTCGAGCAGGTCGGCCGCGCCGATCCGCTGTCCCGGGTCGGCGGCCATCGCGGCCAGCATCCGCGCCAGGCGGTCCGTCAGCCGCTCGACGTCCGCCGCGTCGAACAGGTCGGTCGAGTACTCGACCATTCCTTCCAGGCCGCCCGGGGCGCCGTCCTCGGTGACGGTCTCGCGGAGGTGGACGGCGAGGTCGAACTTGTTCTGCACGATCCGCTCGACCGGCTCGGCGCGTGCGGTCAAGCCGGGGAATTCCGGCTTCGGCGGGGCCTCGTGCAGCGACAGGAGAACCTGGAACAGGGGCAGCCGGCCGGCCGAGCGATCCGGGTTGAGGATCTCGACGAGCCGCTCGATCGGCAGGTCCTGGTTGGCGTAGGCGCTGAGGTTCGTCTCACTGATCCGGGCGAGCAGTTCGTGCCAGGTGGGATTGCCGCTCGTGTCGGTGCGCAGCACCAGCGTGTTGAGGAAGTCGCCGACGAGGTCGTCGAGTGCGGTGTCGGTACGGCCGGCGACCGGGGTGCCGAGGGGGATGTCGGTGCCGCAGCCGAGCCGCGTGAGCAGGGCGGCGAGCCCTGCCTGGCCGACCATGTACAGGCTCGTACCGGATGCGGCGGCCAAGGCGGCCATGCGGCGGTGCGTCTGCGGATCGATGCGGAACGACAGCGTGGCCCCGTGGTACTCGTCGCTCGCACCGCGCGGCCGGCTGCCGGGCAGCCGCAGGTCCTCGGGCAGGTCGGCCAGCCTCTCGCGCCAGAACGCGATCTGTTCGCTGATCAAGCTGCCGGGATCGTCCTCGCGGCCGAGCAGCTCCCGCTGCCACAGCGCGTAGTCCGCGTACTGCACGGGCAACGGTGCCCACCGCGGACGGCGGCCGTCGAGGCGGGCGGCATAGGCGTCCGTGAGGTCACGCGTCAGCGGCCCCATCGACCAGCCGTCCCCGGCGATGTGGTGCAGCACGAGGACCAGCACATGGTCGTCCGCCGACAATGCGAACAGATGGGCCCGCAAGGGGAGTTCCTCGGCCAGGTCGAAACCGTGGCCGCAGACGGCTGCGAGCTGCGCGGCCAGTTCCGCATCGGTGGTCTCGGTGACCTCGAGTTCGACCCGGGCCTGCTCCGGGGGCACGATGTGCTGGTACGGGGTGCCGTCGACGTCCGGGTATCGGGTGCGCAGCACTTCATGCCGGTCGGACACGTCCTGGACGGCGGCGGCGAGCGCCGCGCGGTCGAGGCCGCCCGTGAGCCGCACCGCGATCGGCATGTTGTACGTGGCGCTCCCGCCCTCCAGCCGGCTGAGAAACCACAGCCGTTGCTGGGCGGGGGACAGCGGCGGGCGCTCCGGACGCCGCTGCCGAACCACCGGTTGCCGCCGGGTGCCTTCGGCCTTGTCCAGTACGTCACTGAGCTCGGCCACCGTCGGCGTCAGGAACAGGTCCCGGATGGCCAGGTCGACACCCAGGGCGGCCCGTACCCGGGAGACCAGCCGGGTCGCCAGCAGCGAGTGGCCGCCCAGATGGAAGAACCCGTCGTCGATCCCGACCCGGGGCAGGCCCAGGACCTCGGCGAAGATCCGGCACAGGGTGGCCTCGCGGTCGTTGCGAGGGCCCCGGCCGGAGGTCTTGCCGAGGACCGCCGGCGCCGGCAGCGCCCGCCGGTCCAGCTTGCCGTTCGGGGTCAGCGGCATCTGGTCGAGCACGACGAACGCGGTGGGCACCAGGTAGTCCGGTACCGCGCGCCGCAGGTGCTCGCGCACCGACTCGACCAGCGCGTCCGAGGCCAGCACGGCGGCCGGGGCGTTGGTGTACGCAACTCCACCGTGGGCCGACGGCGCACCGGGGCGGTAGCCGCTCGGCGCCGTCCCGGGCGCGCTGAACACCACGTCAAGAGTGCCGCCGTCGCGGTCGCCGCCGGCCCAGGTCACCGTGGTCCGGTAGCCGGCCTCGTCACCCAGAACGGCGAACTCCGCCGGCTCCGGCAGCTCGGACGCGTCCTGCGCCAGGGCGGCCAGCGCGGCCGGCAGGTCGCCGGCTTTCAGCGCCCGTACGGCGGCCAGTTCGCCGGCGATCCGGCGATTGGGGAGGCCGGTGACCCGGAGGCCGTCCGGCCGGGCCGCCAGCGCCGCGCGCAGCGCGTCCGTGCCGGTGACGTCCCGCCCCCAGACGAGCTCCCGGACGGCGGTCGGTTCCGGCTGCGGCGCGGTGCGCAGCGTCACGTCGTAGCGGTGCCCGGTGAGCTCGTTACGGTCCGTGCCGGGCTTGATCGCGAGGTCCGCGGCGGCAGCCAGGCCGGCGAAGTAGTCCGGATCGACGAGCAGTTCCGTCTCCCGGGCCAGGGCCAGGTCGACCGTCTTGCTCACCTCGGCGGCAGCACGGACCGCGGCGTCGGCCGCGAGCAGTTCGACGGACGTGCGCAGGGCGCGGTGGAGCCGGAGGTTGCGGACATCGCCGACGAACACGTTCCCGCCGGGAACGACCAGGTCGAGCGCCCGGGTGAGCACGTCGGTCAGGTAGTCGGCACTGGGGAAGTACTGGATGACGGAGTTCAGGACGATGGTGTCGAAGTACCGGTGGGCAGGCCGTCGAAGACGTGGGCCGCCTGTGCCCGCAGATCGACCCGGCCCTCCAGCTCGGGCCGGTCCGCCAGCTGGGCGCGGACCCGGTCGATCACGACCCCGGAGATGTCGGTACCCCAGTAGGACTCGCAGTCCGGCGCCAGCGGTGCGAGGAGCAGGCCGCTGCCCACCCCGATCTCCAGCACCCGTCGGGGGTTCAGCTCCCGCACCCGGGCCACAGTGGCGTCCCGCCACCGCCGCATCTCCGCGACCGGGATCGGCTGCCCTGTGTAGCTGCTGTTCCAACCGGAGAAGTCCTCGCCCAACCCGCCGGACAGGCCCTCGTGATGGGTGTCGTAGGTGGCCTGCCAGTTGCCGAGCTGCTGCCGCTCCGCCGCCTCGTCCCGGTCGGCGTTGTCCCCGGACGGGACGAGGTACGCGACGAGTTGACGGTCTCCGGGACGGTCCTCCCGCGCCAGCACGGCGGCCTGCCGCACCCCGGGATGCCGGACCAGTGCGGACTCCACCTCACCCGGCTCGATCCGGAAGCCGCGGATCTTCACCTGGGCATCGGCCCGGCCGACGTAGTCGACCTGCCCGTCGGCCCGCAGGCGCGCGAGGTCCCCGGTGCGGTACATCCGCTCCCCGGAACCGCCGAACGGGCAGGCCACGAAGCGCTCCGCGGTCAGCCCCGGGCGGCGCAGGTAGCCGGCGGCCAGGCTCGCACCCGCGACGTACAGGTCTCCCACCACACCCGTCGGCAGCGGGCGCAGGGCCTTGTCCAGCACGTAGACCCGGGTGTTGTCCACCGGCCTGCCGATCGGGGGACCGTCCGGACCGGACAGCTCCTCGCTCATGGTCGCGATGACGGTCGTCTCGGTCGGGCCGTAGGCGTTGAACATCCGGTTGCCCGGCGCCCACCGCTCCACGAGTGCGCCGGGGCACGCCTCGCCCGCCACCGACACGGTCAGACCGGCCGGCAGGACGCCCGAGGGCATCGCCGCGAGCACGGACGGCGGCATGGTGAAGTGTGTGAGGCGCTGGTCCCGGATGAATTCCGCCAGCTCCTGGCCGGGCATGAGCCGTTCGGCCGACCGCAGGAACAGGGTGCCA
This sequence comes from Streptomyces sp. NPDC031426, assembly GCF_055581585.1. Taxonomy (NCBI): domain Bacteria; kingdom Bacillati; phylum Actinomycetota; class Actinomycetes; order Kitasatosporales; family Streptomycetaceae; genus Streptomyces; species Streptomyces sp. NPDC031426. The sequence continues at coordinate 15,602 of NZ_JBVIJE010000039.1, forward strand.
CCGTTCAGCAGCGCCATGCAGCAGTCCCAGAACGCGACGTCGAAGCTCGGCGAGGAGAACTGCAGCACCCGGCTGTCCGGCCCCGCGCCCAGGCGTTCGCGCTGGCTTCGAACCATGCTGGCCACGCCGCTGTCCGTCACCACGACGCCCTTCGGCCTCCCGGTGGACCCCGAGGTGTAGATCACGTAGAGCGGGCTGCTGAGCGTCCGGCGCGACGGCAGGTCGTCCCCGCCGTACCGGGCAAGCTCCATGGAGGTGTGCTCGTCGTCAAGCGTCAGCAGCGGGCTGCCGGCCGGCAACCGCCCGGCCGACGCCCCGGTCGTCACGGTCAGCACGGGGCGGGCGTCTTCCATCATGAACGCGATGCGCTCGGCCGGATAGCCGATGTCCACCGGCATGTAGGCGGCCCCGGCCTTCGCCACCGCGAGCATCGCCGTGACCAGCTCCGCCGACCGGGGCAGAGCCAGCGCGACCAGCTGCCCCGGGCCCGCACCGCGCTCGATGAGCAGCCGGGCCAGCCGGTTGGCGGCGGTGTTGAGCTCGCCGTAGGTCAGCCTGGCCTCCTCGGAGACCAGCGCGACGGTGTCCGGGGTCGCGGCGGCTTGAGACTGGAAGAGCTCTGCGAATCCGGCCGCGGGGACCTCGCGCTCGGTCCGGTTCCATGTGTCCAGAATGCGCTGCCGCTCGCCCGGCAGCAGCACGTCCAGGGCTTCGACCCGCTGGTCGGGGTCGGTGACCATCGCCTCGAGGACAAGAGTGAGGCGAGCACCGAGCCGCTCCACGCTCTGACGGTCGAACAGGTCGGTGGCGTACTCGATCGTGCCGCCCAGTCCCATGGGTCGGCCGTCGCCGTCGAACTGCTCACCGATGCTGAACGCCAGGTCGAACTTGGAGGTGTCGGTGTACAGCTGCTCGCCCTCCACCACGAGCCCCGGCAGCCGCAGCCGTGGCAGGGTGTTGTTCTGGAACGCCAGCATCACCTGGAACAGCGGGTGCCTGCCCAGGGACCGGTCCGGCCGGAGGATCTCGACCAGCCGCTCGAACGGCAGATCCTGATGCGCATACGCTCCCAGAGCTGTCTCCCGGGACCTGGTGACGAGTTCGCGGAAGGAGGGGTCACCGGCGGTGTCGAGGCGCATCACCAGGGTGTTGACGAAGAAGCCGACCAGCTCGTCCAGCCCCTCGTCGGTGCGGCCGGCGATGGGTGAACCGAGCGGGATGTCCGTGCCGGCGCCCAGTCGGCTCAGCAGGGCCGCCAGCGCCGCCTGCACCACCATGTACAGACTGGCGTCCGACCGCACGGCCAGCTCGGACAGCCTCCGGTGCAGCTCCGCACTCACGTGGAACGGGACATTGCCGCCCTGATTGCCGGGCGTGGCGGGGCGCTGCCGGTCCACCGGCAGCCGCAGCTCGTCCGGCAGTCCGTCCAGCGCCTTGCGCCAGTACTCGATCTGCTCGCTGATCAGGGATTCCGGGTCGTCCTCGCCGCCGAGCAGCTCCTGCTGCCACAGGGTGTAGTCCGCGTACTGGACCGGCAGTTCCGGCCAGTCGGGCGCCCGGCCGCTGCGGCGAGCCTCGTAGGCCGCGGTGAGATCACGGGCGAGTGGGACCATCGACCAGCCGTCCGCGGCGATGTGATGAATCACCAGGGCCAGCACGTGCTCACGGTCGGACAGCGCGAACAGACGCGCCCGGATCGGTACCTCCGTCTCCAGGTCGAAAGCCCGACCGGCCAGCTCGGCGAGGGCGCCGTCGAGCTCCTCCGGTGCGACCGCGGTGACGGCCACCTCCGGGCGGGCCGAGCCCGGGTCGAGGATCCGCTGGTGGGGCACGTCGTCACGGCTGACGAACACCGTGCGCAGTGGCTCGTGCCGGTCGATGAGGTCCTGCAGCGCCGCGACGAGTGCGGTCCGGTCGAGCTCACCCGTCAACCGGAGCACGGCCGGCATGTTGTAGGTGGCGTTCGGCCCTTCCAACCGGTTGAGGAACCACAGTCGCTGCTGTGCGTGCGAAAGCGGGATCATCGAATCTCCTCGGGCTGCGCAGGCGCTGATCTCCCCTGGAGACTCCGCTGTGTCGACTTGCCGTGCAAGGCTCGAGACGGCACCGGACGAAACGGGACAGCGAATCCCGCAGGACGGGCCTCGGTCGGCGGATAGCCTCGAACCTTCAGGCAGGAGGCTTATCCGATGACAGGTATGTTGAGCCAGGCTGTGATCCCCGGGCTGGCGTTGGTGCTCTTCGTCTGCTGCGGAACGGAGTTGGTCCTGCGGCGCTTCTTCAAGCGCAGCATCCTCTTCCGGCGCGGCACCTCACGGCGCCCTCTGACCGGTTCCGCGTTCGACGAGTTCAACCTGATCTTCAACGCCAACAAGCTGGTCGAGATCAAGCAGCAGCAGCGGCAGGAACTTCAGCGTGACGAGGTGGGTGACGGCGCCCCGCCGCGGACGCGCATCGATCTGACCAACGGCACCGCGCACGTCGTCCTGCCCAGCGAGAACGCGACCCCCGGTCCCCGTCCGGCCGCCGACCGCGCGTCGGCCGGCGAGGAAGATCCCTCCCGGTGACGTCGTCACAGACCCCGTTTCTCCTCCTGGACCTGGCTCTGATCCTCGGCCTTGCGCGCGTCCTGGGACTGGGTGCGCGGGCGTTGGGTCAGCCGGCGGTGGTCGGCGAGATACTCGCCGGCATTCTGCTGGGCCCCACCCTGCTCGGCGCGCGGTTCGCGGGCACCCTCTTCCCTGCCGAGGTTCGCCCCCTGCTGAGCGCGCTCGCCGGCGTGGGCCTCGCGCTGTTCATGTTCGCGGTCGGGACGGAGATCGATCTCGGCATCCTGCGCGGAGGGAGCAGGGTCACCCTGTGGGCAACCACGTTCTCGACACTGTTGCCGCTCGCCCTGGGTGCCGCGCTCGCGTGCGTGCTGGCGGACGCGCACCACCAGAGCCCACGCGTGGGATTCGTTCTGTTCTTCGCGGTGGCGATGGCCGTGACGGCGTTCCCCGTACTCGCCAGGATCATCGCCGACCGAGGGCTGACCCGGTCCCAACTCGGCGCGACCGCCCTGACGTGTGCGGCGATCACCGATCTGCTGGCCTGGATCCTGCTTGCGGTGGCCGTGGCCGTGGCCGTGGGCACGGGGCAGCACCTCGACTGGCGTCTCGCGCTGCTGGTGCCGTATGTCGCCCTGATGATCGCGGTGGGCCGCCCCCTGCTCCGCCGGGCGAGCGAGGCGAGCCGGCGCAAGAAGGCGCAGGGCACGGAACCCGGAGGCTCCGGCGAGAGCAGGAACTTCCTGGCTCTGGTGCTGGTCGGGCTCCTGCTCTCGGCAGCCTGCACCGAGTGGCTGGGACTGCACTACATCTTCGGAGCGTTCCTGTTCGGCGCCATCATGCCGAGGGGCGGCGACGGAGGCCTGCGCGACATTGCGCTGCAGCGGATTGAGCCGCTGTGCGGGCTGCTCCTGCTGCCCGCGTATTTCGTGCTGGCAGGCCTCAAGGTCGATCTCTCCCAGCTGGACGCCGCAGACATCGGCACCCTGGCCGCCATCCTCGTGGTGGCCGTGGCCGGTAAGGTCCTCGGCGCGTACCTCGGCGCGCGTCTCGGGGGCTACGGCAGTCGGCCTGCGTACGCGCTCGGCGTCCTGCTGAACACGCGCGGCGTCACCGAGCTGGTCGTGCTCGGCGTGGGGCTGGAACTGGGCCTACTGGACGGGACGCTGTACTCGCTGATGGTGGTGATGGCTGTGACGACGACGGCGCTCGTCGGCCCACTGCTGAACCGAATGCTGCCGACCGCCGGGAAGAGTGGGACGACGGTAGTGCAATCCGCTCCGGTGGCTCCTGGGGGAGCGGCCCGGGAAGAGTCCCGGTGAGCTGCCGCAGCAGTACCTCATGTTGATCAACTGCGGAAAACCCTGGTTCGGGCTGCCGATCAGGCCGTTTGTCTGCCTGGCGTCAGGCTGCTTGCTGGTACTCGTTGATCAGGCCGCCGATTGGTTGAGTGCGGCGGACGCGGCCTCCGAAGGGGATGACAGGTGCCGTCTGGCCGGTCTCCGAGGCTTGGGGAGATCGTTGGTGGAGGGACTGGTGGGGGCGGTGCCGGTTGTAGTGGTCGGTGTAGGTGTTCAGGACGCGACGATGCCCTGGCACAACCTGTAGCAGCACCAGGGGTTCCGCACCCTGCCGCCACTTCAGCACCGTCATCCCCCGATCACCGAATCCTCGGCCGCTGCCGCGTCCCCCTCGAGGGTCTGGGGCCTTCCTCGTCCAGCCGCCGGTGCCACGTCGGCTACGAGCGGTAGAGGGTGCGGGCGTGTGCCAGGTCGGCAGGCCCGTCCCGGCCGAGGTGGAAGACTGCCCGGGAACCGAACATCTCGCTGCTGTCGTTCTTCCGAATGGCAAGGTGCGCATCGGGAAGCAGGTGGTGGCATGACTCAGTTCCGGCTGTCGTGGCCGTGGGTACTGGACGGTTCGGAGCCGCCCGGCGATCTGGTCCGGGCGCTGGCGGAAAGCACATCGGTGCAGGACCGGGATCGATTACTCAAGGGCCTGGCCAATCAGGCCGCCACCGGCGATGCCGACAGCGTCGAGCGATACGCGATCGGGCTCTCGGTCGCCAAACGCTTTGGTGATTCGCTCCAGCTCTGGCGTCTGCTGCTCAAACACCGCCCGAACGCGGTCCGCCTGCGTCTGAACCTGGCAGCCTGCCTGCTCAGCGCGCAGCGGATGGACGAATGCGCCCGCGAACTGGACGAGTGCGCCCGGCGGTGCCCCGATGACGACCCGCTGCGCCCCATGGTCCAGCAGCGCCTTGAGGAACTGGCCACGATCCGTGACCATGACGAGCGGGAGTTCCGGCTGCTGGAGTTGAAAGCAGACGCGTACCGGGAGCTGGCCGAGCGCGGCGAGGCCAGCCCCGCAGATCTCAAAGAACTGTGCAAGGTGCTGGCCGCACTCCAGCAGAGACCGGGCAGCGGCGTCACTGCGGACGATGTCCTCGCCCTGGCCGAACAGGCACGGGAAGGGATGCCACAGGACGCCGAGGTCCTGGAACTCGTCGCATATGGCCGCATCTTGACGGGCGACATGAACGGGCTGTCCGAGATGCTGCGATTGCTGGAGCAGGTCGCTCCGCACTCCCACCTGCTGGGTGAGTTCCGGTCCTCGCACACGGACCCCGAGTTCCAGCAGATGGCGGACCAGCGCAAACGCCACATGGACGAGACCATCCGCCGCGCCGGCGAGGGCGATGAGGATGCCCTGCGGGAACTGCGCCGGGAGAGCCAGAGGTTCCCAGCCAACGAGACGTATGGCGTCGGTCTGCTGTCCGCCGTGTACGGCCGGGCGGCCAGCGGGACGGGCGACTACGAGGAGGCGCGGCGGATCGCGCACGAGCTGGCCGCGAAGCCCTCGGCGGGCCACCACACCCACTTCCATGTGGCCCAGTTCCTGTGGATGTTGGGCGACCACGAGCTCGCGCGGCACCAGTTCGCCCGCGCCTTCGAAACGGCACAGGACGAGGAGGATCGGGAGACCGTACGCCTGGCCATGCGGACCGTCGGCGCCGACGGCCCTGAAGATGGCCGCCATGGGTGAGCAGGAGCGGCGTGTCGCCGCGCTCCTGATGAATGCGGGCAGCGCGCGGCACGCGGAGACTCTGCTGTTGACCCACGCTGGCCGGTTCGACCCGTACGAGCTGGTGCGCGAGCTGGAGGACGGACAGCGCCGCTTCGAGGCGGACGGCAAGACCAAGGCCGCCGCGCTCGTCGGTTTCTACGTGTCGTTGGCTCGGGAGCTGAGCGGCGTGTTGCAGCGGATCGGCTCCGTTGCCCGTTCCGGGAGCGCCCCGGTGGGCTTCCCCGACCCACAGGAGGATCTCGGTCATCCGCGGCTCCTTTTGGAGCGGCAAGCCTCCGAGTTGCTGGGGCGCGGCGAGTTCGAGGCCGCGCGTGACGCCTTCCGTCAGGCGGACGAGTTGCCACTGCCCCATCCGGACGAATGGGGCCGCGCCGCCGGCCTTCGGATGCGGCTCGCGGAGGCGCTGGGTGCGAAAGGTCGCCGCCGGGAGGCGCTCGGCATCCTCGACTCCGTACAACTCGGGCCGCACGGCGCCGAGATGGGTTCTGAATCGATGCTGCGCATCCGCTTTCACCGGCTGCGCGGCATCCTCTGCCAGGACGAGGCGGACTACGAGCAGGCGCGTTCCTGCTACCGGACGGCACTTGAGGAAGCCGAGGGACTTCACGACCACCAAGCTCAGTTCGCGCTACGCATGCTGCTGGCCGGTGCGTACTTCGAGGCGGGCCGGGGGAGGGAGGCGGTACGCGAATACCGCAGGGCACTCGGCCTCGCGGAGTCCCGGTTCGGTACGGAGATGCGGGCCTGTGCGCTCAACCGCCTGGGAGCTGCATACCAGAAAGCCGGCGACCACGCCGCAGCCCGCTCGAGCCTCCGCCGCGCGCTGGAGCTGGTCGGTGGTTCCTCCGTCAACGAGGGGGGCGCGCGCTTCGAGGCCGAAGCCTGGGTCGGCCTCGGTGACCTCGCCGCCGACGAGGGGCGCATGGACGACGCGGTCGGGGCGTACTTCGAGGCGCTGACGAAGGCCATGCATCTCAGCAAGGACATCATCGCCCACGGCATGGCCCTGGTGGCCTCGCGCCTGGACCGCATCGATGCCGACCACGCATCCGTCCTGCTCCGCACCGCGCAGGTCTTCCGTGACGTCGTCGGTTCCGATCCGGGACGTGGATGGACCTTTCACCTGCCGTTCCGGCTTGCGGAAGCGGCGCAGCGACTAGGCCGCGGACAGGTCACCGAGGCGGTGTCCGCGCTGCGGGTGCTGCGCGAGGAGTCTCTGCGGCACGCACCCGATGCCGCCACCCGCCTGCAGGTCACCGACCGTCTGGCCAAGGCGCTGCTGGTCCGTGGTACGGCGGAGGACAAGCAGGAGGCGTTCGACACCGCCTGGCAGGCGCGCTCGGCGTTGCTGGACACCATGGCCCGGCACCCGCACCGGCCGGTCGGGGACATTCCCGCGCTCATGCACGAGTACCGGGCGGTCTACGAGCTGCTTATCCGGCTGCTGGTGGAGTGCGGAGACGAGATCACGCTCCCGGCAGACGCCCTGCCCGGTACGGACCAACGCAGCGCCCAGCCCCTGGAGCTCGCCTTCGACCTGCACGAGGAGTACAAGACGTGGGCCGACGGCATGGGGAGCATCCTGAGAAATCCGGATAAACCGGCCACCCTTCGTGCTCTGCGGGCGCACCTCCGGACCGACGCTGATGCCTCACGCTGCGCCTTCGTGTCGTATTTCTGCGGTACTGACGCCTCCACCATCTTTGTCGTCCACGCCGACAGCGGCCGGCTGTGTGCCGTGCGCGCGGAGTTGACGTCCGCGACGCTCCAGCGGGCGGCACAGCGACTGCGGCGTACGTTCGACGGCGATGCCGACGCGTTCCCGCCGCTCCCACCGCTGCCGGCTCGGCGGCCGTGGCGACGTGGGTTGGACTTCTTCGCGCAACTGGCACCTGGGCTGCTGGCGTTCCTCCCCGAGGTGGCGGGGCGCGAGTTGCTGTGCGTCGCAGCGGACGGAGCGGTGCGTGCCCTTCCGCTCGGTGCGCTCCCGCTCGCCACCCGGAACGAGGACGGGCAGGGAGACGAGCATGTGCTCGCAAGCCGGCACGCCGTGGTGCAGGTGACCAGTGCCACCGCTCTGCTCCGCACCTCTGAGCGCCCCGCGGCAACGGGGAACACCGATGTATTCGTCGCAGGCACGGCCGCCCGCGAGGATCCGGACGCCGAACGTCTCGAAAACGACGCGGAGTTCGTCGCCCCAGGCTGCTGTCGCAGCGAAGTCACCGGCCTGAAGGCGACGCCCGATTCCGTTCTGGCGGGCCTCGGCGCCGCCCGTATCGCCCACCTGTCGGGGCATGGCTGGTATGACCGTGTCGAACCACTGGACTCCGGCCTGTTCCTCGCACACGACGGGCAGCGCCCCACCAAGTACCCACTCACGGTGGAGGTGGGCACGCGGCTGGAGCACCTGCTCACCGCCCGGCGCCTGGCCAGGGCGGAGCTGCGGCTCGATCTGCTCACGCTGCGGGCGTGTTCCACCGCCCGCGGGGACCTCCACAGTACGGGCGATATCCAGGGCCTCGCCCAGCTCCTGCAACACTCCGGCGCCAGGACGGTCGTAGCCACACTCTGGGATGTGGACGATGCCAGCTCGCGCAGGCTCTTCGAAGACTTCTACCGACGGCTGGCGGAGAACCCCGCCGAGCCCCTCTGGCGGGCGCTGTGGCAGGCCCAGCGCACCATGCTGGAACATCCCACCGTCCCTTGGGAATGCCACCCCTACCACTGGGCCGCACTGGCTCTGATCGGAGACTGGAGACGCCGATGAGGACAACCGACCTATCCGAGCTCAGCGACCGCTCGGTCCTCCTCGCGCTGCAGGAGCTGACCGAGGAGTTCACCGCTGACGCCACGCCGGACACCATGCCGCTGGACCAGGACGAGGCCGCTCTCCTGCTCTCCACCCTGCTGCGCGCAGCTGGTCAGGACGGTAGCGCGGTGGTCATACCCGACAGCCCCGCGGCGTACGATGCCGCGCGTCGGCTGCTCGCGGCATTCGCCGCAGAGCCCGCAACTGCTGCCGTCGCCGCTGCTGTGCTGGCTGAGCCGCCCACCGACTCGCGGCTCAGCGGCGAGATCGCCGTCCCCGGCCTCGTCGTGATGGCCGCTGTCGTCACCTGGCTGCAGACACAAGTGTCGGTTCACATCAAACGACGCAACGGCAAGACCGAGTTCGAGTTCCGCGTGGCGAAGGAGGCCGCCTCGGCATCGACACTCAAGGAACTGGCGTCCACGGTCACACGATGGCTCGGCGGACCACCACGGCAATGACCCGACAGCTGGTGGCCGACGCCCTCGCCGAAGTGCTGCGGGTAGTCGTACTCGTGGGAGCCGGCCGATGAGGAGTTGCAGCCCTGCTGGGCCTCGGAGCAGTGGTTGGTCGTCTCGCTCGGGGCGACGCCTGGGCCGATGTACACCGGCCAGTTGGTTCTGCTGCCGGTGAGCATGGAGTAGCCGGGGACAAGGGTGAACCCACTGCTGGTGGTCGTCATGGTCACCGGCGCGACATCGGCCCCCGGCGCAGGCCCGTCGGTGGCCCCTCTTCGGCCCCGGCGGACTACGGCGGATGTACACGCCCCGACGCCGGGCGGAACCGTCTCCCTGACGTCACCTCCGTGTCACAGGGCCGTATCGCCGCAACCCCACCGTGCAGGACGCCGTCCTCATGAGCACCGGCACGACGGATGCCGCTGACCAGGAGTGATCCCATGACCATCGTCCGCTCGCGAAGAACCGCCGCGACCCTGACGTCCCTTTTCGCCTCCTGCATGCTGCTCACCGCATGCCAGTCGGGCGGCGGCTCGACGGGAGCGGCCCCCGCCTCCGCGTCGGCCGACGGCGGTTCCTCTTCCGTGGCGTCCCCCAGCGGCGCCTCCCCGTCTGCCGTTCCCGCCGGTGCGGCCTCCCGGGCGGCCTCGCCCGCCCCGCTTCCCGCATCGCACGGCACCACGTCCGCCACGCCCGCCTGTGCCGCCGGGGCACTGACCCCGTCCGTGGCACACCGCCTCGAGCCGAACCCGGACCACACGTACGGCGTCCTGCTCAACCTTGCCAACAGTGGCAGCCGCACCTGCCTGATCGAGGGCTTCCCCACCGTGGCGATCGCTGGACAAGGCGACCCCACTCGCAGCCGACCGCTGAAGGTCACCCCTGAGGGCACCGCCCGCCCCGTGCGCCTGGCCCCGGGCGGCCGGGCCTATCTGATGCTCACCTTCCACGAGGTGATGGGCGAAGCCGACGGATACTGCCTCTCCGGCGCCACGCCCGCAGCACCGCCCTCCCTCGTCGTCGGGGCTGCCGGCGGCCGCTTCCAGGTCGAGATGGGCGACGGCGGCGGCAACTTCGCGGAGTGCGACGACATCGTCCGCACCACGGCCTTTCTGCCCAACCAGCCCTGACTTCCGCCAGCGGACTGTGGCAGGGCGCCACACCGGTGCGGCCCCCGGCCGCGCCACCCCGGTGCGGCCCCGGAACCGAGGCTCGGCCCGTGAGACCTCAACGAGCGCACCGCCTTTCGCCCCGCCCTCTTCGGGAGACGGAATGTCAAATGCGCCGGGCCCCGACTCGGGTCGGCAGGGTGGGGCGTCTGCGCGGACGTCGCGCGGCAGCGGCGTGGGTCGCGCGTCAGTCAGTCGGCGCCGGACGTTGGCCACGATGGCCGCGTCCGCGGTCCTTGCAGGCTGCGGCGGCAAGCACGCGCGCACAGCCGCATCCGACCCCGTCGGCCGCGCCCCCTTCCGGGGCCCCGGCCGCCGACAACACCACCGTCATGGTCATCCGGCATGGGCAGAAGCCCGGCCGACATGAATCCGCCATCGACGAGAACGGCCGTCTGGAAGGAAATGGCGCTGACAACCGGTTGGGAGACGCGGGGTCATGCGGACGATGCCGCGCCCGGCCGGGCGGTGGGCAAAGATCCGGGATGCGATCGGCCCGCACTCAGGGTCCATGCCCAAGCGCTGCAGGTTGCACTGCGGCCGAGCGAGGGCCCGGTCAGGGTCCGGGCTTCCGAGGCCGCAGCGGGCCAGCTGCCGCCGTATTTCGCCCGGCTCTCGCATCCTGGCGCATGGCCTGATTGTTGCCTTGTGGGCGCGAACCGTGCGTCGCGATACTCGGGCTTGCCATGGACACGACCCAATTGCGGGTTGCTCCGAGGCCACTTCCCGCCCCGCCCGGCCTCCCCAGCCGACGCGGGCCCCCACCGGAGGTCATCCCTGATGCTTCCTCGCATCTTCACTTCTCGCTCCCTTTCCGCGGGTGCAGGAGCAGCCGCTCTCGCCGCCGCCGTCCTGCTGCCCGGTGCCGGCGCGGCCACCGCTGCGCCCGCCTCGGCCGCGCACGCCAAGCCCACCGCGGCCGAGACCAAAGCCGTCGTGGCTCTCACCTCTCAGCTGGGTGACCGTGCTGCCGGCTCCTACTTCGACACATCGTCCCGGCGCCTCGTCGTCAACATCACCGACCCCTCGGTCGCCGACCAGGTCCGCGCTACCGGTGCGGTCGCCAGGGTGGTGCGTTACTCCACAGCTCAACTCCACGCCGCGGCAGGCCTCCTGGCGAGACAGGCCCGAATCCCCGGTACCGCCTGGGCTGTCGACCCCCGGAAGGACCAAGTGGTCGTCACAGCCGACCCCACCGTCACCGGAGCCAAGCTCATCCGCCTCGACGCCGCGGTCCACGCGTTGGGGAACAAGGCTGTGCTTCGGCACAGAACCTCACCCTTCAAACCCCTGATCGCCGGTGGTGACGCCATCTGGGGCAGCGGAGTTCGCTGCTCCCTGGGGTTCAATGTGTCCGTGGGCGGAGCTCCCTACTTCCTGACCGCCGGCCACTGCGGCAACGCCTCCGCCGGCTGGTCCGACTCCCAAGGTGGCGGCGAGATCGGGCAGACGGTCGACTCGCACTTCCCCGGCACCGACTACGCCCTCGTGCAGTACGACGACCCTGGCACCGACCACCCCAGCACCGTCGACCTGTACGACGGCAGCACCCAGCAGATCACCCGTGCCGCCGACGCCTACGTCGGCGAGCAGGTCCAGCGCAGCGGCAGCACCACCGGCGTCTACGGCGGACAAGTCACCGCACTGGACGCCACCGTCAACTACCAGGAGGGCTCCGTCTTCGGACTGATCGACACCACCGTGTGCGCCGAACCCGGCGACAGCGGCGGCGCCCTCTTCGACGGCGACGCGGCAATCGGCCTGACCTCCGGCGGGAGCGGTGACTGCACCTCGGGCGGCGAGACCTTCTTCCAGCCCGTGACGGCGGCTCTCGGCGCAGAGGGAGCCACCATCCCCTGACGCGCCGCTCGTAGCTGATGAGGTCACGCCGGCCCCGCACCACCCACTGCATCGACGAGCAGTGGTAGCGGCAGCAGCGGCGGCTACGCCGACAGGTGTCTCAGAGGAAGAGCTCTTCTTGTGCAACCACGACCGTGTCGTCAGCGGTCAACTCGCCCCGCGGACACACACTCTGAAATGCCTGGTCGGTGCGCTGACCAGGCTTTCTTCTTGGAATCGCCTAGTGGGATCCCAACGGTGACGGCGACCTCGATGCAGGCAACGCGCTGACCTGTGTGTTCAGCGCGAGGGGTCGTGGGGGTTTCTGTCGGGTCCATGTGGAGATTTCATGGCGGGCGACTGTCGCTCCAGCGCGATCCGCGATCGCAACGCCAACGCTTGAGCGGACGAAGGATGACGCACCTACGACAGCAACATCTCCCGCTCGGCCTCACTCGGCACCACCGGCGGGATCTTCGGCCCAGGACGACTCGCACAAGACCAACGGCGAATCCTGACTCAGGCCCCGAGAGGGTCTGCTCGCTACCGATGGAAGTCCGCGACACGGCAGCGGCCGGCGGTTGAAGGGCCTGTTCGGCTCTACCCCGTTGGGGAGGAAGAGGGACAGGCCGGATTCCCGGTGATCCTCGACTCCGTCCAGGCTGACCCGGAAGAGCCTGAAGATGGCCGGCTGATGCGATAGCTCTTCGACCAGCAGCCGTACGCCTTCGCGGTCGAACAGGTTCGGACCGGTAACGGCCAGGAGTTCGGTCAGACGTTCCACCGGTAGCTGCTGGACAAAGGCATCGGCCACGTCCGCATCAGACTCTGCTCTTTTGATCCCTTGGCGTGCCCAGGCGGCCGGCAGCGGTCGCGGGAGGCTGGTCATGAGTTCCGGCATGAAAGCTCGATGGATCGGCAGTGGTCTGCCCCGCGGTGTGTTGTTGCCGTGGCGTGCCCCTGCACGCAGCAGGGGCATACGGCGTCGGCGGGCAGGGGTAGTCGTGGCACTGGAAAGGCGGAATGCTCGGGCGGCTCCGGCTGTCGGGCGGGCGCCGGGTGCGTGGACGGGCGAGCCGGCCCGGCGGAGCCGGCGGGCAGCCAACTCCTTTTGGACACGCACCGTTTACATGCGTTCGACCCGTCGACCGGCGGGACTTGTTATGGTGTTACTCATTGGTAGCAAGCTGAGTGGGGGGACGCGGGGAGACCTGCGGCCATTTCGCCGCCAGGCGAGTGGCGAGACGGATGACCTGGCAAGGGGGCCCGGTCAACGGCTTCTGCGCGTGCGCATCACGCGGCCGTCGAACTCCAGTTCCCTCACTCGCTGACCCGGACAGGTGGGACTCGTCACATGGCTCGTTCCCTGGTCGAATTACTGACCGCACACGCCCAGCAACAGCCCGACCGTACCGCCTACCGGTACCTCCTCACCGGCGACTGCGACGGGGACATCCAGGACATCTCCTACGGACAACTGGCCCACCGCTCCCGGGCCGTGGCCGCCTGGCTCCAGGACCGAGGCCTGGCCGGCTCGCGCGCCCTGCTGCTCCATCCACCCGGCCTGGAGTTCGTCTCCGCCTTTCTGGGCTGCCTCGCCGCCGGCGTGGTCGCCGTGCCGGGCGTGCCCCCGCAGGGACGCTCGCAGAACCACCGCGCCCTTGTCCGGATGAAGCGTCTGATGGCCGACTCCGACGCCAAGGTGATCCTCGGCGGCCGCGAAGTCATCCGTGCCTTGCGCACATGGACCGAGCAGCTGCCCGAACCGGACACCGTCCCCCGCATCGCCACCGAGGACATTCCCGACGACGCGGCCGGCTCCTGGCACGCCCCCGACCTCTCCGCCGACTCGGTGGCCTTCCTCCAGTACACCTCCGGCTCCACCTCCGCCCCGCGCGGTGTGGCGGTCACCCACGGCAACCTGCTGGACAACGAGCGGATCATCACCGAGCGGATGGGGCACACCCCGGACGCCCTCGCGGAGCACGGCCGGGAACTGATCCTCAGCTGGCTCCCCGTCTACCACGACATGGGCCTCATGGGCCCGGTGCTGAACACGCTGTACCTGGGCGCCACGGCCACGCTCTTCTCGCCGCTGCACTTCCTGCAGAGCCCCGATCGCTGGCTGACCGCGATCAGCCGTTACCGGCCGCACACCAGCGGCGGCCCCAACTTCGCCTACGAGCTGTGTCTGAAGCACGCCACCGCCGACCTGGTCGACAGCCTCGACCTGAGCGCGTGGAAGGTCGCCTTCAACGGCGCCGAACCGGTGCGCGCGGCCACGCTGCGACGGTTCACCGAGACCTTCCGCGCGGCCGGCTTCCGCCATGAGGCGTTCTACCCCTGCTACGGCCTGGCCGAAGCCACCTTGATGGTCACCGGCGGTGCGGTGGACGCCCCGCCCACCCTGCTGGAGGCCGCCGAGACCGGCCCGCACGCCGGCGAGGCGGACGCGGCCGCCGTGGGCTGCGGCCGGCCCGGGCCCGGGATCACCGTGGTGATCGCCGACCCCGAACGGCAGGAGGAACTGCCCGAGGGCGAGGTCGGCGAGATCTGGGTCGCCGGCGCGAGCGTGGCCAAGGGCTACTGGCGCAACGCCCTGGCCACCCGCGAGACCTTCCGCGCCACCCTGACCGGCCGCGAGGGCCGCTTCCTGCGCACGGGCGACCTCGGCTTCGTGCGGGACGGCGAACTGTTCGTCACCGGCCGCCTGAAGGACCTCGTCGTCATCGACGGGCGCAACCACTACCCGCAGGACCTGGAGCTGTCCGCGGAGTTGTCCCACCCGGCACTGCGGCCCGGCTGCACCGCGGCGTTCTCCGTGGACGCCGGCGGTGCGGAGGGCGAACAGGCCGTCGTGGTGGCCGAGGTGGCGCCGGAGGCGGCCGGCGAGGCCGAGAAGATCACCGACCTGGTGCGCAGCGCGATCGGCGAGGCCCATGGCCTGTCGGTGCGGGACGTGGTGCTGGTCCGCCCCGGCACCATCCCGAAGACGTCGAGCGGGAAGATCCAGCGTCGCGCCTCCCGGGCGGCCTACCTCGACGGCACCCTCGCCTTGGTGGACGTGCCCGTCACGGGATGACCCCACCGCCGTCGGCGCGCCCGCCCGCGCCGGCCGCACGTCCGCCCTCCGCGGCCGCAGGTCCGTCGACTTCGGCCGTACGTCACCCGATGTCAGTCGTACGCCGCTGCCGCATGCGGTCGTGCGGAATCCGCCCGCGTCACCGTCGCTTGAGGACACCTGCCCAGATGCCTGCGAACGAGCCCCGGAAGCAGTCCACCATCCCGCCCCTCACCACCGCCGAGGACGTACGGGCCTGGCTGGGGTCGGCCGTCGCCGAGGCCGCCGGGCTCGACCCGCTGGCCGTCGACCCGGACCGGCCGATCGCGGAATTCGGGCTGGGGTCACGCCGGTTGGTGACGCTGGCCGCGGAACTGTCCGCACGGATCGGCCGACCACTGGAGCCATCGCTCGTCTTCGACCACCCCACGATCGCCGCGCTGGCCGACGCGGTCCTCGGCGAGCCGCCCGCCCCGGCGGCCGGCCCGGCCTGTGCCGAGGCTCCGCCGCGGACGGCGGGCGACGACATCGCCATCGTCTCCATGGCCTGCCGCTTCCCCGGCGGCGCCGACGACCCCGAAGGGCTGTGGCGGCTGCTCGCCGCCGGTGAGGACGCCATCTCCGAGGTACCGGCGGGCCGTTGGGACACCCGGAGTCTCTACGACCCCGACCCCGAGGCCACCGGCAAGGCGTACACGCTGCGTGGCGGTTTCCTCGACGGCATCGACCGCTTCGACGCTGCCTTCTTCGGGATCTCGCCCCGGGAGGCCGACGCCATGGACCCGCAGCAGCGGCTGCTGCTGCAGACCAGCTGGGAGGCGATCGAGCGGGCCGGGATCGTCCCCGAGACGCTGCACGGCAGCCTCACGGGCGTCTACATCGGCCTGTACGACAGCGGATACCTCGCCTCCGCCTCGTTGGCCCAGCTCGACGGGCACGTCGGCACGGGCTCGGCACCCAGCGTGGCCTCCGGGCGCATCGCCTACACCCTCGGTCTGCAGGGCCCGGCGGTCACCGTCGACACCGCCTGCTCCTCCTCCCTCGTCGCCCTGCACCTGGCGGCCCGCGCGCTGGCGGCAGGTGAGTGCGACCTCGCCCTGGCGGGCGGCGCGAGCCTGCTGGTGACCCCGCGGGGACACGTGGAGTTCAGCAGGCTGCGCGGGCTGTCGCCGTCCGGGCGGTGCAGCCCATTCTCGGCCGACGCGGACGGCGTGGTGTGGGCCGAGGGCTGCGGTGTGCTGCTGCTCAAGCGGCTCGCCGACGCCCGCCGCGACGGCGACCGGGTGCTCGCCGTGGTCAAGGGCTCGGCCGTCAACCAGGACGGCCGCAGCCAGGGGCTGAGCGCCCCCAACGGCCCGGCGCAGGAACGGGTGCTGCGCGCGGCCCTCGACGCCGCCGGACTCGCACCGGGCGACGTGGACCACGTCGAGGCGCACGGCACCGGCACCCCGCTCGGCGACCCCATCGAGGGTCGCGCACTGGCCGCCGTCTTCGGACCGGGCCGCCCCGCCGACCGGCCCCTCGGCCTCGGCTCGCTGAAGTCCAACATCGGTCACACCCAGGCCGCCGCGGGCATCGGCGGCGTGATCAAGACGGTGCTCGCCCTCGGACACGAGCTCATACCGCCGTCCCTGCACGCCGAGACCCTCACGGAGCACGTCGACTGGGCGGGCAGCGGCCTGACCGTGCACGGCAGCGCCCGGCCGTGGCCGCGTGACGGCGACCGCGTGCGGCGGGCCGGGGTGAGCGCGTTCGGCATCAGCGGCACCAACGCGCACGTCGTGCTGGAGGAGGCACCGCAGGACGCCGTCGCACCGGCCGGGGCGGGGGCGGAGCTGCCCGGCCCGACGCTCTTCCCGCTCTCCGCCCGCACGCTCCCCGCGCTCCAGGGACAAGCCGACCGACTGCACGCACGTCTCGTTGTCCGGCCCGAGTCGCCGCTGCCCGCCGTGGCCGCGACGCTGGCCCACCACCGCACCCACTTCGAGTACCGTGCCGTCGTCCAGGCGGCCGACCGGGACGAACTGCTGACCGCGCTGCGGGCCCTCGCAGAGGGCCGGCCCGACCCCGGCCTGACCGCCGGCCCTCGGCGGACGCTGCCCGCGGGCAAGGTGGCCTTCGTCTTCCCCGGCCAGGGCGCCCAGTGGGCCGGCATGGCACGTGACCTGCTCGAACGCGAGCCCGTGTTCGCCGACGAGCTCGACCGCTGCGACGCCGCCCTGCGACCGTTCACCGTCTGGTCCGCGGCGGCCGTTCTGCGCGGCGAGGCGGGAGCCCCGTCCCTGGACCGTGTGGATGTCGTCCAGCCGGTGCTCTTCGCGGTGATGGTGTCCCTGGCCGCGGTGTGGCGGGCCCGTGGCGTCCGGCCGGACGCCGTGATCGGGCACAGCCAGGGCGAAGTGGCCGCGGCCTGCGTCGCCGGCGCGCTCAGCCTCAACGACGCGGCCGCGGTGGTCGCCCTGCGCAGCCGCGCCCTGACCGAGCTGTCCGGCACCGGCGCCATGGCCGTCGTCGCCCTGCCGCACACCGAGGTCGTCACCCGCCTCGACGGTCTCGGCGGCCGGGTCTCGGTCGCCGCCGTGAACAGCGGCCGGGCGACGGTGATCGCCGGTGACGTGGAGCCGCTGGAGGGCCTGCTCGCCGACCTCGACCGGGAACAGGTCTTCGTCCGCCGCCTCGACGTCGACTACGCCTCCCACAGCGCCCGGGTCGAGCAGGTGCGCGCGACGATCCTCGACGAGCTCGACGGCGTGACCACGTACCCCACGTCGGTCGCCTGGTACTCCACCGTCACCGGTGAACCGGTCACCGAGGAGCTGGAGGCCGACTACTGGTACAGCAATCTGCGCGAACCCGTCCGCTTCGCGCCCGCGGTGGAGCGCATGGCGGCAGACGGCTACCGCCACTTCGTCGAACTCGGCCCGCATCCGTCCCTGCTGACAGCCCTGCACACGATCGGCGAGGAATCCGGCCACGAACTGGTCGCCGTCGGCTCCCTCCGCCGCGACGGGGACGGACCCGCCTGTCTGGACCACGCCGCCGCCGAACTGCACGTCCACGGACGGCGCTTGCACTGGCGGCGCCTGGTCGCCGACACCGTCCGGACGGACCTGCCGACCTACGCCTGGGACACCCGGCGTCACTGGATCGAACCCGAATCCGCCTCGGGTGGCCTCGGCCTGTTCGACCGCGCCGCGCACCCGTTGCTCGGCGTCCAGTTGCAGTCGGCCGACGAGACCCGCTGGACCTTCCGCAACGAGTGGTCCCCGGCCACCGCCGACTGGCTGTCCGACCACACCGTGTTCGGCCGGACCGTGGTGTCCGGCACGACCCTGCTGGAGCTGTGCCGGGCCGCCCTCGCCGTGGCGCGCCCGGACGACCCGGCCGACGTGACCGACCTGCTGCTGCTCGCACCCCTCGTGCTGCCGACCTCCGGCACGGTGGAGGTGTCCGTCGAGGTGGTCAGCGCCGGCCCGGCACCGGAGATCACCGTGCACAGCCGCCCGCGCGGTCAGGAGGCCACCTGGACCCTGCACGCCACCGCCTCGGCGGCCGGGGCGACTCCGGTGGCGGGGCGGCCGCCGGTGTGGCCTCAGGCGGCGGAGCCCGCCTGGAGCCCGGACACCTACGAGCGGCTGACCGGGCTCGGCCTCGGCTACGGTCCGGCCTTCCAGGGCGTACGGGAGGCGGTGGTGACCGGCGCCGGCGAGCTGCTGGCCCGGCTGTCGCTGCCGTCCGTGGCCCACGACCTGGCCGATCCCTACCCGGTCCACCCGGCGCTGCTGGACGCCGCGCTGCACGTGGCAGCGGCCCTCGAAGAGGGCGCCGCCTCCGACGGCCGGGTGCTCCTTCCGGTCTCCGTGGGCCGCGCCGCGCTGTCGCACGGCGGCGCCGACGACCTCACCGTGTCCGTGCGGCGCACTGGTGCGGCCGGCACGGATCTCACGCTGGACGTGACGCTGTGGGACGCAGACGGCTTCCCCGCGGGTCGGCTGGAGGGGGTACGGCTGCGGGCCGCGAGCCCGGCGGATCTCGTCGGCGGTTCGGGCAACGGGCGGCACCTGTACGAGGTGGCCTGGACGGCCGCGCCCGAACCGAGCGTCCAGGCTCCGGCCGGTGCCTGGACCGTCGTCGGCGACCCGTCCGACCCCGACGTCGAGGCGGCCCTGCGCGGCCTCGAAGCCGCGGGGATCCGGTGCCGCGACACGGGTGGCGAGGTGCCCGTACGGTCCTGGCCCCGGCCGGTGTCCGATGCCGAACCTGCCGCCGGCGCCCGGGAGTCGGCGTCACGTGACCGACGTGTCGTGGATGACGCGTCCGCCCCGGACGTCGTTGCGGCCTCGCGCCGCTTCGAAGCGGTGGGGGCCGAGGCGCACGACACGGGTGGCGAGGTGCCCGTACGGTCCTGGCCCCGGCCGGTGTCCGATGCCGAACCTGCCGCCGGCGCCCGGGAGTCGGCGTCACGTGACCGACGTG
>NZ_JBVIJE010000039.1:35141-59680 GCF_055581585.1 Streptomyces sp. NPDC031426
CCGACGTGTCGTGGATGACGCGTCCGCCCCGGACGTCGTTGCGGCCTCGCGCCGCTTCGAAGCGGTGGGGGCCGAGGCGCACGACACGGGTGTCGACGTGCTCGTGCGGTTCTGGCCACAACCGGCCGAGGACGCCGAAACGGCCGCCGCCGCACGGGAGATGACGGAGGCCGCGCTGGCCGAACTGCAGACCCTCGTCGCACAGGAGGAGGCACCCGCCCGGACCATCTGGGTGACCCGCGGCGCGGTCGCGGCCGACGACCGGGACACCGTGCCGGGCCTCGCCCAGTCGGCGCTGTGGGGCCTGGCCCGCAGCGCCCGTGCCGAGCATCCGGACCTCGGGCTGACGCTGCTCGACCTCGACGACACCGATCCCGCGGCCGCCCTGCTAGCCGCCGCCGCTCACGAGGGCGAGCCCGAACTCGCCGGGCGCTCGGGCACCTTGCTCGTGCCCCGGCTCATGCGCGCCCGCCCCGCCGGGACGGACCGTGCGCGGACACCCGTCGACGGCACCGTACTGATCACCGGAGGCCTCGGCACCGTCGGACGCCACATCGCCCGGCTCCTCGCCGAACGGGGCGTGCCCCGCCTGCTGCTGACGTCCCGGCGCGGAGCCGACGACCCGCGCACGGCCGAGGTCACCGCCGAACTGACAGCGCTCGGCGCCGCGGTCGAGGTGGCCGCGTGCGACGTCTCCGACGCCGCGGCCCTGGCCGACATTGTCGGTTCCGTCGCCCACGAACTCCGCGGCGTCGTGCACTGCGCCGGCGTCCTGGACGACGGGGTGGTCGCCGAGCTGACCCCCGAACGCCTCGCGCGGGTGCTCAGCCCCAAGGTGGACGGCGCCGCCCATCTGCACCGGCTCACCGCAGGCGCGCGGCTCGACCTGTTCCTGCTGGTCTCCTCCGCCGCCGGTGTCGTCGGCAACGCGGGCCAGGCCAACTACGCCGCCGCCAACGCCTTCCTCGACCAACTCGCCCACCACCGGCGCGCCCTGGGGCTGCCCGCGGTGTCGATTTCCTTCGGCGCCTGGGCGGGCGAGGGACTCGCCGCCGAACACGCCGACCTGGAGCGGATGGCCCGCCTCGGCCACCGCGCCCTGACTCCGGAACAGGGCCGCGACCTCGTCGAACTCGCGCTGCGCCGGAACGCCCCGCACCTGGTCGCCTGGGCGCTTGACATGCCCCGCCTGCGCGAGACCACGGCCGGCCCGGGAGGCGGTGCGGCCGCCCTGTGGCGCTCGCTGCTTCCCGCGCCCCGCACCGGGCAGGACGGCGCGGACGGCCTGGCGGACCGGCTGGCCCGGCTGCCGGAGGCCGAGCGCGCCGACCGCGTCCTGGCCCTGGTCCGCGAGGAGGCCTCCCGCGCCCTCGGTCTGCGCTCGGCGGAGTCCGTCCGCGCCGACCAGCCGCTGCGCGACCTCGGCATGGACTCGGTGACGGCGGTGGAGCTCCGGAACCGCATCGGTGCCCGCCTCGGCTCCCGGCTCCCGGCCACCCTGCTGTTCGACCACCCCACCCCGGCCCGCCTCGCCGAGCACCTGCTGGCCACCGTGATCGCGCCGAGCGTCCCCGCCGCGCGCCGTCCCGCGCCCGCCGCGCCGCACACCCGCACCGCGACGCACGACGAGCCGGTCGCTCTGGTGGCCATGGCCTGCCGCCTGCCGGGCGGCGCGGGCGACCCGGAGGAGCTGTGGCGGCTGGTCGCCGAGGGCCGTGACGCGGTCGGCCCGTTCCCGGTCGGGCGCTGGGACGTCGAGTCGCTGTACGACCCCGACCCGGAGACGCCGGGCAAGTCGTACGCCCGGGAGGGCGGCTTCCTGGACGACATCGGGTCCTTCGACGCGGGTTTCTTCGGCATCACCCCGAAGGAGGCCGCCGCCATGGATCCGCAGCAGCGGCTGCTGCTGGAGACCGCGTGGGAGGCGCTGGAGCGCGCCGGGATCGTCCCCGCCGAACTGGCGGGCAGCACCGCCGGCGTGTACGTCGGCATGTTCGGCAGCGACTACCTGTCGGGCTCCCGGCTCGACCAGCTGGACGGATACGTCGGCACCGGGTCGGCGCTGAGCGTGGCCTCGGGCAGGCTGGCGTACGCGCTCGGGCTGCACGGCCCGGCGCTGACGGTGGACACGGCGTGCTCGTCGTCGCTCGTCGCGGTGCACCTGGCGGCGCAGGCGCTGCGGTCGGGCGAGTGCGACCTGGCGCTGGCCGGCGGTGTGACGCTCATGGTGACCCCGCAGACCTTCGTGGAGTTCAGCCGGCTGCGGGGCCTGTCCCCGACCGGCCGCTGCCGCTCCTTCTCCGACGACGCCGACGGCGCCGTCTGGGCCGAGGGCGCCGGCATGCTCGTACTGAAGCGGCTGGGCGACGCGCGGCGGGACGGCGACGAGGTGCTTGCGGTGCTGCGCGGCACGGCCGTCAACCAGGACGGCCGCAGCCAGGGCCTGTCCGCGCCCAACGGCCCGGCGCAGGAACAGGTGATCCGGCGGGCCCTGGAGCTCTCCGGCCTCGAACCCGCCGACATCGACTACGTGGAGGCGCACGGCACGGGCACGACGCTGGGCGACCCGATCGAGGCGAACGCCCTGGCGCAGGTCTTCGGTGCCTCCCGCCCCCGGCACCGCCCGCTGTACCTGGGCTCACTCAAGTCCAACCTCGGGCACACGCAGGCCGCCTCGGGCATCGCCGGACTGATCAAGGTGGTGCAGTCGCTGCGCCACCGGATGCTGCCGGCCACCCTGCACGCCGGCACACCCAGCCGGCACGTCGAGTGGGACGGCAGCGGTCTGCACCTGCTGCAGGAAGCCGTGCCGTGGCCGGCCTCGAAGGAGCGCGTCCGGCGGGCCGGCGTCAGCGCCTTCGGGATCAGCGGGACCAACGCCCATGTGATCGTGGAGGAGGCCCCGCCGTTTGCGCCGGAGCCCGGCCTCGCAGGTGAACTTCCTTCCGGTAAGCGGCTGTTCATCCTGTCCGGGCGGAGCGAGGCCGCGCTGCGGGGCCAGGCCGCACGGCTGGCCCGGCACCTGACCGGGGACACACCGCTGCCGGATGTCGCCTACACCCTGGCCCGGCACCGCAGCCACTTCCCCTGGCGGGCGGCGGTCGCGGCGGGCGACGTGGACGAACTGCGCGCCGCGCTCGATGCGTTGGGCTCCGGACGGGCGCAGCCGGCCACGCCGCGCGAGGAGGAGACGGGCAAGGTGGCCTTCGTCTTCTCCGGGCACGGCGGCCAATGGCCGGGTATGGGCCTGGAGTTGCTGGCCGGCTCGGAGGCGTTCCGCGAGGAGCTGACCCGGATCGACGAGGCGGTGCAGCGGCACGTCGGCTGGTCGGTGCTCAACGCGCTGCGGGCACCGGAGGAGTTTTCCCCGCTGCACCGGACCGAGTGCCTGCAACCGGTGCTGTTCGCGGTCAACGCGGCGCTGGCCGCCGCGTGGCGGGCGCTCGGCGTGGTCCCGGATGCCGTGGTCGGGCACAGCCTGGGCGAGATCGCCGCCGCGTACAGCGTGGGCGCCCTCGGCCTGGACGACGCCGTGGCCGTGGTGACCGGTCGGGCCCGGGCCGTCGTCCCGCTGGTCGGGCAGGGTGGCATGGTCGCGGTGGAGCTGCCGCGGGCGCAGGTCGAGGAACTGCTCGCCCCCTACGCGGACCGGCTCTTCGTCGCCGCGGTCAACAGCGCGGGCTCCACGGCCGTCTCCGGCGCCGCCGACGCACTGGCCGAGCTGCGCCGCCGGCTCGAGGAGCGGGGGATCACCGTACGACGGCTGTCGACGCCGTTCGCCTCGCACACCCCGCTGATGGAACCTCTGCGCACGGAGTTGCTCGACCGCTTTTCCGGTATCCGGGGCGCACAGGCGTCGACCCCGCTGTACTCGACGGTGCTGGCCGAACCCGTCTCCGGCGACCGGCTGGATGCCGACTACTGGTACGCCAACCTCAGGCAGCCCGTCCGTTTCGCCGACACCGTCCGGCGGATGCTGGACGACGGCTACCGCTACTTCGTCGAGCTCAGCCCGCATCCCTCGCTGCTGTCCGCCATCGAGGCGGTGGCGGCGGAGGCCGGGATCGACGTGGCCGGCGTCGGCTCGCTGCGCCGTCAGCAGGACGGACCCGATGTCCTGCTGTGCAGGGTCGGCGAGTTGTACGTCGCGGGGCACGCGCCGGACTGGCCGGCGCTGTTCCCGCAAGGCCGCCGCGTCGATCTGCCGACGTACGCCTTCGCCCGCGAACGCCACTGGCTCACGCCCGCCCCGGCCACCGCCACGGGCTCCTCACCGGTCCTCGGCACCCACGTCGAGTCCAGCGACGAGCCCGACCGGCACCTCTTCCAGAGCGACATCGACCTGCGGGACAGCCGCTTCGCCTATCTGAACGACCACCGGGTGGACGGCGAGGTCTGGCTGCCCGGTGCCGCCTTCCTCGCCATGGTGCTGGAGGCCGCCTCCGCGGTGCAGGGCGGTCGCCAAGTCCAGCTGAGCGACATCGAGTTCGTGCAGCCGTTGCGGATGGATCCCGAACGGCCCGTACGGGTGCAGCTGGTGCTGCGGCCCGCCCGGGACGGCTTCCGGTCCTTCACCGTCGCCTCCGCTGCCGCCGGTGAGCGGCGCCCGCGGTGGGAGCGTCATGTCAGCGGACGCATCGCGGTGTCCGGCGAGCAGCCCCCGGCCGACGTGCGACCCGACGACGTGCGACCCGACGACGTGCGGTGCGACGAGGTGCAGTTCGACGAGGTGCCGCTCGCCGCCATGCGTGAGCGGTGCACGCAGGACGTGGACCTGCCGGCGGTGTACGCCGGGCTGAGCGCCCTCGGCATCGACTACGGTCCCGCCTTCCGCGGCCTGGAGCAGGGCCGCCGCGGGAACTCGACGGGCCTGGGCCGACTGGCCGCCAGGGCCGCCGCGGGCCATCTGCTGCACCCCGCGGTCCTCGACGCCGCGTTCCACACGGCCGCCCTGCCCCAGGACGCGCCCGAGGGCCGGCCGTTCGTGCCCGCCGGGGCGGGACGGCTGCGGTTCACCGGCCTGCGCACCACGCCTGCCTGGGCCGGCTGCGAACTGCGCTCCGTGTCCGGCGACACCGCCACCCTGGACCTCAGGATCTGGGACGAGGACGACAAACTCGTCCTGGAGATGGAGGGGTTCCGGCTGGCCGCGCTCTCGCCGCTGGACGGCGCCCTCTACGAGACCCGCTGGCACCCGCGCCCGGTGGCGCAGGAGCCGCCGGTGAAGGGCAGCTGGCTGATCCTGGCCGACGACACGGGGGTGGCCGACGCGCTCGGCGAGCGGCTCGGCTCCTCGGTGCCGCATGTCGTCGCCCGCAGGGGCAGCGCCTTCGCCGTCGAGGGACCGGGACGCTACGTCCTCGATCCGGCCGACCCCGACCACCTGACCCGGCTGCTGGAGGAGGCCTTCGCGGGGGGACAGCCCGAGCAGGTGGTCCAGCTGACCGCCCTCGACGCCCCGGCGATCGCCGACGCCGGATCGGCCGAGCAGGCGGCGCGGCTGTGCTGCCTGAGCACCCTGCACCTGGTGCGCGCCCTCGCCGGCCGTCCGCAGGGCCGGGCTCCGCGCCTGTTCGTGGTCGTACGCGGCAGCCAGGCAGCCGGCGACAGCACCGGGGTGACCAACCCGCAGCAGGCGCTCGCCTGGGGCTTCGGGCTCACGGTGGCGCAGGAGTACCCGGAGCTGTCGACCACGCTGATCGACCTGCCGCCCACCGACGGCGTCGACGCCCTGTGGACCCAGCTCAGGCACGCCGACGACGAACGGCTCGTCGCGCTGCGCGACACCGGCCGCCTGGTGCCACGCCTGGCCCACACCCGCCCGGACGACGGCGGTCACGGCGAGACCTCCGTGGACGGTGTGCACCTGATCACCGGCGGTCTGGGCGGCCTCGGCCGCGTCGTCGCCGAGCGGCTGGTCCGCCGCGGGGCCCGCCGACTGGCTCTCATGAGCCGGGGCACGCCCGACGCGGAGGCCGGCAACTGGATCACAGGTCTGGAAGAGCGGGGCGTCACCGTGCACCTGGCCCGCGCCGACGTCGCCGACCGGGAGAGTCTCACGGCCGCCCTGGACGCCGTACGGCACGCCTCTGGCCCGATCGCCACGGTCGTGCACGCGGCCGGTGTGCTCGACGACGCCACGGTGGCGAGCCTGACCGACGAACGCGTCCTGCGCGTCCTCGCCCCGAAGGTCCTGGGCACCGCTCTCCTCACCGAGCTGATCCCGGAGGCCCGGAACCTGGTCCTGTTCGCCTCCGCGGCCGGGCTCCTCGGGTCGGCCGGGCAGAGCCCGTACTCGGCGGCGAACGCCTTCCTCGACGCCTGGGCACACCACCTTTCCCGCTCCGATCGCCGGGCGCTGAGCCTGGACTGGGGTGCCTGGGCCGGTGTCGGCATGGTCGCCGGGTCCGGCACCCGGGCCGCCGAGACCAGCCGCTCGGGCCTGGTCGCCTTCTCGCCGCAGGAGGGCGGCGAGCTGTTCGAGCGGGTCCTGGCCACCGCCCGCCGCCAGCTCGCGCCGATCGCCCTGGACCGGGAGATGCTGACGCTCGTCCCCGACGCCGTGCGCACCCGCCCGATCCTGGGCGACCTGGTCACCGTCCCGACGGGCACGGCCGCCTCGGACGACCTCGTCAAGAAGGTGTTCGCGGCGACGACCGACCCGGACCGTGCCACCTGGCTGGAGGCGTACGTCCGGGCCCGGGTCGGCGAGGTCTCCGGAGGAGCGGTCGACGTGTCGGCGACCACGGCCCTGAAGCAACTGGGCCTGGACTCCCTGATGCTGGTGCGGTTGCGCAACGCCTTCGTCCGCGAACTGGGCGTGGAGCTGCCGGCCGCGGACGTGTTCGCGGCGTCCGACATCCGTGGCCTCGCCCAGGCCCTGGCCGAGGGCCTTCCGGAGCGGGGCGCCGTGGCGCGGCAGGACTCCGGCGACCTCGCCGGGGCGGTCCCGGAGACCGAACTGCGGCCCGCGACACGAGACGTCGTACGACTGCTGCGCAGCGCCCGGCCGGGCATGCCGGACGCGGCGCACGGCATCGGCCTCGCCGTACGGCTGACCGAGCCGACCACCCCGGAGACGCTCACCGGCATCCTCACCCGGCTCGTCGCGCGGCACGCGGCCCTGCGCACCGCGATCGTCACCGGGGCGGAAGGCGTACGGCAGCTGCGCGTGGACCGGGAGCCGGCACAGCCGGTGCTGCGCTGCACGGCCGTCGAAGGCTCACTCGACGCCGCCGAGCGCCTGCGCGCCCTGCTGGAGCCGCCGTTCGACCTCGCGACGACACCGCTGTGGCGGTTCGAGCTGGTGGACGGCGGCGCACACGGCCAGATCCTGGTGTTCGGCGCCCACCACGCGGTCGGCGACCTGCAGTCGCTGCTGCTCGTGGCCGGGGAGATCGACGCGGAACTGTCCGGCACCCCCCTCGGCGCCGCCGTCACCAACCGCGACATCGCCCTGCTCATCGAGGCCCAGCAGGGCGGCGAGGGGGCGGGCGCCGAGTGGCGCGAGCACTTCCACGGCAGCGAACGGCTCGACCTGGAGCTGGACCGGCCGCGCCCGGCGACCCGGTCGTACCGGGCCGGCAGCGTGACCGTGACGATTCCCGACGGGCTGATGGAACGGGTCGCGGCGGCCGCGAGCAGGCTGGCAGTCACTCCCGCCGCCTTCTGCCTCGGCACCCTGACGGTGCTGCTGGCCGGAAAGCGGGAACGGGAGCGGTTCGTGCTCGCCGTGCCCGTGGACACCCGCATCCACGCCGACGCGTACGACGCGGTGGGCTTCTTCGGCGTGCCGGTGCCGTTCCCGGCCGAGGCCCGCGCGGGCGAACAGGTCGCCGAGGTGCTGCGCCGCACCGACGCGCGCCTGCAGCGCCTCCTGGCCAAGGGCGCCATGTTCTCCGACGTCCTGGCCACCCTGGCCCGGCAGGGCCTGCACCGGGAGAACGCGCCGCTCGTCGAGGTCTACTTCAACTACGTACGGTCCTCGCGCCACCTCACCCGGCTGGAGGTGCTGCCGGCCGGCACCGGCTACTCCGACCTCGACCTGATGATCACCATGACGCCGGACGCGGCAAGCGTCCGGCTCGACCACAACCTGGACATCCTGGACGCCGCGACCACCGCCGAGCTGGGGGAGGAGTTCCTGCGGTCGCTGGGGGAGGCGGCCGAGGACCCTGCGGCACCGGCGCGCGCCGGCACCCGGGCTCCCGCGGGTACGGCGCCCGCACCTCGCCGGTCCCTGGCCCTCGCCGCCACCTTCGCCCTCGGCAACCTCCCGCTGATGTGCCAGGCGGCCGTCGAGAACGGGGCCGGGGACGGCGGACCGGCGATCACCGAGGCGCCGTACCACCACGTGCTCGCGAGTCTCCAGGACCCTTCGGGTGTCTTCGCCGACCCCGCGACCGCGGTGGGTGCGGTGCTGCTGCGGGCGGTGGACCTGGAGCGCTTCGGCCCGGTCGACGATGCGCTGCTCGCCGAGCTGCGCACCGCCTACCCGGCCGCGCTGAAGGCCCTGTACGAACGCACCCGCAAGCCGCTGCTCGTCGGCTTCCTGCCCGCCGCCCGTCAGGAGGACCGGCTGACGCGGTGGGAGCGCAAGGTGGCCGCCGACCTGGCCGGGCTGCCCGGCATCGCGGTGCTCGGCACCGACGAGTGGACCCGGCACCACCCCGGTGGGGAACGCTTCGACGAGCGGACCGAGCGGCTGGCCCACCTGCCCTTCACGCCACCCTTCCAGGCGGCCGTGGCGCTGCGCCTCGCCGACGTCGTACGGGCGGTGCTGCGCCCCATGCCCAAGGTGATCGCGGTGGACGGCGACGAGACCCTGTGGGGCGGGGTCGCCGGCGAGATCGGTCCCGAGGCCGTCGATCTGACCGGTCCGCGCGCCCTGCTCGCGCGAAGGCTGCTGCAGTGGCGCGAGGCGGGCGCGCTGCTGGCGCTCGTCAGCAACAACGACGAGGCCACGGTCCGCGCCGTCCTGGACCGCCCGGACAGCCTGCTGAGGGCGGAGCACTTCAGCGTGCTGTCGGCCGCCTGGGGACCGAAGCCGGGCCGCCTGGCCGAGGCCGCACGCACGCTCGGCCTCGGCCTGGACAGCTTCCTGTTCCTGGACGACAACCCCGCCGAGATCGCCAAGGTGCGCTCCGCGCTGCCGCAGGTGCTGTCGGTGACCTGCCCGTCCGCGGACGAACTGGAGGAGTTCCTGGGCCGGTTGTGGCCGCTGGTCCCCGCGGCGGCGACCGCCGAGGACGCGCTGCGGGCCCGGTTCTACGCGCAGGAACGGGAACGGGAGACCGCCCGCGCAGCCGCCGGGTTCGAGGAGTTCCTCGCGCAGCTGCAACTGGAGGTCGACATCCGGGCGCTGTGCGAGGCCGACGTGGAGCGGGCCGAGCAACTCGTCCGCCGAACCAACCAGTTCACGCTCCACTCCCGGTCGGCCGACGGCGGCGACGTCGCCCGGTGGCGGCAGCGGGGCGAGGTGTGGACGGCGGCGGCCCGGGACCGGTTCGGCGACTACGGCCAGATCGCCCTGCTTGCCGTACGCGCTGACGGTGACCAACTGGATGTCCTGGCCTGGCTGATGAGCTGCCGGGCGCTCGGCCGAGGAGTCGAGGAACGTCTGTTGCGGTGGCTGGCCGACCGTGCCGAGGAACTGGGCTGCACGAAAGTCCGGCTGACGGCGGAGCGCACGGAGCGCAACGTACCGGCACGGCGACTGGTGGCCGCGCTCGGCGGCGGTGACCCAGACGACGAGCGCCTGGAGGCCGTGGTCACACCGGACCACCTGAGGGCGTTCCGGTCCTGGGAGCAGCGGTGAGGACGTCCCGCAGCACGGACCTCGGCAAAGGCAACGGAAAGACGCGCACATCGATGAAGGGCTCTCATGCGTGACGTGACCAAGGACTCCGGGCAGCGGGCGACCGCCGAGGCGATCGAGCGCGGTGGCGGCGGGCTCGGCGTGGACGACCTGCTGGCCAGGGTGATGCAGGCCGCCACCGGTGCGGACTCCGGTGCCGCCCCCGCCCCGCCCCGGGACGTGGACGGCGTGGCCGCCGCCATCGCCGCCGCGGCGGGCCGCCATCTGCCCGCGGGACACCTGTCGCCCGACGCCGACTTCTTCGACGCGGGGGGAACGTCCGTGCACGCCGTGGAACTCGTCGCGGAGCTGGAGGGCGAGCTGGGCATCGAGTTCGACCTGGACGAGGTGTTCGCCGACGCCCGTCCGATCAGTCTCGCCCGGCGCTGGCTGCAGACGACCGGGGCCGAAGCGTCGAGCGAGGCCACCCCGCCGACCGTGCACGCAGGCACCCCGGCGCCCACCGTCCAGGGCACTCTGCCGGTTCCGGCCGCCGGTGCGCGGCCCGCCTCCGGCGTGGGTGCTGTCGCGGCTCCGGCCCCTGGCACACTGCCGCTCTCCCCAGCGGGCGCTCTTCCGGCCCTCGCCCCGCGCACCCTTCCGATCCCGACTCCGCGCACCGCACCGGCACTTCGCCCCCCTGTCGGCAGTGGCGACGACCGGTACACCAGGGCCCGCCGTGAGGACCTGGAGCAGATCCTCGCAGATCTGAGCCTCGCCGACCGCCTGCCGTTCGCCGACGTGCCCGAGCCGCTGCCGCCCCGCCGGATCCTGCTGACCGGCGCCACCGGCTTCCTCGGCAGTCACATGCTGCTCGACCTGCTGCGGCACAGTGACGCGCATGTGCATTGCCTGGTGCGCGCGGCCGACGAGGAGGCAGGCGTCGCCCGGCTCGGCGAGGCGCTGAAGAGCTACCGGTTGCCCTGGTCCTCGGAGGTGCGGCGCCGGGTGACCGTGCTGCCCGGCGACATCCGGCGGCCGCGGCTCGGCCTGTCCGACGAACTGTGGCACACGCTCGCCCACGAACTGGACAGCGTCGTGGGCGTGGCCGCGGCCGTGGACTTCCTGCGCGGCTACCAGTCGCTGCGGGCGAGCAACGTACTCGGCGCGCTCACCCTCGCCGAACTCGCGGCCACCGGGCGGCCCAAGCCGCTGCACCACATCTCCTCGATCGCCGTCTTCAACGAGGTCGGCATCACCTCCATGGGCGAGGACGACCCACTCGCCCACGTCGACCGGCTCGTCTCCGGCTACGACCAGTCGAAGTGGGCCGCCGAGGTCGCCCTGCGCCGCGCCCGCGACCACGGCCTGGTCGTCACCGCGCTGCGCCCCGGCGGCATCGGCGGCCACACGAAGACCGGCGCCTACAACCCGCAGGACCTCAGCAGCGGCCTGATCTCGGCCTTCGGCCGCTTCCGCACCGTACCCGCCTTCCGCTGCCTGAACGCGGCCCCGGTGGACTGGGTGAGCCGGGTCGCCGCCGCCGCGATCTGCGAGCCCGACGCCTGGGGCTACGACTACAACCTCACCGGCGTGCCCAACACCCTCGACGACGTCGTCCGTGACATGGCACTCGGCGGCATGCACGTGCGCGTCCAGGACTGGGACGAGTGGCGCACCGACGCCCTGGCCCACATGGAGGCCGAACCGGTCCCCGAACTCGCCTTCCTCTCCAGGGTGTTGCAGAGCCCCACCGCCCTCAAGCTGTGCGAGGCGACCCTGAAGGGCCCGGCGGCCGAAGGCGCACGCACCGCCGCCCTGGTCGAGGCTCTCGGGCTGCCGCCCGCGGCCCGCTACGACGCGCAGGCCCAGCTGAGGACCTTCGAGCGGCTCGCCCAGGACGGCCTCGCCCGGCTGCCGCACAAGGACGACCAGCCCTACCTGTGGTTCCCGGAGACGACGGAGGGCAGCGTGGGACCGGTCGGCGGCCCCGCCGACAGCCCCTGCTCCATTGCGCTCACCCTCTCCATCGCGAGCATGTACCAACTGGTGAAGGAGCGCCGGGTGGACGTGACCGGCGAGGTCGTCTGCACCGCCGTACATCCCGAGCCGCTGACCGTCGAGCGCGGCGACGTCTGGATCCGCCCCGAGGAGGGGATCCCGCAGCAGCACGGACTCAGGCACCAACTCCTGCGCTACCGGCTCCGGTTGCGCGACGCCGACGGCGGCCACTGGTGGCTGGAGGGCCACAAGTACGCCCGGGCCCGCCGCGACCTGTGGCGGCAGACCCGCGCGCTGACCGTACGGATCGGCCGCGAGGGCGAACCGGCGAGCCTGGCGGGCGAGGTCGTCGTGCCCGCGGAATCCTACGTCCGCGACCAGATCGACGGCATCAAGGTCGACCCGCGTCTGACCAGCCAGGAGAAGCGGGCCGCCAAGCTGACCTGGCTCACCTGGTTCGGCCTGGAGATGGGCCGCGGCCTGCTCGGCCCCTTCGCCCGCGCCGCCGCGGACCTGCTCGACCTGCGCCGCACCCCGACCTTCACGGAGCACCACCGATGATCCTCAGGACGACCACCTCCCGCGCCGGCCGGCCGGCGCTGCGCCGGGTCAGGACCCCCGCGGCCCTGCGCCCGCTCCACCACCGCCTCGACCCGGCCCGCGTCGAGGAGATCCCCTTCCGGGCGGACGACGGCGTCCGCCTCGGCCTGACCCGTATCCACACCGGCGCCGCGGACCGCCCCGCCGTGCTGCTCCTGCACGGACACACCGCGTCCGCCGACATGTTCCTGCTGCCGGAGACCCGCAATCTGGTCGACGTCCTCCTCGACGACGGCTACGATCCCTGGCTGCTGGACTGGCGGGGCAGCTGCCGGCTGCCGTACAACGAGACCGGCCAGAGGTACACGTATGACGACGTGGCCCTGTACGACATTCCCGCGGCCGTCAAACACGTCCGCGAGCGCACGGGCGACCGCCCGCTGTTCGTGGTCGCCCACTGCATCGGCTCGCTCACGCTGTCCCTGAGCATGGCGGCGGGACTGGTGCCGGGCCTCGCCGGCGTGGTGTCCCAGGGTGTGTTCCTGACGCCGAAGCTCGCCGGCCGGACATCGCTGCGGATGTCGCTGGCGGGGGAGCTGCTGAAGACGCGGATGGACCACATCCCGGTCGACTTCCGCAAGGTGGGCCTGTGGTCGAAGTACTCCCCGTTGTTCGCACTGGCGTCACGGAAGGCGAGCTGCCCGGACCCGACCTGCCAGATCCTGCACAACTCGGCCTGGGGCACGGGCGCCTCGCTCTTCGTGCACGAGAACCTGTCCGAGGCCACCCACGACCGCCTCGCCGACCTCCTCGGCCCCGCGCCGCTGTGGATCCTGCCCCACCTGCGCCGCATCGAGCTGGCCCGCAGCGTGGTCCGCTGGCACGAAACCGACCACCGCTACCGTGACCTGCCGCCCAACGCGCTGGACGCGGCCGGCCGTATCGACACCCCCGTGCTGCTGCTCGCCGGCAGCGACAACGGGCTGTGGCTGGACTCCCAGCGGCTCTGCCACGACGTACTCGCCGACCGCCAGCCCCAGTTGGACGTGTCCTACACCGAGATCCCCGGTTACGGCCACCTGGACACATTCCTCGGCCGGGGCGCCGCACTGGACGTCTTCGGTCACATCCTCGATTTTCTCGGCGGGCGGCGATGACGGACGGCTGGTCGGCCGCCCACCGAACCCGCCGGTGACCACACCACGGAAGCACCACATGCCGCAGCTCGCCGCCGACGGTGCGCAACGACGTACGACATGGCCCCCGACCCCATCCCGGTATCGCGGCCCGAGTCACATCGGCGGCGGGCGGCGTGCGCGCTGTTCTCAAGCAGGCGTTCGCCGACACACCGACGTCCCCGGGCATCCCCGCGGACAACCAGGCCACCATGTTCACGGCTCTCACCTGTGGCGACGCGAATGGCCGCACGACGTCGACGGCTACGCCACCCGCACCGCCGTCGACCGCAAGCGGCCGCTCACGGCCCAGGCGGCGCTCAGGGCGTCGACGATGGGCAGCCCGCGGTGGCGTTCCGCCATGAGCACGGGATCGCGAGGTGGGGCCGGCGCTGGCTGGGGTAGCGGACCGCGCACAAGGGTGGTGCGACGGGGCGGGGGCTGACGCCCCTGGCTCCAGGGTGGCTCAACCCGTATGTGCGACGGCGTAGTCCGCGTCCGAGGACGCCACGTCGTCAGGCGTCGCTTCCGGCCGGGAGGCCGTACTGCGCCAGAGCCGGCGGCAGGACGAGACCGTTGCCACCAGAAGCAGCCCGTCGCGGATGAGCAGTACGACTATGCCCGGCAGATTGCTCCGCACGACCGGGCCGAAGCCGATGGGGAATTCGAGCACCGTGAAGAAGCACGCGACCAGGATGAGCAGCACGGGCCGGCGCTGGACTGTGGAGCGGCTGGTCAGGCAGAGCGCGCCGAGCCCGAGCAGCCAGATCAGGTACTGCGGACTGATCACCCGGCTGGTGGTGACGAAGACCAGCACCGCGGCGAGCGCAGCGTCGTAGAGCACGACGTCGCTGAAAGTGCGGGCGCGTACCCGCCACCAGACCAACCAGCAGAAGGCCAGCACCGCGCCGGCCAGCGCGATCCGGGCCGCGGTGGGCACATACGGGCCCAGGAACTCGAACGACCCGTAGTGCAGCCGGGAGGTGCCGTGCCACAGACCGAGCCGGCGCAGGACATGAAACGGCAGCGCGCCCAGCGACTCGATCTCGACGCCGCGCTGACGCTGCTCGGTGAGGAACGCGAACGGTCCCCGGGTGAAAGCCAGGAACGCGGCGCTGACGCCGCCGGTGGTGACCAGCGCTGCCCCCCAGGCGCGGCGGGTCGTGAGACCCCGTCGCACGCCGGCGAGCACGAGTATGGGCCAGACCTTGACCAGTGCGCCGATCCCGGCCAGCGTGCCCGCCACCCGGGGATGCCGTGCGGCGGCCAGCAGGGCGGCGACCGCGAGGGCGGTGACCATCACGTCATAGCGGGCCAGGGCCAGCGGGCCGAGCACGGCGACCCCGGCGACCCACAGCCAGGCGCCGGCCAGGTCCCGGCCGTGGGCCCGCCCGGCCTGCAGCAGCATCGCCAGAACCGTCGCGTCGGCGGCGCAA
This sequence comes from Streptomyces sp. NPDC031426, assembly GCF_055581585.1. Lineage (NCBI taxonomy): Bacteria > Bacillati > Actinomycetota > Actinomycetes > Kitasatosporales > Streptomycetaceae > Streptomyces > Streptomyces sp. NPDC031426. Next base: position 50,090 of record NZ_JBVIJE010000039.1, read on the forward strand.
GCGAGCAGGTAGAAGGCGTGGGAGTACGTCAGGAACGGCAGCAGTGCCGGAGCGAGGAAGACCGCCGCTGCGGCGGGCGGATACTGCCAGGTGACGTCGCCGACCGGAAAGCTGCCGGTCAGCAGCCGTTCGTACCAGCCGTGGTAGATGACGACCACGTCGGGGCGGACGTCGTCACCGGGGAAGCGCAGGGCGCCGAAGAGCGTCAGCAGCAGTGCGGTTCGCGTCACCGCCCAGGCCAGCACCGGCATCCATGTCCTTGAGCGAGCCGCGGTCACCGTTCCACGCCAGCACACCGTCACGTTTCAGGGCCTCTCCCTCAATCGCCTTGCACGGGTCACACTTCCGGTGCCGGTTCGCATGAAGGTGACAACATGATGAACATAGCGCGCCATCTTGTTGCACCACCCTGTGAACGACTGCAGGCGACTGACCACGCTGCCACCCGGCACAGCGCGGCCCGTTGCCGGTGCCGACTGGAACCGTGGCGGATGCGGCCCATACGGCGGCCGGCGCGCCCTGCCGTGCGGTGAGCGCGTATCCGGTGAAGACATCGGATCCCGAACATACTGGCTCGTGCGACCCGGCGACGACCCCGACAGCCGTACCATCATGATCAATGACGAGTCCGGAGCGGACTGGGAACGGTACAACATGACAGTGACCCGTTTCCTTGCCGCAGTTCTCAGTGGCGAGATCCACTCGGAAATCCTGTGGCACAAGTTCCCATTGCCCCAGCATGAGTTCCGCCCCGCTCGCGACATCTAGAACGTGTCTCCTGGACGGAAATGATGAGGCCGCCGAGGATGCGCGTGCGCAGGAGTCGCGGTGTTGGGCTTGTCCACAGCCGTGGGTTGCGGGTCGGCGCCGTCTTCGGCGGCTCCTCGCACGGCCGGACGCTCCGGTACGGCATCCAACTGCACACCAGTGCCGGGGACATCTCCGAGGCCGCGTGGGCCGAGGCGGGCCGGCTGCTCGATCAGATCGACCAGCCCGAGATCGACCGCATACAGGCGAAACTGCGTTCGGACAGCCGTATCCGGACCATCACGACCGTCATGACCAGCAGCAGGGTGGAGGCCGGCGCTTCGGCGCGGGCGCGCTCATCGGTGCCGGTGAGGCGGGTCTCATCGGCGGCGCGCTGCTGAACGAGGCGTTCGACGACGAGCCGGACGTGGTGGTCAACAACTACTACGAGGACTGACCGTCCTGCCTCCTCGGCGCGGGGACGCGGGGCATTCGGCCGCCTACACTGGGCGGGCACATGGGTGTCGGCTGTGTAGTGGGCGGGACGGGAGAGGACTGTGACGGGGAACGTCGGTGGTGTCGAGGATCCGTCCGCCGAGGTTCTCGCCCAGGCGGCCGCCGCGTTCGGGCTGCTCGCCTCCGCAGCCCGGCTGCATCTGATGTGGGCGCTGTCACAGGGTGAGAGCGACGTCACGCATCTCGCCGACCGGGTCGGCGGAGCACTGCCCGCCGTCAGCCAGCATCTGGCCAAGCTGAAGCTCGCCGGGCTGGTGAACTCCCGCCGCGAGGGGCGCCGGCAGGTCTACTACGTCGATGACCCGGACGTCGTCACCGTGGTGCGGGTGATGGTCGGACAGTTGACGGCACGTTCGCAACACGCCCTCGCGCCGGTGCGCGAGCTGCGCGGGATCGGTGGCTGAGACCACCGCGGCCCCGGGGCAGGACGCCGAGCCGCCTGGCCCGTCGGCCGTAAGCGCACCCGAGGAAGAGGTCTCGCCGGGGCTGTCTGCGCCGACCGTGCTGGAGACGTTGCGCCGGCTGGACAGCGGGCCGCGCGGTCTGACCGAAGCGCAGGCCGAGGAGCGGCTGGCCCGGTTGGGGGAGAGCACCGGCCCGGCCTGGCGCGCGGCCTCCTGGCCGCGGCTGTTCCTGAGAAGCCTGCGGGACCCGTTCACTGCGGTGCTGGCCTGCCTCGGACTGGTTTCGGCGGCCGTCTTCGCCTGGAGCACCGCCTCGGTGATCCTTCTGCTCGTTGTGGTGAGCTGCGTCCTGCGGGCCTCCGGGGAGCACAGGGCCGACCGGTCCACGGCCGCGCTGCGCGAGCTGGTCGCCACGACCGCCACCGTGCTTCGGCGGGCCGACGAGGAGGCAGCCCCGGCGACCCGTGAGGTGCCCGTGGCCGAGCTGGTGCCGGGAGATGTGATCCGGCTGGGGCCGGGCGACCTGGTGCCGACGGACGTACGCCTGTTGCGGTCCAGTGGCCTGACCGTGCATCAGGCCGCGCTGACCGGTGAATCCGCGCCGGTCGCCAAGTCTGCCGACGATCTGCCTCGCCCGGCCTGCGGCGGGCTGTTCGAGCAGCCGCAGCTCTGTTTCCAGGGCAGCAGCGTGGCCTCCGGCAGTGCCACCGCGGTCATCACCGCGACCGGCGCGCACACCCGGTTCGCGGCAGCGCACGAGCGCAGGGTCGGCCGAGCGGAGGCGAGTGCCTTCGACCGTTCGGTCCATGGCATCTCCTGGATCCTGATCCGGTTCATGTTGCTCACCCCGCCGCTGGTGCTGATGGCGAACGCGGCGCTGCGCGACCGCGGCCTGGAGACACTGCCGTTCGCCGTGGCGGTCGCGGTCGGACTGACCCCGGAGATGCTGCCGGTCCTCGTCACCCTCTGTCTGGCACGCGGCGCCTCGCTGCTCGCTCGCACGCACGGGGTGATCGTCAAGCGCCTGCCGGCCCTGCACGACGTCGGCGCCGTCGACGTGCTGTGCCTGGACAAGACCGGCACCCTCACCCAGGACCGGCCCGTCGCCGACCGTGCTGTCGGCCTGGACGGCCGGGACGACCCCGAGGTGCTGCACTGGGCCGCCGTCAACGCGTGGTGGACCCTCCAACTCGCCGACTTTCCCGAACCCGACGCCCTCGACGAGGCGATCCTGGACGCGGTCGACGAGGACACGCTCACGGCGTACGACGGGGTCGCGGCCGTGCCCTTCGCCCCGGACCGCCGGCTCGCCGTGGCAGTCGTGCGCACCCCCGGCCGGCTCGGGATGCACACCCTGGTCGTCAAGGGAGACGTCGAGGCCGTACTGGACCGCTGTGCCCTCGCGGACGACGAACGTGATCAGCTGCGCGCCCTCGCCACCCGGCAGGCCGGCAGCGGGGTGCGCGTCCTGGCGGTCGCCACCGCGGAGCGAGCCTCCCGTCGACGCGACTACACGCTGACCCATGCACGCGGCCTGACCTTCCGGGGCCTGCTCACCCTGCGGGACGCACTCGCGCCCACCGCCGCCGACGCTCTGAAGGTCCTCACCGACCGGGGTGTCACCGTCAAGGTCCTCACCGGCGACCATCCGGGGACGGCGGCCCGCGCCTGCCTCGACCTGGGCATTGTGGTGACCGATGACGCCGTGCTCACCGCCGACGCCGTCGACCTCCTCACGGACGCCGAACTCACCGAGGTCGCTGCCCGTACGACCGTTTTCGCGCGCTGCACCCCGGAGCACAAAGCCCGGATCACCGAGGCGCTGCGCACCGCCGGACACACCGTCGGCTTCCTCGGCGACGGGGTCAACGACCTGCCCGCGCTGCGCGCCGCCGACGTCGGGATCGCCCCACGCAATGCTGCCGACGTGGCCCGTGAAGGCGCGGACGTGGTGCTGGCTGAGAAGGACCTCACCGCGATCGCGCACACCGTCGCCGCGGGCCGACACGCGGGCGGCAACATCGTCACCTACCTGCGCATCACGCTGTCGTCCAACCTGGGCAACGTCCTCGCGATGCTCTCCGCCGGTCTGCTGCTGCCCTTCCTGCCGATGCTCCCGGCCCAGGTCCTGCTGCAGAACCTGTGCTTCGACGCCGCCCAGCTCACGTTCGCCCACGACCGGCCCGCCCCCGCCGCCCTGCGCCGGCCGGCCGTTCTGGACCCACGGGACCTGCTGCGCTTCATCATCGGCTTCGGCGTGCTCAACGCCGTCGCCGACCTGGCCACCTTCGGTGTCCTCGCCCTCGCGATCCACGGGCAGGGGACAGGGGAGGACGAGGCGGTGTTCCACTCCGGGTGGTTCACGGAGAACCTGATCACCCAGGCCCTCGTGATGGTGCTGCTGCGCGCCGGCCGCCGTACGGCCGAATTCCGCAGACCGGGCCCGGTCGCCTGGGCCGCGCTGGCACTGGCCGTCATCGGCCTGGCGCTGCCCCCCTCACCGCTGGGCCCCATGCTCGGCCTGACCGCCCTGTCGGCCGTGTACTACCTGCTGCTCACCGCTGTCCTGATCCTCTACGCCGCAGGTCTGCTGGCGGCCAGGGCACGCTTCGAGCGTCGTGACGGCAGCGGCCTAGCTCCGGTGGGGCGACTCAGGCGATCGCCGGTGCCCGGCGCCGGCTCACGCCCGTCTTGATCTCCCCGCTGTACAAGGTTGTCGGCCGAAGGCAGGGCACGAGAAGGGCGCGACATGACAGAGGCCCGGGCTCCGAAGCGCCCTCAGTGGCTGCTCGTGCTGGTCTTCGCCCTGGTCGGGTACGTCATCGTGCGCGCGGCCGACACCCCGCAGGGCGATCCGCCACCCAGGGGAAGGCGTCTGTCCCCCCATCGAGCCCGTCGGCCGGCTCCACCGCCCCGTCCGTGTTGCCGGCGTCGTACGACCCCGCCGGCTACGCCGCCTCGGTCCGATCCGGGCCCGTCAGGTCGGTGTGAGCGCCCACTTGGTGATGGCGATCCTCTACGACGAGGCGTACAAGCCACATGACCCGTCCTTCGAGCGGGCCTGGCAGAAGTACAAGCCGGATGCGGTCTTCGGCATCGCCAACTGCACCGCGCCGCCTTCGACGAGGTCAAGAAGGGCCGGGACTTCGCAGGCCGCCGTTGGGATCGCCACACCGGTCATCGGCGGAGCCGCGCTCCTCAAGCTGCCTCCGCTGCTCGGCCCCGAGGGCAACGGACTGCGCGGCCCGCTGGTGGCGGGCAGCCTGGCCGCCTCCGTGGCGGCCTACCTCGCGACGCGCTACCTGGTCAGGTACTTCGAGAACCGCACCCTCATCCCGTTCGCCATTTACTGCACCGTCGCCGGGCTCGGCAGCCTGGCCCACTTCACCCTCGGCTGACTGCCGGCCGATGAGTGTTGAGGGCCGACCCGCCTGTGCCGTACTGGATGACGGTCGTGGTGTGCTGCAGGTTGCAGGTCGATGCCCTTCAGGTTGATCCGCTTCAGGGGGCTGGAGACGAACGACTGCTGGTGCTTGGAAGACCAGGGCATTGGTCTGGGTCTATGTCCAACTGCTGTCTGGCAGTTGGCAGGGCTGGGGGGTGACCAGCGTGTCACGCGGGATCGATACCGCTATCGCGTGCTGGTGGTCGGCGTAAATGTTCTTGGGCAGGCCGTCCCGTGCCGAAGGTGTTGATGTCCCCGGTCAGCTTCAGATGGATCCGACCCAGACCGGCCACACCGAGAACCGTCGCAGCGACCGCGGTCTGCGAACTGATGGCGCTGCCCGCCGACACGACCGCCGGCGCCGTCGCGCACACCCCTGCTGCTACCGGACACCCTCCGGCTGCCGTAAGCCGTGAAGCAGATGCGCCAACAGGGTGGCGAGTTCGCCGAGGAACTGGCCGGTGACATCGCCGGCGAGTCCAACACCGTCACCGTGGACTGATCGCTCCTGAACGGGTCCCCCCGCACGCCTTGCTGTGCACGCTCACGCCGGGGACGGCGAAGGGCTTTGGCGGAACGTGGCGCCGCGTGGATAATCGCGGGATACGAAAGGAACGATCACTGAGGTCGGCCGGAACTGGCTGAGTGCAGGGGGGTGTTCACCCGCCTTCCCACGCGATCCCTCACCTGTGAAATGTGTGAGGGGCTGTGCTACTCGGGCCGCAGCTTTGTTAGATTGCGCAATCACGCAAGTATGGTGGAGCCCGGCTTCGCCTGTTCGTACATCGCCGCGTATGCCCGGCCGTACCCCCGACGGCCCGGCCTGACGGGCCCGACCGTTCATGGGAGTGGGAGATGAGCGAGCCCTGGGAGGGCCGAGGCGGTCAGGCCACGCGTGGCCGTGCTGCCCGCCGTCCGGGACAGAGTGCGGCCGAGGCGGAGGGCACGCGCCCCCCGAGTGGGCGCGCCGCAGCCCGGGCGGCCTCCCGGTCACGGGGCAATACCCGGTCGCGGCCGACGGGACGCGGCAGGCGAGCGCTGAAGATGGGCGCGATCACCCTGTCCGGGCTCGTCCTGGTCACTGCGGGCGCGGGCTGGTGGTTCTACGAACACCTGAACGGCAACATCCACAGCGTCTCCCTCGACGGCAAGGGCGGCACTGAGAAGCCCGACGCCTTCGGCCGTACCCCGATCAACGTCTTGCTGATGGGCTCGGACAGCCGTGGCGGCGCGGCGGACTGCAAGCTGGGAGGCGCCTGCGAGTCGGGCGGCGGTGAGCGGGCTGACGTGGAGATGGTGATGCACATATCCGCCGACCGCTCCAATGCCACGGTGATGAGCATTCCGCGCGACCTGGTCACCAGCCTGCCGCCCTGCACCGACAAGGAGACCGGCCAGAGCGTCGGCGCCCGCACCGACATGATCAACAGCGCCCTGTCCTACGGTCCGGCCTGCCAGGTGGCCGCCGTGCACCAACTCACCAACATACCGATCGACCACTTCATGAAGGTGGACTTCGCCGGCGTCGTCTCGATATCGGACGCTGTGGGCGGCGTGGGCATCTGCGTGGACAAGAACGTCTACGACCCGTCGTCCCACCTGAAGCTGTCGGCGGGCCCGCACACCCTCAAGGGCATCGCCGCCCTGGAATTCCTCCGTACCCGGCACGGCTTCACCGGTGGCAGTGACAACGTCGGCCGCACCAGCGGCCAGCATGCCTTCCTCGGTGCGGCGATGGCGAAGCTGAAGAGCGAAGGAACGCTCACCGACCCGGTCAAGGTACTGGACCTGGCCAATGCCGCCACCAAAGCCCTTACCGTGGACCAGCAGTTGGGCAGCATTTCCGATCTGGTCGGCCTCGCCCAGGACTTCAGCAAGGTGCCGAGCAATCGGGTCACCTTCGTCACCATGCAGAACGTCCCCGATCCGGCCAACCGGGATCATGTTGTCCAAGGCCCGGGCGCGGCAGCCCTGTTCCAGACCATCGCCAACGACCAGTCGCTGACCACTGCCACCGGCAAGAAGTCGGCCGGCCCGTCGGCGACCTCCACGACGCAGCCTGTCGACAGAAGCGCCGTCGTCGTCGCCGTCGAGAACGGCACAAGCACCGCCAGCCGGGCAAGCGCGATCCTCCAGGAACTGACCCGCGCCGGATTCAACTCCGCCTCCACCGCAGGCAACGCAAGCACTCCGGCCACGACCACCACGCTGACCTATCCGCAAGGCAAGTCCGCTCAGGCCAAGGCCGTAGCCTCGGCGCTGGGCCTTCCGACCTCCCACGTCAAGCAGGGCAGCGGCAATCAGATCGTCCTCATGATCGGCAGCGACTGGACGACCGGCACGACCTACACGGGCAGCCACCCCTCCTCGGCTCCGGCCGACACCCAGAAGGCGCTGTCCGGTGCGCTGGCGCGCAACGGCGGCGACTCGGCATGCGTCCATGTGAGCACCGACCGCACCATAAGCGTGACCGCCGACGGCAAACCCACCACGGCCGTGACCAGATGGGGGGTCACCCCCACCACGGCGTACGCCCGCAGCCCCGAGGTACAGGACTCAGCGCCTTAGCACTCCAGCCGCCTGGTGGTGTTGTTCTGGTCGGTCGTGTGGCCGTACATCCCGCGGGCGGCGTCGCTGAGCGCCGGGAAGTCCCGGTGCACGGTCCCCAGGACGATCCAGTTGCGGTTGCCGTTGATCGTGGCACCGAGCGGGGTGAGCACCAGCAGCACCCCGAGGACCGAGATGCCGTAGAGCATCGGTACTGCATTTCGCAGGGCGCGGTGGCCCAGCCAGATCGTGCCGATCATCAGGACGAACCCGATGCCGAGGTTCATCCGGTGCCGGATGAGGAAGTAGTGGGGGTCGCCCTGGTTGATCGCGGTGCGGTTGCGGGTCGCCGAGTAGACCAGCAGCGAGCCGATCAACGACAGGGTGAGGGCCGCCAGCAGTATCGGCCAGTCCAGTCGGCGGGCCAGAGAGTCACGGGAGAAGAGCCGGGTCCACCTGGGACGCCCGGGGCCGTAGCCCGAGACGGAGGAAGGGCGCCCGGCGGACTGCACCTGTGGCCCGAGCCGACCCGACGGCGACCGTCCTGCTGTTACGGCTACGTCGCGGGCTTGGTCAGGAGCAGTTCGGTGTTGTGGTCTGCCGCGGCGCCGATGCGGGTGGCGGGGGTGGCGTATGGGTCGTTGTAGGCGAGTTCCCGGTACAGCGCGGCGAGGCCGGGATCGGAGGTGTCGGCGAAGTCGGTCCGGTAGGGCGCGGCGGACTCGATGAGCGTGGTGAACAGCGACAGCGTGCCGTCCTGGTTGTCGGCGATCTCGATGATCCTCGCGTGATGCGGGTAGTCAACGTGGGAGGCGGTGTTGATCTCCCAGAAGGCGCGCTCGGGGACGGTGTGGCCGTGCGGGATGATCTGGTTGGTGTGGGTGTGCCCGTTGACCCAGGCCACCACGTTCGGGAAGCGCTGAAGGAGGGCGACCAGTTCGGCGCCGCTGTGGCGGGCTTCGAAGGGGTGGTACGGGTCGGGCAACAGGTTCCCCATCGTGCCGCTGGTGTGGTGGCTGAAGACGACGACGAGGCGGCTGCCGGATCCGCCCCGGACCACGTTGCCGTTGGTGTCGTACCAATGCCCGCTGTGCGCCTTGAGGACCGACTCCAGCCAGTTCAGCTGCGCGGTGCCGAGCGAACCGTCCGCGAATCCCGCCCGGTTGGTGGTGTCGAGGCTGATGCCGAGGACGCCGTCGGCGAGGTCGAAGGTGTAGTAGAGGTGTCCGCTGCTGACCGAGTCGTTGGTGAACCCGTGGCCCACGGGGCCGGCTCCGGTGTACGCCGGGTTCAGGTGCGCCTTGGCGAACTCGGCCGGCGTGAACGGGTGGCGCCGCTCGTCGGGGGTGACCGTGCGGATCGAGCCGCCGCTGGTGAGCAGCTTGCTCAGCAGCAGCACGGCCTCCGCCGGGTCGTGCAGTACGGCGTCCGCCAGCTGGGCCGCGGTGGCGTCGTCGCAGCCCTCCAGCTTGCGGGAGCCGGTGTAGAGGTCGTTCAGCAGACCGAGGTCGGGCAGGCTGCCCTCGATGCTGTCGTCGTGGTTGCCGACCGTCGTGTACCACGGCAGGCTCAGGCCGGGGGCGTCGAAGGGGCGGATGGCGCCGCTCAGGAAACCGGGGATCTGCGGCAGGCCCTTGGCCTTGTAGGCGTCCTGGAGGGACGACTCGGGGTTCCAGTACTGGGCGCTGCCGGAGTTCTGCACGCCTTCGTAGCGGGAGAGGTTGCCGCTGTTCGGGGTGATCCGGCCGCCGCTCATGACCGTCAGGTACCAGTCGAGCTCGATCCGTTCGTGGTTGTCGGTGTTGTCGCCGGTGGCCATGACGAGGCTGAACGGCAAGCCGGTGTACGGGCCTTGGCGCACGGCGTTCACCCGTTCGACGAGTGACGAGGCACCGCGCACGGTCAGCGTCTCCTGCGGGCGGTGCGCGCTGT
>NZ_JBVIJE010000040.1:0-53366 GCF_055581585.1 Streptomyces sp. NPDC031426
GCGAGAACGATCGCCAGCATCAGCACTTTGTTGCTCGTGAGATCCATGGGCTGTTACCTGCCTGCGCTCTCCGCCCGGCGCCGCCCGCGCTTCGTTGCGAGGGCTTGCCCGGGGCTTTCCTTGGCCTTTGACCCGACTTTCCGGTGGGGAGTGAACCTCTCTCCCCAAGACACCGTCCTAGAGGGCGCAATGTCGCCGGATGCCCGATCGGGCCCGGGTTCAAGGTCTCTCGCAGAACTACGGGATGCGATGTCTGTCAGGATAGATGGGGAAATGTCGGGCGAGGTTCCGAGCCGATCAAGCCGGGCGCGGCGCATACTGCGCGGCCCGCGTCCCGAGGCCGTCCCCGTGCTCGTCGGCAGGGCGGCCGCCCTCGTGGGCGTCCTGGACATTGCCGCGGGTGTGTTCCCGCGCTTTCGTCACAGCCGTATGCACGCCATCGCCGAGGTGCTGCCGGGCTCGTTCGGGCCCTTCGCGGCCGCGCTCTCGCTGAGCGCCGGTGTGCTGCTGCTGTTGCTCGCGCACGGACTCAAACGGCGCAAGCGCCGGGCGTGGCGGGCCGCGGTCGCGCTGCTGCCGGCCGGCGCGGCGGCGGAGTTCGCGTACCGGCACTCGGTCGTCGGCATGCTCATCGCGGTGGCACTGCTCGTGCCCCTGCTGGTCCACCGCGACGAGTTCGCGGCGCTGCCCGATCCGCGCAGCAGGTGGCGGGCGCTCGCGAACTTCATCCTCATGAGCGCCAGTTCTCTCGTCCTCGGACTCATCATCGTCAGCGTCCACCCGCACCGGACCATCGGCGACCCGAGCCTGGCCGACCGGCTGACACACGTCGTCTACGGCCTGTTCGGCTTCGAGGGCCCGGTCGACTACCAGGGCAACACGTCCTGGACCGTCGCCTTCTCCCTCGGCGCCCTCGGCTGGATCACCGCCGCCACCACGATCTACCTGGCCCTCCGCCCCGAGCACCCGGCCGCCCGTCTCACCGAGGAGGACGAGGCACGGCTGCGCGCCCTGCTGGAGAAGCACGGCGGGCGCGACTCGCTCGGCCACTTCGCGCTGCGCCGCGACAAGGCGGTCGTCTTCTCGCCCAGCGGCAAGGCGGCGGTCACCTACCGCGTCGTCTCCGGGGTGATGCTCGCCAGCGGCGACCCCATCGGTGACGTCGAGGCCTGGCCCGGCGCCATCGAGCGCTTCATGGACGAGGCCAAGGCGCACTCCTGGACGCCCGCCGTCATGGGCTGCTCGGAGACCGGCGGCGAGGTGTGGACCCGGGAGACCGGCCTGGGCGCCCTGGAACTGGGCGACGAGGCGGTGGTGGACGTCGCGGATTTCTCGCTCGCCGGACGCGCGATGCGCAACGTACGGCAAATGGTCAAGCGCATCGAGCGAGCCGGCTACGAAACCCGGGTGCGGCGCATCCGTGACCTCGGCGACGCCGAACTGGAACGCATCCGCCGGGCGGCGGAGGACTGGCGCGGCACCGACACCGAACGCGGCTTCTCCATGGCGCTCGGCCGCGTCGGCGACCCCGCCGACGGCGACTGCCTGATCGCCACCGCCCACAAGCAGGACGACGAACCCGGCGAGTACGGCGACCTGAAGGCGGTCCTGCACTTCGTGCCCTGGGGCGAGGACGGCGCCTCGCTGGACCTGATGCGCCGTGACCGCAGCGCCGACCCCGGCATGAACGAGCTGCTGATCGTCGCCGCCCTCCAGGCCGCGCCGAAGTTCGGCATCGCCCGGGTCTCGCTGAACTTCGCGATGTTCCGCTCCGCCCTCGCACGCGGCGAGAAGATCGGCGCCGGCCCGGTGCTGCGCGCCTGGCGCGGGCTGCTGGTCTTCCTCTCGCGCTGGTTCCAGATCGAGTCGCTGTACAAGTTCAACGCCAAGTTCCAGCCCCGGTGGGAACCCCGCTTCGTGGTCTACCGGAACAACGCCGACCTGCCCCGCATCGGCTTCGCCGCCATGCAGGCGGAGGGCTTCGTCAACATCGCCCTGCCGCTCCCGCGCTTCCTGCGCCGGCGCAGGGCGGCCGCCGAGCGCCCCTGCGCGCACGCCGTGGCGGAACGGGACGTCCGCGCGGCCTGAGCGCCGCGGGACGACATCAGGACCGCAGGACAGAGCGGTCCGGCCGAGGACGGGCCCGGGCGGGCGCCCCACCCCCTCCAGCACCGGGGGGCTCCCGCCCGGGCCGCCTCGCATTCCAGGCGCCCTCCTGGGCCTACGCTGAACGTATGAACAACGTCAGCGGGCGCGGCCGGGTCGCCGGCCTTCCGGTATGGGACCGGTGCGCGGTCATGGGTGTCGTCAACGTGACCCCCGATTCCTTCTCCGACGGCGGCCGCTGGTTCGACACGACCGCCGCCGTCAAGCACGGCCTGGACCTCGTCGCCGAGGGCGCGGACCTGGTCGACGTCGGCGGCGAGTCCACCCGCCCCGGCGCCACCCGGGTGGACGAGGCCGAGGAACTCAGGCGCGTCATCCCGGTCGTCCGGGGCCTCGCCTCCGAAGGCGTCGTCGTCTCCGTCGACACCATGCGCGCCTCCGTCGCCGCAAAGTCCCTCGCGGCCGGCGCCGCCCTCGTCAACGACGTCAGCGGCGGGCTCGCCGATCCCGCGATGATCCCGGTGGTCGCCGACACGGGCGCCCCGTTCGTCGTCATGCACTGGCGCGGCTTCCTGCACGGCGGCAACGTCAAGGGCGCCTACGAGGACGTCGTCACCGAAGTCGCGGACGAACTGCACGCACGCGTGGAGGCCGTGCTGGCCGGCGGCATCGCCCCCGACCGCATCGTCGTCGACCCCGGCCTCGGCTTCTCCAAGGAGGCCGAACACGACCTCACCCTCCTCGCCCACCTCGACCGCCTGCGCGCCCTCGGCCACCCGCTGCTCGTGGCCGCCTCCCGCAAGCGGTTCCTCGGCCGGGTCCTCGCCGGCCCGGAGGGCGCGCCCCCGCCGGCCCGGGAGCGCGACGCCGCCACCGCCGCCGTCTCCGCACTCGCGGCGCACTCCGGCGCGTGGGCGGTGCGCGTACACGAGGTACGCGCCACCGCAGACGCGGTCCGGGTCGCACGCGCCGTGGAGGGAGCGCGTACGGCGGGCTCAGCGCCGGACGCGCTCAGCGAGCGCGGGGCGCGTGAAGCGGGAAACACTCCGAGCGCCGAGCGCGAGCCCGGGGTGTGCGGCAGTGGGCGCACGCCCGGCACCAGTGATGAGCAAGGGGCGGAAGGAGCCCGGTGAGCGCCCCTCATACCGATGCCGAACAGGTGGAGGCCGCCAACACCGCCTTCTACGAGGCGATGGAACGCGGTGACTTCGATGAGCTGTCGTCCCTCTGGCTCACCCCTGCCGACCTGGACGTGGACGAGGAGTACCACGACCCGGTGGACACCGGCGTGGTCTCCTGCGTACACCCCGGCTGGCCGGTGCTCACCGGCCGCGGCGAGGTCCTCAGGTCGTACGCCCTGATCATGGCCAACACCGACTACATCCAGTTCTTCCTCACCGACGTGCATGTCTCCGTCACCGGCGACACCGCGCTCGTCACCTGCACCGAGAACATCCTCAGCGGCGGCCCCGCCCCCGAGGACGGCGCGGAGCTGGGACCGCTCGTCGGCCAGCTCGTCGTCGCCACGAACGTGTTCCGGCGCACACCCGCCGGCTGGAAACTCTGGTCGCACCACGCCTCCCCCGTGCTGGCCGAGACCGCCGAGGACGAGGAGCCCGGCGCCGACGGCGTGAACCCGGACGACGGACCCCTCGCCTGAGCGGGTGGACGCTCCATGGGGCGAGAAGTGGTTGGAATCACCTCCCCCGGGGTAGGAGCCGCTACCAGCCCGTGACACGGCCGGGTTTCCCCGGGGAAACCCGGGATGAACCCTCGTGATCCCGGCCCGGGCCAGCGCCCCGCGGCCCGGCTTTGTCAGTGCCCGCAGGTAGATTCGTCTGAGGACGGCGTGCCGCCCGCACGTGGTACGGACCGGTCCTTCCCGACGATTGCAGGAGTGATTCGCGTGGATCGTGTCGCGCTGCGCGGCCTCAAGGCCCGCGGGCACCACGGTGTGTTCCCCAAGGAGCGCGAGGAGGGCCAGACCTTCATCGTGGACCTCGTCCTGGGGCTGGACACCCGGCCGGCGGCGACCGACGACGACCTGGCGAAGACCGTCCACTACGGCATCGTGGCCGAGGAGGTCGTGGCCGTCATCGAGGGTGAACCGGTGAACCTCATCGAGACCCTCGCCGAGCGGATCGCCCAGACCTGCCTGAAGCACGAAGGGGTACACGAGGTCGAGGTCTGCGTCCACAAGCCGGACGCGCCGATCACCGTCCCCTTCGACGACGTGACCGTCACCATCACCCGGAGCCGAGTATGACCCGATCCTTCCTGCAGGGTCACAGCGACCCGACCGTCCAGCCGGTGCCCGCCTCGGTCGTCGAGAAGGTGGACGCCGCCGACACGACCCTCCAGAACCCGAAATGGGCCGTCATCTCCATCGGCTCCAACCTCGGCAACCGCCTGGAGACCCTCCAGGGCGCCGTCGACGCGCTGGAGGACACCCCCGGTGTCCGCGTGAAGGCCGTCTCCCCGGTGTACGAGACCGAGCCCTGGGGCGTGGCACCCGGCAGCCAGCCGTCGTACTTCAACGCGGTCGTGGTCCTCAAGACCACCCTCCCCCCGGCCTCCCTGCTGGAGCGGGCCCACGCCATCGAGGAGGCGTACAAACGCGTCCGCGACGAGCACTGGGGGCCACGCACCCTGGACGTCGACATCGTCGCCTACGCCGACGTCATCTCCGACGACCCCCGGCTCACCCTGCCGCACCCACGCGCCCACGAGCGCGCCTTCGTGCTCGCCCCCTGGCACGACGTGGACCCGCAGGCCCAGCTGCCCGGCCGCGGCCCGGTGGCCGAACTGCTGTCGGCCGTCACCCGTGCGGGCGTCGAGCCCCGCGCGGACCTGGAACTCCGACTGCCTGAATAGTCGTTAAGGTCAAGACGACTCGAACGACAAGGTCGAGCCGACCGCAGTCCGGACCGGTCCGGGGGAGCTGAAGGGACACCGTGAGAGAGCTGCGCATCAGGGTGCTGGCGGGCGTGTTCGTCGTGGCCGGGATCCTGTCCTGGGCGGGCGCCCGCCTCTGGAACTCGATCGGGACCCTGCCCAGCGTCCCCCTGGCCGCCCCCATCGTGCTCGCCCTGATCGCGGTGGTCCTGCTCTCGACGGCGCTGTCGCTGCGCGCCCGCCTCAAGGCCCAGCGCGAGCGCCGCCCCGGCGCGAAGGGCGTCGACCCCCTGATGGCCGCCCGCGCGGTGGTCTTCGGCCAGGCCAGCGCCCTGGTCGCCGCCCTCGTGGCCGGCATGTACGGCGGCACGGGCGTCTTCCTGCTGGAGCTGCTGGACATCCCCGCGCGCCGCGACCAGGCCGTCTACGCCGGCTTCTCGGTCCTGGCCGGCATCGGTGTCATAGCGGCGGCCCTGTTCCTGGAGCGGGTGTGCAAACTCCCCGAGGACGAGGACCAGAACCCCCCGGGAGCGGAGCCGGCCGCGTGACGGCCGGTTTCGGCAAGCAGCGGTTCAGCGCGCCATGATCAGGCTCATGGCCTCGTTCCGCGTCGCCGCATCCCGCAGCTGCCCGCGCACGGCGGACGTTATGGTCTTCGCGCCCGGCTTGCGGATGCCGCGCATGGACATGCACATGTGCTCGCACTCGACGACCACGATGACGCCCCGCGGCTCCAGCATCTCCATCAGGGAGTCCGCGATCTGCGTGGTGAGTCGTTCCTGCACCTGCGGTCGGCGGGCGTAGACGTCCACCAGACGGGCCAGCTTGGACAGGCCGGTGATCTTCCCGGTGACGGACGGGATGTAGCCGACGTGGGCGACGCCCCGGAACGGGACCAGATGGTGCTCACAGGTCGAGTACACCTCGATGTCCTTCACCAGCACCATTTCGTCGTGCCCGAGGTCGAACGTCGTCGTCAGCACGTCCTCGGGCCGCTGCCACAGGCCCGCGAAGATCTCCTTGTAGGCCCGCGCCACTCGCGCCGGCGTCTCCCTCAGGCCCTCCCGGTCCGGGTCCTCGCCGACCGCGATCAGCAATTCCCGTACGGCATTTTCGGCGCGCTTCTCGTCGAATTCGCCGATGGGGGCCCCGTCGCCGTCCAGCGTCACCGGGTTGGTCATCTGGTTCCTCGCTCCTGTACCTCGCGCGCGTGGCGGCGGCCACGCGTCTGTGTGCGGACATACGAACGCCGCGCCCTCCAGGCTAAAACCTGATGGGCGCGGCGTTCATTCCAGGCCGTTTGGCCGAAACGCGATCAGTTCTCCGGGCGGTCCTCCGGGGTCTTGTCCGTCGCCGGGGCGGGCTCCGCGGCGGTGGACTTGACCGTGCTGATCGCGGCCGTCGCGCCGTTCGCACCGTTCGTCAGTGCCAGCTCCTTCGGGGAGAGCACCGGCGGGCGGGTGGACGGGGTGCGGCGGGAGGAGCCTGTCCAGGCGGGCCGCGGCGGGCGCTTGACGATCGGGGCGAAGATCTCTGCGATCTCCTCCTTGCCCAGGGTCTCCTTCTCCAGCAGATGGAGGACGAGCTGGTCGAGCACGTCGCGGTTCTCGACCAGGATCTCCCAGGCCTCGTTGTGCGCGGTCTCGATGAGCTTCTTGACCTCTTCGTCGACCAGCGCGGCGACCTCTTCCGAGTAGTCGCGCTGGTGAGCCATCTCACGGCCGAGGAAGGGCTCGCTGTTGTCGCCGCCGAACTTGATGGCGCCGAGCCGCTCGGTCATGCCGTACTGGGTGACCATCGCGCGGGCCAGGTTGGTGGCCTTCTCGATGTCGTTCGCGGCGCCGGTGGTCGGGTCGTGGAAGACCAGTTCCTCGGCGGCGCGGCCGCCCAGCATGTAGGCGAGCTGGTCGAGCATCTCGTTGCGCGTGGTCGAGTACTTGTCCTCGTCGGGCAGGACCATCGTGTAGCCGAGGGCGCGGCCGCGGGACAGGATCGTGATCTTGTGGACCGGGTCGGAGTTCGGCGAGGCCGCCGCGACCAGGGCGTGACCGCCCTCGTGGTACGCGGTGATCTTCTTCTCCTTGTCCGACATGATCCGGGTCCGCTTCTGCGGGCCCGCGACCACGCGGTCGATCGCCTCGTCGAGCGCTCGGTTGTCGATCAGCTTCTGGTCGCCTCGGGCCGTCAGCAGCGCGGCCTCGTTGAGGACGTTCGCCAGGTCGGCGCCGGTCATACCAGGGGTGCGGCGGGCGACGGCGGCCAGGTCGACGTCGGGCGCGACCGGCTTGCCCTTCTGGTGGACCTTGAGGATCTCCAGGCGGCCCTGCAGGTCCGGCGGGTCGACCGCGATCTGGCGGTCGAAGCGGCCGGGGCGGAGCAGTGCCGGGTCGAGGATGTCGGGGCGGTTCGTGGCGGCGATGAGGATCACGCCGCCCTTGACGTCGAAGCCGTCCATCTCGACGAGCAGCTGGTTCAGGGTCTGCTCGCGCTCGTCGTGACCACCGCCGAGGCCGGCGCCGCGGTGGCGGCCGACCGCGTCGATCTCGTCGACGAAGACGATCGCCGGGGCGTTCGCCTTGGCCTGCTCGAACAGGTCACGGACCCGGGAGGCACCGACACCGACGAACATCTCGACGAAGTCGGAGCCGGAGATCGAGTAGAAGGGGACGCCCGCCTCGCCGGCCACGGCGCGGGCGAGGAGCGTCTTGCCGGTACCCGGGCGGCCGTAGAGCAGCACGCCCTTGGGGATCTTGGCGCCGACGGCCTGGAACTTGGCCGGCTCCTGGAGGAACTCCTTGATCTCGTGGAGCTCCTCGACGGCCTCGTCGCAGCCGGCGACGTCGGAGAAGGTCGTCTTCGGGGTGTCCTTGGTGATGAGCTTGGCCTTGGACTTGCCGAAGTTCATCACCCGGGAGCCGCCGCCCTGCATCTGGTTCATCAGGAACAGGAAGACGACGACGATCAGGACGAAGGGCAGCAGGGAGAGCAGGACGCCGACGAACGGGTTCTGCTTGGACGGCGACACGGTGTAGCCGTCCGGGATCTGCTTGTCCTGGTACTTGGTCTGCAGGATGCCGGCGACGGTCTCGCCCTGACGATCGATGTAGCTCGCCTGGATCTTCGAGCTGCCGTCGATCTTCTGACCGTCCTTGAGGGTGACCTTGATGGTCTGCTCGTCGCCGGTGGTCAGCTTGGCCGACTGGACCCTGTTGTCATTGATCGCCGCGACGACCTGGCCGGTGTCCACCGTCTTGTAGCCGCCGGACGAGCCGACGACCTGCATCAACACGACCACGGCAAGGACGGCCAGCACGATCCACATGACCGGCCCACGGAAGTATCGCTTCACGTCCATCCATACGGAGCGGTGCCGCCCCGTCCCTCCTGCCATAGTGAGTTTGATAAGACAGTTCTTCTGACGGTACCCCAGCGTGGTGGTCCGAAGCCGCACGAAGTTCGCTTCGGACGGCCGGGGAGCCCCGTCTCTGCATGCTTCAACGCCCTGGAACCCGCCGGGGTTCCCGATCGTCCTACAAGGCTTGAGCCGAGTGGCTCACATCACCCGGTACGGCTCAGCCACCGTAGACGTGAGGCGCGAGCGTACCGACGAACGGCAGGTTCCGGTACTTCTCGGCGTAGTCGAGGCCGTAGCCGACGACGAACTCGTTCGGGATGTCGAAACCGACCCACTCGACGTCGATGGCGACCTTGGCGGCGTCCGGCTTGCGCAGCAGCGTGCACACCTTCAGCGAGGCGGGCTCGCGGGAGCCGAGGTTGTTGATCAGCCAGGACAGGGTCAGGCCGGAGTCGATGATGTCCTCGACGATCAGGACGTGCTTGCCCTTGATGTCGGTGTCCAGGTCCTTGAGGATCCGCACGACACCGGAGGACTGGGTGCCCGCGCCGTAGGAGGACACGGCCATCCAGTCCATGGTGACGGGGGTGGACAGCGCCCGGGCGAGGTCCGCCATGACCATCACGGCGCCCTTGAGGACGCCGACGATGAGCAGGTTCTTGCCCGCGTACTCCGCGTCGATCTTCGCGGCCAGCTCGGCCAGCTTCGCGTCGATCTCTTCCTTGGTGATGAGCACCTGCTGGAGGTCGGCACCCATGTCTTTCGCGTCCACCCGCATCACTTTCGGTCGTCCCGCACTTACGGCCGCATGCACGGCCACCGGCTGCCCGTACCGGCCGCCGGAGGGTCGCTCCGCCGGGTCGGGATTCAGCCTTGCCGAATCACCAGTCTGCCACCCTGCCGCTGGGCGACGACTTTGCCCGGGAGATTGATGGCTCCCTGGCCGCGCCAGCCGGTGATCAGACGGTCGACTTCCTCGATGTGACGGGCGAACAGCGAACCGGCCGGGGCACCCGCCTCGATGGCGGCGCGGCGCAGGATGCGGCGGCGTACGGCGGGCGGGAGCGCGTAGAGCTTGGCGCACTCCAGCAGGCCTGCGGCGTCACGGACGGAGGACTCGGCCTGGCTCGCCCAGGCGTCGAGGGCGTCGGCGTCGTCGCGGGAGAGCTGGGCGGTGCGGGCGAGTGCCTCCACGACGCCTTTGCCGAGGGCCTTCTCCAGGGCCGGCAGGCCTTCGTGCCGCAGCCGGGAGCGGGTGTAGGCGGGGTCGGTGTTGTGCGGATCATCCCAGACGGGGAGGGACTGGACCATGCAGGCCTTGCGGGCGGTCTGCCGGTCGAGTCCCAGGAAGGGGCGCCGGTAACGGCCGCCGGTCCCCGAGACCGCGGCCATGCCGGACAGGGAGCGGATGCCGGAGCCGCGGGCGAGGCCGAGCAGGACGGTTTCGGCCTGGTCGTCGCGGGTGTGGCCGAGCAGGACCGCGGTGGCGCCGTGGCGTTCGGCGGCGGCGTCGAGGGCGGCGTAGCGGGCGTCGCGGGCGGCGGCTTCGGGTCCGCCGTCGCGGCCGACGGTCACGGCGACGGACTCGACCGGGTCGAGGCCGAGTTCGCGCAGGCGCAGGGCGACCTCGTCGGCCCGGAGGTCGGAGCCGGGCTGGAGGCCGTGGTCGACGGTGACGCCCCCGGCGCGGACGCCGAGCTTGGGCGCTTCGAAGGCGAGGGCCGAGGCGAGGGCCATGGAGTCGGCGCCGCCGGAGCAGGCGACCAGCACGAGCGGGGAGGGGAGCCGCTCGGCCGTCCGGTCCTGGTGCGTGCCGAAGGCCTGCCGGCCGGGCCCGCCGGAGGCGTGGTGGTTGTTGAGGATGTCGTGGAGGGCGCGGCGGACCGCCAGGCGTATCGCCGCGACCGCAGGATGGGGACCCATGTCCGGTTCCCTTCATGAAGTTTTCGGGGGGTGAGCCCGAGTCCGGTCACTCAGAGTGTGTAGATGGTGACAGAAGCGGGCGGTTCCCCGAGCATTGCACGCCTACGCATGGCTCACGGTCCCTCGGACGGGTGATTGGAGAGGCGTTCGCCTGCCGTCGGCCGGATTCGATTCACGACGTGTCCATGCCGCTCACGACTCGGCCTTGCGGTGCACCCGCGCGACCCAGTCCGCCGGTTTGGCGATCTCCGCCTTGGTGGGCAGGGTGTTGGGCGAGGTCCACACGCGGTTGAAGCCGTCGATGCCGACCTGCTCGACGACGGCCCGCACGAACCGTTCGCCGTCCCGGTACTGCCTGAGTTTGGCATCCAGACCGAGCAGTTTGCGCAGGGCGAGGTCGAGGCGGGAGGCGCCCTTGGCGCGGCGCTGCTGGAACTTCTCGCGGATCTCCGCCACGGTCGCTACGACACTGGGGCCGACGCCATCCATGACGTAGTCGGCGTGGCCCTCCAGCAGGGACATGACGGCGGTGAGGCGGGCGAGGATCTCGCGCTGGGCCGGGGTCTGCACCAGGTCCACGAAGGAGCGGCCGCCGTCCTCCTCCTCGCCCTCGGGACGGCCGCCGGCGAGGGACTGGGCGGCTTCCCTGACGCGCTCCAGGAAGGTCATCGGGTCGACGTCGGTCTCCGCCAAGAACGACTGGATTTCGCCCTCCAGGTGGTCGCGCAGCCAGGGCACGGCCGTGAACTGGGTGCGGTGGGTCTCCTCGTGCAGGCACACCCACAGGCGGAAGTCGTGCGGCTGCACGTCGAGTTCGCGCTCGACGTGGACGATGTTGGGCGCGACGAGCAGGAGGCGACCGCTGCCGTTCTCACCGGCCGGGAGGTCGCGGGTGGCCGGGGCGAAGGTCTCGTACTGGCCGAGGACGCGGGAGGACAGGAACGACAGCAGCATGCCGAGCTCCACGCCGGTGACCTTGCCGCCGACGGTGCCGAGGACCGCGCTGCCGGGGCTGCCGGCGCGCCGTTCCTGCATCTTCTCCAGCAGCGGCCGGAGGATCTCGCGGAAACCGGCCACGTTGGCGCGGACCCAGCCGGGCCGGTCGACCACCAGGACCGGGGTGTCGTGGATCTCGTCGGTGCCCATACGAGTGAAGCCCCGGACGTGTTCCTCCGAGGCCTTGGCGTGCCGGCGCAGCTCCGCGACGACGGCGCGTGCCTCGTCGCGGCTGACGTCGGGGCCCGGCCGTACGAGCCGTGTCGCGGTTGCCACCGCGAGGTTCCAGTCGACCATCCCGGGAGATGTGGTGCCACCGAAGCCAGTCATGTCGTCAACCGTACGGGACCGCTCCCGCTTGGGGCAGGCCATGAGGGTCGGTGGGGGCTGAGGGCGTCGGACGGGCACCTGGTGCGGCCGGCCGCGGCTATCCGCAGCCGCACCCGGCCAGTGCCGTGGCCGTCTTGTCCAGGGCCGACTCGGCCTGCACGGGGTCTGTCGTGCCGGAGGCCATGAAGGCGAAGGCCAGGAGGCGGCCGTCGGCGTCGACGACCGTGCCGGCGAGGGTGTTCACGCCGGTCAGGGTGCCGGTCTTGGCGCGTACGACGCCTGCCGCGCTGTCGGTGTAGCGGTCGGCCAGGGTGCCGGTGAAGCCGGCCACGGGCAGCCCGGTGAGGACGGGGCGCAGGCCGGGGCGGCCGGGGTCGCCGGCGGTGACCAGGAGGGCGGTGAGGAGGTCGGCGGTGAGCCGGTCGTCGCGGTCGAGGCCGCTGCCGTCGTGGAAGGAGGCGCCGGACATCGGCAGGCCCAGCTTGGTCAGCCGTGCGGAGATCGCCCTGGCGCCGCCGTCGAAGCTGCCGGGCTGGCCGCTGGTGAGGGCGGTCTGGCGGGCCAGGGCCTCGGCGATGTCGTTGTCGCTGTTGGTCAGCATGCGCTCGACCACGTCGGCCAGTGGAGGCGAGGAGACCGTGGCGAGGGTCTGCGCGCGCGTGCTCGCCTTGGAGGGGCCGGGTGGTGTGGTGGTGATGCCCGCGCTCTTCAGGAAGGCCGCGAACTTGCTCGCCGCGTCCTTCGCCGGGTCGCTCACGCGGGGCGCCGGGCCGCTGGTCGAGCCGTTGGTGCGGCCCTCGTCGGCGCTCAGGGCGCTGACCGGCGCGAGGTTGTCGTTGACGCCGATGGGGTGCACGGCGGGGCCGGAGTACAGGGTCGTGTCGTAGGAGAGCGTGACCTTGTGGATGCCGCGCTTGGCCAGGGCCTTCGCGGTGTCCGCCGCCAGTGTGCGCAGGCTCGCCCAGCCTCCCCCACTCCCGGCTTCGCTCGAGCCGGAGGTGCCCCCAGCCTGCGTGCGGGCGGTGAGGGTGGGGTCGCCGCCGCCGACCAGGATCAGTTCGCCGGTGCCGGGTTCGAGGGCCGCACGGGTGGTGAGGCGGTGGTCGGGGCCCAGCGCGGACAGGGCGGCGACAGCGGTGGCGATCTTGGTGGTGGAGGCGGGGGTGAGGGCCTGGTCGGCGTCGGCGGCGTACAGGCGCCTGCCGGTGGTGACGTCGACGACGGCGGCCGCGTGGGTGCCGCCCAGCGCGGAGGCGTCCAGGAGGGGCTTGAGGACGTCCGAGAGGACCTTTCCGCCCGGCGGGGCCTTCTTGGTGTCGACGGCGCTCGTCGAGCCGTCCAGGCCCATCAGGACGGGTTCGGCGCTCGGTGCGGGCCGGGGCGCCCCGACAGCCGTACCGGACCGGCCGTGATCTGCGCCACCTGTCCGCTCCAGGGCGGCGGCCCGGTCACGCTCGGCCGTACGCTGACCGTTGGCGTCCCAGGGGCCGGCCGCAGTCACCACACCGGCGGCCAGCACCAGGCCGGCGGTGGCGGCGCCCGCGGTGTACTGCCAGGTCTTCACGGGCCGCGGCAGGGCCAGGGGCCGGGACCGCAGGGCCCGCGTCAACCGTGCGACCTGCGGCCTCGCGGCCGCCCCGGCCCGCGCCAGACGCGGTCGTACGGCGTTCGCGATCCGCTCCACCTGCGGTCTCGCGGCCCGCCAAGGCCTCAGCTCTGGCACGACCACCAGCCCCTTTCGCGATCACACACCTGCGTGAGGGACACTTAACCACCAGAACTATGTGCTGATCATGGAGGAGCCACCGGTGGAGTTCGACGTCACGATCGAGATCCCGAAGGGTTCGCGCAACAAGTACGAGGTGGACCACGAGACCGGTCGGATCCGCCTGGACCGTCGCCTCTTCACCTCGACCGCCTACCCGACCGACTACGGCTTCGTCGAGAACACCCTCGGCGAGGACGGCGACCCGCTGGACGCGCTGGTCATCCTGGACGAGCCGACCTTCCCGGGCTGCCTGATCCGCTGCCGCGCGATCGGCATGTTCCGCATGACGGACGAGGCGGGCGGCGACGACAAGCTGCTGTGCGTTCCGGCCACGGACCCGCGTGTGGAGCACCTGCGCGACATCCACCACGTGTCCGAGTTCGACCGCCTGGAGATCCAGCACTTCTTCGAGGTGTACAAGGACCTGGAGCCCGGCAAGTCCGTCGAGGGCGCCAACTGGGTGGGCCGTACGGACGCCGAGGCGGAGATCGAGCGTTCCTACAAGCGCTTCAAGGAGCAGGGCGGCCACTGAGCCCCACCCTTCTCGTGGACGGGCCGTACGCGCACGCGTGCGGCCCGTTCCCATCCACGCGCGCGTACGACCCGTCCGGGTCCTGTGCGCATACTGAGCCATACGGAAGGTGTCGTTCAGGGAGCGGTGCGAGGTGACGGAGGCGGAGGACCGCAAGCCCCGGTCGGACGAGGCGCGGTACGACCCGGAGATCACGTCCGAGTTCGCCATTCCCGCGGGTATCGAGGTCCCCGAGGGCGGCGGTGAGCCGGAGACCACCTCCGAGTTCGCTCTGCCGAAGGGCCTGGAGACGCCGCATCCGCCAAGTGCCGAGCCGGAGGCGTCGGCGTTCAGCCCGCCGAGCGCCTACAACGCCAAGGACTCCCTGGCGGCGTTCACCCCGGCCACCGGGGTGCCGCTGGTCAGCCTGATCAAGGACGCGCCCTGGCAGGACCGGATGCGCACGATGCTGCGGATGCCGGTGGCCGAGCGGCCGGCGCCCGAGCTGGTGCAGCGGGTGGAGGAGGAGGGCCCGGCCGTCCCGCGCGTGCTGGACCTGACCCTGCGTATCGGTGAGCTGCTGCTGGCCGGCGGCGAGGGCGCGGAGGACGTGGAGACCGCGATGTTCGCGGTGTGCCGCTCCTACGGCCTGGACCGCTGCGAGCCGAACGTCACCTTCACGCTGCTGTCGATCTCGCACCAGCCGTCACTGGTGGAGGACCCGGTGACCGCCTCGCGGACGGTACGGCGGCGGGGCACCGACTACACCCGGCTCGCGGCCGTGTTCCGGCTGGTGGACGATCTGACCGACCCGGAGACCCATGTCTCCCTGGAGGAGGCCTACCGGCGGCTGGCGGAGATCCGCCGCAACCGGCACCCCTACCCGGGCTGGGCGCTGACCCTGGCCAGCGGGCTGCTGGCGGGTGCGGCCTCCGTGCTGGTCGGCGGTGACCTGATCGTGTTCGTCGCCGCCGCGTTGGGCGCGATGCTCGGCGACCGGCTGGCCTGGCTGTGCGCGGGGCGCGGGCTGCCGGAGTTCTACCAGTTCACGGTCGCCGCGATGCCGCCCGCGGCCATCGGGGTGGCGTTCGCGCTGGCGCACGTCGACGTGAAGGCGTCCGCCGTCGTCACCGGTGGACTGTTCGCGCTGCTGCCCGGGCGGGCGCTGGTGGCGGGCGTCCAGGACGGTCTGACCGGCTTCTACATCACCGCGTCGGCCCGTCTGCTGGAGGTCCTGTACTTCTTCGTCGGCATCGTCGCCGGCGTGCTGGTCGTCCTGTACTTCGGGGTGAAGGTCGGCGGCAAGCTCAACCCGGACGCGGCGCTCGTCATCAACGAACGGCCGCTGATCCAGATCGCGGCCTCCATGCTGCTCTCGCTGACCTTCGCGGTGCTGCTCCAGCAGGAGCGGTCGACCGTGCTGTGGGTGACGCTCAACGGCGGCGTGGCGTGGACGGTGTACGGCGCGATGCACTATGTCGCCGACATCTCGCCGGTGGCGTCGACGGCCGTGGCCGCGGGGCTGGTCGGTCTGTTCGGGCAGCTGCTGTCGCGTTATCGATTCGCTTCGGCGCTGCCGTACACGACGGCGGCGATCGGACCGCTGCTGCCTGGCTCCGCCACGTATTTCGGGCTGCTGAACATGGCCCAGAACGAGGTGAACAAGGGGCTGGTGTCGCTGGCCAACGCGGCGTCGCTGGCCATGGCCATCGCCATCGGGGTCAATCTGGGGTCGGAGACCTTCCGGTTGTTCCTGAGGGTGGGGTCCGCCGGGAAGCGGCGGGCTGCCAAGCGGACCAGGGGTTTCTAGGCGGGCGGTTACCCGCGCCCCTCAGTGGTTGCGGTAGCCGTACGGGTACTCGTTCTGGTCGTACTGGTACTGGTCGTACTGGTACTGGTCGTACTGCTGCTGCGGGTAATGCTGCTGCGGGTACTGCTGGTCGTAGCCCTGGTTCCAGTACTGCTCCTGCTGCTGGTTCCAGTCCTGCTGCTGGGGCTGCTGAGGCTGCTGGTACGGCTCCTCGTACGGCCGGCCGTAGGGCTGGTCCGCCTCGACGCGACGGAGCCTGGTCGTGGCGTCGTCCATGACCACCGGGGCCGGGCGGGACGCCTCCGGTGCCGGCTGCGCGGCTGCCTTCTTCCCCTTGCCGCGGGCCCGCAGGAACTCGATCGCGATCGGGACCACGGAGACGAGGACGATCAGGATGAGGATCGCCTCGACGTTGTTCTTGACGAAGTCGATGTTGCCGAGCCAGGAGCCGAGCAGGGTGACGCCCGCGCCCCACAGGGTGCCGCCGATGACGTTGAAGATCAGGAACGAGCGGTACCTCATGCCGCTGACGCCGGCGATGATCGGCGTGAACGTCCGCACGATCGGCACGAAGCGGGCCAGGACCAGGGACTTCGGGCCGTACTTCTCGAAGAACTCGTGCGCCTTGGTGACGTTCTCCTGCTTGAACAGGCGGGAGTCGGGGCGGTTGAACAGGGACGGCCCGACCTTCTTGCCGAACATGTAGCCCGCCTGGTCGCCGAGTATCGCGGCGAGGCAGATCAGGCCGATCGCGCCCCACAGCGGGAAGTGCATCTGATGCGAGGTGATCAGCAGGCCGCAGGTGAACAGCAGCGAGTCACCCGGCAGGAAGAAGCCGATGAGCAGGCCGGACTCGGCGAAGACGACGAGCAGCAGACCCCAGATGCCGTAGGTGTCGAGCAGATAGTTGGGATCCAGCCAGCTCGGGCCGAGGGCGAGTGTCATCACGGGTCCGGGCTCCTGAAGGGGTGAAGGCGGCTACGGGGGTTGGTCTTCGAGCGAAGGCCGCACAAAGCTATCAACGTGATGTGACCGCCCCAGGTTCCACCGGTGTCTCCAGGATGCACTGTGGGATGACTGGGAGAAAGGTGTGACTCATGGGACTCGATGACTACGGCGGCGGCCAGGGGCCCCAGCCGGACGTGCTGGTCGTGACCACCAACGACGTGCCCGGATACCGGGTGCAGGAAGTGATCGGCGAGGTCTTCGGACTCACCGTGCGCTCCCGCCACCTCGGCAGCCAGATCGGCGCCGGCCTGAAGTCGATGATCGGCGGCGAGCTGAAGGGGCTCACCAAGACGCTCGTGCAGACCCGCAACCAGGCCATGGAGCGCCTGGTGGAGCAGGCACGCGCGCGTGGCGCCAACGCGGTGCTGGCGTTCCGGTTCGACGTGACCGAGGCCGCGGACGTGGGCACCGAGGTGTGCGCCTACGGCACGGCGGTGGTCCTGGCCCGGGAGTGAACCCCGCGCACTCCCGGGCCGGGAGCGCTCAGCAGGTCTGACGGTCGGCGTTGGCGAGGATCGCGTCGCGCAGGTGCTCGGCGACACCGGGCCCCATGGAGTCGTAGTAGGCCTTGAAGCGCTCGTCGGAGACGTACATCTGCCCGAAGCACCGGTGCATCTCGTACGGGACCTCGAAGAACCACCTGGTCATGTGCTGCCGGTGTTCCTCCGCCATGTCCATGGCCGCCTCACCGGACGGCGGCTCGCCCGCGGCCACCAGGGCGGCGTACCGCTCCTGCCAGTCGTCGACCTCGGCCTTGATCCGCTTCCAGTCCTCCTTGGTGTAGCGCGCGGCGCGGCGCTGGGACTCGGCCCAGGCCTCGGTGTCGCCCCAGCGCTGCTCCGCCTCCTCGGTGTACTCCTCGTTGAAGGGGTCCTTGTCCCCGAACACCTCGAACCGCTCCTCAGGCGTGAGGTTGATGCCCATCTTGCGTGCCTCCATGGCGTGCTCCACGGCCGCGGCCATCTTCTGCAGCTTCTCGATCCGGGCGGTCAGCAGTTCGTGCTGGCGGCGCAGGTGTGCGCGCGGGTCCGCGTCCGGGTCGTCGAGCAGGGCCGCGACCTCGTCGAGCGGGAAGCCGAGCTCCCGGTAGAACAGGATCTGCTGGAGCCGGTCGAGGTCGGCGTCGGTGTAGCGCCGGTGCCCGGCATGGGTGCGCGCGCCGGGCACGAGCAGGCCGATCTCGTCGTAGTGGTGCAGGGTGCGCACCGTGACCCCGGCGAACCCCGCGACCTGTCCCACGGAGTAGCTCACTTTCCGCTCCTTGTCGTCGGTACGCCCTCCACGCTGAGGCCTCACGTCGCGTGAGGTGCAAGCCGGTTTCCGTTCGGGACATTCAGGATGTTGTGTGCTTTTTGTCCGCTTATGGTGAGCCCGTGGCCCAGGAAACCGACGCGCTGCAGGCGCCCCCGACCGCCCCTACGGCGCCGGCGCGGGCCCTGCTGCCGTTCATCCTGCCCGCCGTGGCCGTCGGCGTGGTGGCGAGCCTGGTGTTCGTCGGGGTGAGCACGGCGGCGGAGCAGCTCCAGCACGTGCTGTGGGGGCCGCTGCCGGACGCGCTCGGGGTGGGCCGCTACTCGGTCCTGTGGATGTTCGTGATGCTGACCGCCACGGGCCTCGCGGTCGGCCTCGTGGTGTGGAAGGTGCCCGGGCATGCCGGTCCCGACCCGGCCACCCTCGGCCTGAACGCCCCGGTGATGCCGCCGGTCGTGC
Source organism: Streptomyces sp. NPDC031426 (assembly GCF_055581585.1). NCBI lineage: Bacteria > Bacillati > Actinomycetota > Actinomycetes > Kitasatosporales > Streptomycetaceae > Streptomyces > Streptomyces sp. NPDC031426. Next base: position 18,413 of record NZ_JBVIJE010000040.1, read on the forward strand.
TGCCGGGACTGGTGCTGGCGAGCGGGCTGATGCTGGCCGGCGGCCCGAGCCTCGGCCCGGAGAACCCGATCATCGCCGTGAACGTGGGCATCGCGGTCCTGCTCGGCGCGCGCCTGGCGCCCCGGGCGCCGGGCACCCTGTGGCCGGTGCTGGCGGAGTCGGCGACGATCGGCGCGCTGTTCGGCACGCCGGTGGCGGCGGCGCTGGTGATCTCCGAGGCGCTGGCCGGGCGTCCGATGCGGGGGCGACTGTGGGACAACCTGTTCGCGCCGCTGACCGCCGGCGCGTGCGGGGCCGTCACGACCAACCTGGTGGCGCATCCGACCTTCGATCTGGGGCTGCCGCCCATGGGCCACCCGGACCCGAAGGACATTCTGGCGGCGCTCGTGATCGCCCCGGCGGCCGCGCTGCTCGGCATGGGCGCCGTCTACGCCTTCCCGTTCGTCCACGCGGCCTTCCGGCGGCTGCGGCACCCGATGCTGATGCTTCCGGCCGGCGGGGTCGTACTGGGCGCTCTGGGAGCCCTGGGCGGCCATCTGACGCTCTTCAAGGGGCTGTCGGAGGTCGGGGAGCTGGCCCGGCACCCGGACGGCTGGACGGCTGGGCAGTTCGCCGGGATGGCGGTGGTGAAGCTGACCGCGCTGCTCGTCGCCGCGGCCTGCGGTTTCCGCGGCGGCCGCATCTTCCCGTCCGTCTTCGTCGGCGCGGCCCTGGGGCTGTGCGCCCACGCGCTGGTCCCGGCCGTGCATCCGGCGCTGGGCGTGGCCACCGGTGTCCTGGGCATGCTCCTGGCGATCACCCGGCAGGGCTGGGTGAGCCTGTTCACCGCTGCCGTGCTGGTCGCCTCGCCCACCATCATCGCCGTGCTGTGCATCGCGTCGCTGCCGACCTGGCTGCTGGTGACGGGGCGCCCGCAGATGCAGTTGGGCGAGGACGGCACCCCGATCCGCTGAGAACCCTTTTCTGGAATCCCTGGAGGCACGTTCATGGCCCTGCACAAAGGTCCCGCGAAACACGAAGAGCGGAAGATTTCCGTCAACCCGTTCTACGGGGAGGCCAATCCGGTCGGCGGCATGACCGAGGCCCCGCCCACGCACCGCCTCCCGGACGCGCCGCTGGCCCCGTCCACGGCGTACCAGCTGGTGCACGACGAGCTGATGCTGGACGGCAACTCCCGGCTGAACCTGGCCACGTTCGTCACCACCTGGATGGAGCCGCAGGCCGGGGTGCTGATGGCGGAGTGCCGGGACAAGAACATGATCGACAAGGACGAGTACCCGCGCACCGCCGAGCTGGAGCGGCGCTGTGTGGCGATGCTCGCCGACCTGTGGAACGCGCCGGACCCGTCGGCGGCGGTGGGGTGTTCGACGACCGGGTCGAGCGAGGCCTGCATGCTCGCCGGGATGGCCCTCAAGCGGCGGTGGGCGGGGCGCAACGCCGACCGTTACCCGGGCGCCCGCCCCAACCTGGTCATGGGCATCAACGTCCAGGTCTGCTGGGAGAAGTTCTGCAACTTCTGGGAGGTGGAGGCCCGGCTGGTGCCCATGGAGGGCGACCGCTTCCATCTGGACCCGCAGGCCGCCGCCGAACTGTGCGACGAGAACACCATCGGGGTCGTCGGCATCCTCGGCTCGACCTTCGACGGCTCCTACGAGCCGATCGCGGAGCTGTGCGCCGCCCTGGACGCCCTCCAGGAGCGCACCGGGCAGGACGTCCCGGTGCACGTGGACGGCGCGTCCGGCGGCATGGTGGCGCCCTTCCTGGACCCGGACCTGGTGTGGGACTTCCGGCTGCCGCGCGTGGCCTCGATCAACACCTCGGGGCACAAGTACGGACTGGTGTATCCGGGCGTCGGCTGGGCGCTGTGGCGGGACAGCGAGGCGCTGCCCGAGGAGCTGGTCTTCCGGGTCAACTACCTGGGCGGCGACATGCCGACCTTCGCGCTCAACTTCTCCCGGCCCGGCGCCCAGGTGGTCGCGCAGTACTACAACTTCCTGCGGCTGGGCCGCGAGGGATACCGCGCGGTGCAGCAGTCGACGCGGGACGTGGCGACCTCGCTCGCCGGGCGGATCGCGGAGCTGGGCGACTTCCGGCTGCTGACCCGGGGCGACCAGTTGCCGGTCTTCGCCTTCACCACGGTCCCGGAGGTGACGTCGTACGACGTCTTCGACGTCTCCCGGCGGCTGCGCGAGAGCGGCTGGCTGGTGCCCGCGTACACCTTCCCGGCGAACCGGGAGGACCTCTCGGTGCTGCGGGTCGTGTGCCGCAACGGCTTCTCCCACGACCTGGCCGATCTGTTCCTGGCCGACCTGACCCGTCTGCTGCCCGAACTGCGCCGGCAGCCGCATCCGCTGACCCGGGACAAGGAGGCGGCGACGGGGTTCCACCACTGACCGCCGCCTCCTGCCCGGGCGCCACCGGACGTCAGACGTGCGGCGCGCCGCGGAACGCGCGGACGGCTCCCGACTGCGCGAGCTGGAGAAGAAGCTGGAGACCGCGCGGCGCGCCACCCTCTCCGGACGACCCGACCGCGTCTCACGCGCCAACGCCGCCTTCCACCACCACATCGTGGAACTGGCGGACAACGAGCTGCTCAGCTCGACCCTGGCATCTCTGGAGGGCCGACTGCGCCGGCTGTTCCAGCAGATCGACGACCCGGGTCCGCTGTGGGACGAGCACCGGGAGCTGTACGAGGCCATCGCGGGCGGTGCCGTGGACGCGGCGGGCGAACTGTCCCTGCGGCACGTACGGCACTACCGGGAGGTGGCGCTCCAACTGCTCTTCGGAGTACGGGGACGCGACAGGCCGAACGGCGGCTGAGCTCGGCGCCGATGAGGGGGAGTTGCTTGCGGGCGTGGGGGGATGGCAGCCGGTCAGCGGCCTTGGGGGCGGCAGCCGACCCGCCATCGCGGTACGGCGGCCGACCAGCCATCGCGAGAGCAGCAGTTGCTCAGCCGTCGTGGAGGGCGGCAGTGGGTCAGTGGTCGTCCTCCGGGTGCCGCTCCCCCGTCGCGTACGGGTTCTCCTGTCCCTCGGTGAGGATGCCCTCGAACGGTTCGCCCTCGCCCGCGAACGTGTACGCGCCCGCCTCGATGCGCCCTATCAGGCCCCGGGTCCTCTCGGCCTCGCCGTCGGCCGCGTGCATCCACATCTTCATGATCTCGCCGATGTGTCCGAGCTGTTCGGGGCCGGCCTCGGGCACATAGTGCCCGGTGACGGAGTCGCGCCACTCGGCCAGCGCGCGCAGGCGCTCCCGCAGCAGCGACACCACCTCCGCCCGCTCCAGGTCGACCATGAAGCCGATCGCCGCGGAGAGCTTGTCGATGCTGCGGTCGCGCGCGACCAGGGCGTCCCGCAGGAGCCGCAGGTACTCCTCGGCGCCCCGGTCGGTGATCTCGTACTCGACGCGCGGCGGGCCGCCGGCCGTCGACGGTGCGATCTCGTGCGCGTGCAGCAGCCCCTGCTTGGCCATCTGCTTCAGGGCGTGGTAGATCGAGCCCGGCTTGGCGTTGGACCACTCGTGCGCGCCCCAGTACTCCAGATCGCCGCGCACCTGGTAGCCATGGGCCCGTCCGTGCCGGCGGACCGCGCCCAGCACGAGGAGACGGATAGCTGACATGAGGTCCAGGCTATGGCCGTACGGCCGCCCGCCCCCGATCAGCCCCAGGAGCCGCCCTGCTGCTGCGCCACCAGCTCGAAGGCCGTCCTGCCGTCCAGGGACTCGCGGATGATGTCGGCATGGCCCGCGTGCCGCGCCGTCTCGCGGATCAGGTGCAGACACACCCAGCGCAGGCTGACCCGGCCCTCCGGCGGGAACCAGGGGTCCGGCGGCAGCGGGAAGGTGTCGTCCAGGCTCGGCGCGGACCGGATGAACCTCTCCGTCTCGGCGGCGACCTGCTCCCAGTACGCCAGCTGCGAGGCGACCGTCTCCTCGCCGACCAGCTGGAAGCTCTCGTGCCAGTTCGACTCGTCGCGCTTGACGGCCGGGGGCTCATGCCTGGCCCGTGCGATCCAGATCTGCTCGACCTCGGCGACATGCTTGAGCAGGCCGCCGAGCGACAGCTCGCTGGCGCTGGGACAAGAGCGCGCCTGCTCCTCGGTCAGTCCGAGCAGGGCCCGGCGGATCCCGCCGCGCTGCTCCTCGATGAACGCGAGCAGCGCCCCGCGCTCGTCGCCCTGCGCCTCCGCCGGTACGTGCTGGACCATGGCCGACCGCCTCTCTTCACCGTCGTCGGGGCCGTTCGCCCCCTGACACCGACGACGCTACGGGCCATTGCGGTCAGCTCGTGTCCGCAATGGCCCGTGAGCCGGAAGAAGCGGGCTAGAAGGGGAATCCGCTGCGGCCGTGCTGCACCGAGATCCACTTGACGGTCGTGAAGGACTCCAGCGTCGTCTCGCCGTTCAGGCGGCCGATGCCGGAGTGCTTCTCGCCGCCGAACGGCACGATCGGCTCGTCGTGGACCGTGCCGTCGTTCACATGGAACATGCCGGTGTCGACCTGCTTGGCGAAGGCCACACCCCGCTCGATGTCGCCCGTGTGGACGGCACCGCTGAGGCCGTACGGCGTGTCGTTGACGATGCGCAGCGCCTCCTCCTCGCCGTCGAACGGGATGAGGAAGACGACCGGGCCGAACACCTCCTGCTGGAGCAGCCCGGAGTCGGCGGGGACGTCGGTGAGCACGCTGGGCTCGACCAGGTTGCCGGACGTGCCGCCCCGCACCAGTGCGGTGGCGCCCTCGGCGAGCGCCTGCTCGACGGTGCCGGAGACCGCGTTCGCCTGCTGGGAGTTGATCACCGGGCCGATGACGGTCTGCGGGTCGCGCGGGTCACCGACCTTCAGGGTCCTGACCTTGGCGACGAACTTCTCGGTGAACTCCTCGGCGACGGACGCGTCCACGAGGACCCGGTTGGCGGCCATGCAGACCTGGCCCTGGTGCACGAACCGGCTGAAGACCGCCGCGTCCACCGCGTAGTCGATGTCGGCGTCGTCCAGGACCACCAGCGCGCTGTTGCCGCCCAGTTCGAGCACCGAGCGCTTGAAGTTGGCGGCGCAGACGGTGGCCACGTGCCGGCCGACCTTGTCGGAGCCGGTGAAGGAGATGATCTTCGGCACCGGGTGCTCGATGAACGCGTCGCCGATCTCGGCAATGTCGGTGACGACGACGTTGAGCAGGCCGCCAGGCAGCCCGGCCTCCTCGAAGAGCTTCGCGATCAGGGTGCCGCCGGCGATCGGGGTGTTCTGGTGCGGCTTGAGGACCACCGCGTTGCCGAGCGCGAGCGCCGGGGCGACCGACTTGATCGACAGCAGGAAGGGGAAGTTGAACGGGCTGATCACGCCCACGACACCGACCGGCACCCGGTAGACGCGGTTCTCCTTGCCGTCGACCGGGGAGGGCAGGATCCTGCCTTCGGGGCGCAGCGCCAGGTGGATCGACTCGCGCAGGAACTCCTTGGCGAGGTGCAGCTCGAAACCGGCCTTCACGCGCGTGCCGCCCAGTTCCGCGATGATCAGGTCGGCTATCTCCTGCTCACGGTCCTCTATGAGCCGAAGCACCCGCTCGAAGACCGCGCGGCGGGCGTAGGGATTGGTCTCGGCCCACTTCTTCTGGGCGCGGGCGGCGGCCCGATAGGCCTGGTCGACCTCGTCCACCGTGGCCACGGTGATCGAGGCCAGCTTCTCGTCGTCGTAGGGGTTGAAGTCGATGACGTCCCAGGAGCCGGTGCCCGGTCGCCATTCTCCGTCGATGTACTGCTGGGCCAGGTCGCTGAAGTAGGACGACATGTGATCCCTCAATCACTAGCGGAGCCAGATCCTGGTCACGGTCTGATCGCACGTCATCGTACTTGCGTTCAAAGCGAGTTGAAGGCGCAGTCAGGACAGTTGGAGCAGACCTCGGAGAAGGTCCCGGCTCTCGTCGGGGCCCGGGCTGTCCTGCTGGAGTTCCTTCAGCGCCTGCTCGTACTGGGCGACGTCCTCGCGCTTGTCCAGGTAGAGGGCGCTGGTGAGCTGCTCCATGTAGACGACGTCGGACAGATCGGCGTCGGGGAAGCTGAGGATGGTGAAGGCGCCGCTCTCGCCGGAGTGCCCGCCGAAGCTGAACGGCATGATCTGCAGCCGTACGTTGGGCCGCTCGGAGACCTCGATAAGGTGCTGGAGCTGACCGCGCATCACCTCGCGGTCACCGTAGGGGCGGCGCAGGGCGGCCTCGTCGAGCACGAAATGGAACTCGGGGGCGCCGGACGCGAACAGGTGCTTCTGCCGCTCCAGGCGCAGCGCCACCCGGCGTTCGACGTCGGCCGGGCTCGCGCCCTTCATACCGCGCCGCACGACCGCGCGGGCGTAGTCCTCGGTCTGCAGCAGGCCGTGGACGAACTGCACCTCGTAGACGCGGATGAGGGACGCGGCGCCCTCCAGGCCCACATAGGTGGGGAACCAGCTGGGCAGGACGTCGGTGTAACTGTGCCACCAGCCGGCCACGTTGGCCTCCCGGGCGAGGGAGAGCAGCGATTCGCGCTCCGTCTCCTCCGTGATGCCGTACAGCGTCAGCAGGTCTTCCACGTCCCTGGTCTTGAAGCTCACCCGGCCCAGCTCCATCCGGCTGATCTTCGACTCGGAGGCGCGGATGGAGTACCCCGCCGCCTCACGCGTGATGCCGCGCGCTTCCCGCAGTCGCCTGAGTTGCGAGCCGAGCAGCATCCGCCGCACCACCGATCCGGGCTCTCCCGCGCTCACTTCGCCAGCCTCCCCAACCGTCCTCAGGGCCCGCAGTCTGCCACTAAAACACTCCGAGCAGTACTCGTCCGGTTACGGAAACGGAAAGAGGCAACCCGTTTCCGCCTGCGGGTTCCGGGAAGAGGTCAGGACCTCTGGCGGGAACCGCCGAGAAGATGGCGGAAAAAATGGCCAAGAAGCGGTACGGGAAGGGCCATTTCGGTCACGTGCACGTGCATCTGCCCTTGCATCTGCTCTGCGCATCCGAAACCATGGTGCCGCGCCACCGCTGCATCGCAACGACCGCGAATTCCCGGGAGTGCCTCGCATGGGGACGAATGGATCGACCATGCTCAAGCCGTTACGGCAGGGCCTTCCGCCGTTGGATCCCGCGGCCGTGTCCGATGCCGCCTCCTGCGCCCTGCCCGCCCGTTACGAAGCGGTGCGCGAGGCCCGGCGCTTCACCCGCGGCACCCTCGACCAGTGGGACATCGGCGACCGCTTCGACGACATATGCCTCGTCGTCTCCGAACTCGTCACCAACGCCCTGCGCCACGGCCTGCCGTCCGAGGTGGCATGCCCCGAACACGCCCCGGCCGTGCGGCTGCACCTGATGCGCTGGACCGAGCGGCTGGTGTGCGCGGTGCGCGACCCGAGCCACGAGACGCCGGCGCCGCGCGACTCGGACGACTTCTCCGCCGAGTCCGGGCGCGGGCTGTTCCTGGTCGACTCCTTCGCCGACAGCTGGGGCTGGCACCCGCTCGCGGGCACGCTCCACGGCAAGGTGGTCTGGGCGCTGTTCCGGCTCCAGTCGGCCGGCTGACGCGGTACGACATCGACGGACGCGCGGTGTCTACGCGCGTCGCCGCGGCTTTCCAGGTCTGACATCGTTGCCATGACCACCGATGGAGACCCGCCGCGCGCCGCCGGGCGTCAGCTCACTATCAGGTGGTCGAACTCGCCGTCCTTGATGCCGAGGAGCATGGCCTCGATCTCCGCGCGTGTGTACACGAGCGCCGGACCGTCCGGGAAACGCGAGTTGCGTACGGCGACGTCGCCGCCCGGCAACCGCGCGAACTCCACGCAGGAACCCTGCGAGTTGCTGTGCCTGCTCTTCTGCCAGGCCACTCCGACCAGCTGCGCGGCAGCAATGCCGTTGTACACGTCGTACCCCCCGTACACGCCGTCAACGTCGCGGTCCACAGGTCGCTCCCCGCTGGTGCACTGGCTGGTATGGCCATAGATGCCGTGGTCAACTGACCCGGATCATAACCCCGTTCACGTGCAGATGCATGAGCAAATGCACGTGCACAAGGGGTGGCCCCGCGGTTACAGGTTTGACGTCCGCTTTACTCACCGGGGAGACGCCTGCGTCAGCCAAGCCGTTCCAGCGTCTGCCCCAGAGCAGGCAGGACATGCCCCCGCCAACCCCCGTCCATGATCTTCCGTGCCATCAGCTGAGCCGGATCGTCCGGATCGAAACCTTCGTGCACCAGGAAAAGACGCGTACCGCGCCCTTCCTGTTCCAGTGTCCACGTGATGGTCCAGTCCGCGGGATTGGCCGGATCGGCGTCGGCCCAGCGGACGGACAGCATCCGCTCGATGTCGTAGGCCAGCACCCGTACCTCCACGACCCCGGAGAAACGGGCGTTGGGACGCGGGACGGAGGTCATCCGGTACCGGTGGCCGACCTCCAGCCGGAAGCGCTCGGCGCCGGGCATCTGCCATTGGGCGAGCAGTGCTGGGTCGGTGAGGGCGCGCCAGACCTTGGCGGGCGGGTGCGGGAAGAACTGGTCGACGCGGATGGTGGTCAGGTCGTCCGCGTCACTGCCGGGTTCGGTACTCATGGCTGGTCATCGTCGGGCAGACGGTCGAGCAGGTCGCCGAGACCCTTCAGGCGGTCACGCCAGAACCGCTCGTACGGGTGGAGCCAGTCCTGCACCTCGGCGAGCGGGGCGGCCTCCAGGCGGTAGATACGCTGCCGCCCGGAGCGCTGTTCGGAGACGAGGCCGGCCTCCCGGAGCACCTTGAGGTGTTCCGAGAGGCTCGGGCGGCGCATGTCGAAGTGGTCGGCCAGGGCCTGGACGGGCTGTGGTCCGCGCTCGCGCAGGAGCCGCAGCACCTCGCGGCGGGTGACGTTGGCGAGCGCGGCGAAGACGCGGTCCTCGGCGGCGGTACCCGTCCCGGTCCCAGTGCTCATGGCGCGCTCAGAAGCCTTCCTTCTCCGTCAGCAGCATCAGACCGTTGCCGTCGGGGTCCGTGAAGGACGCCATGCGCCCCCAGGGGTACTCCTCCGGACCCCGCACCTCGGTGCCCGCCTCGGCGAGCCGCGCGCAGTCGGCGTCGACATCGGTCGTCACCAACATGATCCCCCGTGCCGAGCCGGGCTCGAAACCGCCCATGTCCGGCCCGGAGAGCGTGAAGACGGTCTGCGCGCCCTTCGGCGCGACCTGGAGCCAGCGCCCGGGCGGCATCTGCAGATCGGCGGTGACCTCGAAGCCGAGAACGTCTCGGTAGAAGCGCAGGGCGCGGTCCTGGTCGGTGACGGGCAGGGTGACGAAGGAGGCGTGAGTGATGTTCATGGGCACGACGATAGGTAGGCGATTCCCTACGAGTCAAGCGTAGGGAATCGCCTACCCATGCATCTCGGCCGGCGCCGGCAGTACGGGGTGACGCCGCGCGAGCGCGTTCACAACGGATTCCCGCCCGGCGTCCGGAAGTGCCCATGGTCACTGCTGGTAGCTTGCTGCGGGCCGTCCGGCCGAGGACGGCCGGCCGCTACGAGCTTGGGAGCTTTCCGGTGACTTCTGCGAGTGCTGCGAGTGCTGCGAGGGCAAGGGTGCGGACCGCGGCCGTGGCCGCGGGCCTGGTGGGCGCGCTGGCCGCGCTGACCGCGTGCAGCGGGGGCGGGGGCGACGGCGACAAGACCGCCTCCTCCTCGACGCCGAGCGCGACCAGCGCGTCGGCCTCCCCTTCGGGCTCGGACGCCGCGAAGGGAGCTTCCGGCAAGCTCCAGGGCAGCTGGATCACCACGAGCGGCGGCAAGATCGTGGCCCTGGTGATCACCGGCAAGAAGGCCGGGCTCTTCGTGACCGGCCGGAAGGCCTGGTGCCAGGGCGCCGCGGGCGAGGAGTCCGGGATGCAGATGATCCATCTGACCTGCCCCGACGGCAACAAGGACCGGGTCACCGGCATGGTCGACTCGGTGGACGCCAAGGGCCTGACGGTGAGTTGGTCGGGCAGGACCGGCAAGGAGACGTACACCAAGGCGGATGGCGGCAAGCTGCCTTCGGCGCTGCCGACCAAGTTGAAGCGTTGAAGCGGCGTCAGGTGTGAGTCCGGTGAGGAGTGCCACCTGAAGCGGTGATTCCACCGGGGGTGGGCGGACCCGGTCCAGGCGCAGGCGCCATGATGCAGGGGCACCGTCACGACCTCGATGGGACCTGCTCATGCGCGCCATTCCGCTCACCGTCACGGCCCTCGCCGCCGCCCTCCTGCTCACCGCCTGCAACGGCGGCGGGAGCAAGGGCAGCGGCAAGAACAGCTCGGCCTGCGAGATCGGCGGGGTCTCCGTGCAGATCGGGTCCGCGAGCGTGGCGCCGAAGGCAGGCGACACGGGCGAGATTCCGGTCAGCATCACCAACCAGAGCAAGCCCTGCACCCTGGACGACTTCGCGGGTGTCGCTCTGAGCGCCGGCAGCACCGAGGTCAAGGTGCCCGCCCTCAAGGGCGCCAAGGCCCAGAAGCTGAAGCTCGCCAAGGGTGACTCGGCGTCCTTCACCATCGCCTACGTGCGCGGCAAGACGGGCGACAAGGCCGCGCTGGACCCCAAGACCGTGAAGATCACCCTGCCCGGCACCACCGCCTCCCGAGGCTTCCCCTGGTCCTACGGCCCCGTCGCCACCCAGCCCGCGGACACCGCCCCGAACGCCTCCGTGACGGCCTTCCAGCAGGTGGGCGACTGAGCGGCTCGACGGGTTGGGGAGGGTTGGGCCGGGCTGAGGAGGGTCCGGACGGGCTCCGGGCGGGCTGCCTCCAGCCCGGGCGGGCTGACATCGGCTTCAAACGGGCTGGTTCCAGCCTCGGGCTGACTGGGTCGAGCCGGGGCGGGCTGACGTCGGCTTCGAGCGGGCCGGCTCCGGCCGTCGGCTTCAGGCCGGCCGGTTCCAGCTTGGAGTGAACTCACCGCCGGCCTCGGGCGGGCCGACCCCGCTTCGGGCAGGCTGAGTCCAGCCCGGGCGGGCTGACGTCGGCTTCGAGCGGGCCGGCTCCGGCCGTCGGCTTCAGGCCGGCCGGTTCCAGCTTGGAGTGAACTCACCGTCGGCCTCGGGCGGGCCGACCCCGCGGGCTCTCGTCGGCTTCGGGCGGGCCGATGTCCGGTGTCGGTGGACTCTCTCCGCCTGGGCCGGGCTCACTCCAGTCTGGGGCGGTGTCTGACCTGGGCCTGGTCTGCGGCTCTTGCGCCCTCCGTCCAGCCGGCCGCGTCGCTCACGCCGCGCAGGCGAGTGGTCGTGGTCTCGGGGAACATGCGCTCCAGGCGGTCGGTGACGGCTATCTCCCTGGTGGCGAGAACCGGCAGCAGGTCCTGGCTGACCTGGGTCTCGGCGGCGGCCGCGAGCCGGTCGCCGACGCGGTGGGCGTAGGCGGCCAGGAACGACTGCCGGAAGGTCTTGGTCCGCTTCCGCCCGCCGGCTCTCTGCGCGGCCTCCGCCTTGGTCATCGCGTGTGTGGCCTGCACCAGCAGCGAGGTGTAGAGCAGCTCGACCGCCTCCAGGTCCGCCTCGAAGCCGACGACCGTGGAGAAACCGAGCGGTTCGTTCCACACCGCGCGACAGTGGTTCGCGCCGGCCACGGCGTCGAGCAGCACGGCCTTGGCCTGTTCGTACGGCGGCTCGACCCCGATCCGGCACGCGCCGGGCGCGTCCGGCGCGGGCGCCTCGGCGGCGAGCAGCGCCTCGTCGACGCTGTGCCGCGCCATCAGCTCCTGTGCCTTGGCACTGAGCGCCTCCGCCTCCTCCGGATACCCGGTCGCCTCGGCCTTGGCGAGCAGCGCGCGGATCCGGGCGAGCATGCGGGAGGCGGCCGGGCCGGGGGCGCGCCGGCGCTCCTCCTCCAAGGGCTCCAGGGCGGGCAGGCGCAGCAGCAGGCGGTACAGCTCCAGCGCGGTCGTGGCCTGCGCGAAGCGGTCGGCCTCGCGGCCGGGCGCCGCGGGCAGCTCCGCCAACTGGGCGGCCCAGCGGCGCCCGCGCGGGCGGTCCCGCCCCGCCTGGGCGCGGATCAGGGCGGTGGCCAGGCGCACATGCGCGTCCTCCAGCTCGCGCCGCACCAGCCGTACGACATCGGCGGGCTGCCAGCCGCGCTGCCAGGCCGTCGCCACGAACTCCTCGCCCCGCCGCGCGAGTTCGGCGTCCGCGGCGGGATCGGCGGCGAGCAGGGAGGCGCCCGTGTCGAGGCCGGTGTCGGTGTCGTCGTAGAGGGCGGCCCTGAAGGCCCTCTCGACCGTGCTGGCTGTGCTGGTCACATCGTCGATCGTGCCATGCCCCACCGACAGCGGACCGAGCTTTGTCCACAGGCTGTGGATGAAGGGCCCCCCGGATGGCGGGAGGGGTGGCGGCCCTGGTCAACAGGACCGGAGAGCCTGCCCGCCGAGGGTCCCGAACCTCAACGCCGCCGACCCGCCGACCGATTGGCCGCCATACCGTCCCAGTCCCTGGAATTCGCCACGCGAGCGTGGGAGCGGGCGAAGCATGGCGGCATGGTGGACACGTCTCTCTACGCGGCGTTCCTGATCGCCGCTTTCGCACTCTGCGTCACTCCCGGCCCCGACATGATGTTCATCGTGGCGGTGGGCGGCCGGGGCGGCCCCCTGACGGGGGTCGCGGCCGCCCTCGGGGTCGCCTGCGCCATGCTGGTGCACACGGTCGCCGCGGCGCTCGGCCTGTCAGCCCTGTTCCTGACCCTGCCGACGCTCTACGAAGCACTCCACTGGGCGGGCGCGGCCTACCTGCTGTTCCTCGCGGTCAGGGCGTTCCGGGGCGACGGCGGCCCGATCGAGGCCGAGGCGGCACCGGGGAAGGGGCGCCGGCGGGCGTTCTGGCGGGGCGCCGTCACCAATCTCCTCAACCCGAAGGTGATCCTCTTCAACGTCTCCTTCCTGCCGCAGTTCGTGAACCCCGGCCTGGGCCACATGCGCGAGCAGTTCCTCGTCCTGGGCTTCACGATCACGGCGATGGGCGTGGTGGTGGACGGCTCGGTCGGGCTGCTCTCCGGGAAGCTCGCCTCGCTGCTGCGGCGCAGCCGGCGGGTCGCCCGGGGCCTGGACTACTTCAGCGGGACGGTCTTCGCCGGGCTCGCGGTACGTCTGGCGGTCGCACCGAAGTGACCGAGTAGGAGAACTGGGCTGTCAACTATCGGTTGACACGCCTCGGGGCGCAACCTACGGTTGACGCATGGCGACCAACCCGAACATCACGGCATCCGTACGCCTCGACGACCTCATCGAGGCCATCAAGAAGGCCCACAACGAGCCCCTCGAACAGCTCCAGGACGCGGTGATCGCCGCCGACCACCTCGGTGACGTGGCCGACCACCTGATCGGCCACTTCGTCGACCAGGCACGGCGCTCGGGCGCCTCCTGGACCGAGATCGGCCGGAGCATGGGCGTGACCCGGCAGGCGGCGCAGAAGCGCTTCGTGTCGAAGGAGTCCGGCGGCCTCGACGCCGGCGACTTCAGCCGCTACACCCCGCGCGCGCGGAACGTGGTCATGGCCGCGCACAACGAGGCGGTGGCCGCCCGCAACCCGGAGGGCCGCCCCGAGCACCTGGTCCTCGGGCTGCTGGCCGAGCCCGAGGGCATCGGGGCCAAGGCGATCATCGAGCAGGGCGTCCTGCTGGACGCGGTACGACAGGCCGCGTCCGCCGCGCTCCCGCCCGCCGCGGACGAGGTCCCGGACCTCGTCCCCTACGGCCCCGACGCCAAGAAGGCCCTGGAACTCACCTTCCGCGAGGCCCTGCGGCTCGGCCACAACTACATCGGCACCGAGCACATCCTGCTGGCGCTCCTGGAGCAGGAGAACGGCCAGGGCGTCCTCAGCGGCCTCGGCATCACCAAGTCCGCGACGGAGGCGTACATCGCCAGGGCGCTGTCGCTGCTGGCGGAGCAGAAGTTCCCGGCGGCCGGGGCGGGCGACACCACCGCATCGCAGGACTGAACAGCAGGTCACAGCGATTGTCAGACCCGGCTGCCACACTCCAGTCATGACCGACCGGTGGGCGCTCGCACCGGCCGAGGACTCAGGCGTGGACATCGCCCCCCTCGGCCCGGACGGGCTGCCCGCCGGGCCGGTGCGGCGGGAGAGCGATCTCGCCGGGGCGGTGCGGAGCCGCCCGGAGGTGACGCGCTGGGTGTGGCGGTCCACCCCTGAGGTCTACCCGCGTCTGCTCGCCACGGGGGTGCGAGTGGAGCGGTGCTACGACATCGAGGACGCCGAGACACTCCTGCTGGGCCACGAGGGCCGGTACGGCGAGCCACGCTCGGCCGCCGCCGCCCTGGCCCGCCTCCGGGGCGGCCCCGTACCGCCCGACCCGCCCCAGCGCTCGGCCGAACCGGGCGCCCAGTCCCCGCTGTTCGAGCCCACGGGCAGCCACCTGCCCATGACCGACCTCCTCGCGGTCTACGCCGAGCAGCTCCGGCGGCACCAGCGGACCGCCCTCCCGGACCAGATGCGGCTGCTGACGGCCGCCGAGTCGGCCGGCATGCTGGTGGCCGCCGAGATGAACCACGCGGGCCTGCCGTGGAGCGCCGAGGTCCACCGCCGCCTGCTGCACGACCTGCTGGGCGAGCGGTACGCGGGCGGCGGTGAACCGCGCCGCCTGGCCGAGCTGGCCGACGAGGTCTCCGCCGCCTTCGGCCGCCGGGTCCGCCCCGACCTGCCCGCCGACGTGATCAAGGCCTTCGCGCAGGCCGGGATCAAGGTGAAGTCCACCCGCCGCTGGGAGATCCGGTCCGTCGACCATCCCGCCGTCGAACCCCTGCTGGAGTACAAGAAGCTGTACCGCATCTGGGTGGCACACGGCTGGTCCTGGCTGCAGGACTGGGTGCGCGACGGCCGTTTCCGCCCAGAGTTCCTCGCCGGCGGCACGGTCACCGGCCGCTGGGTGACCAACGGCGGCGGCGGACTGCAGATCCCCAAGGTGATCCGCCGGGCCGTGGTCGCCGACCCCGGCTGGCGGCTGGTGGTGGCCGACGCCGACCAGATGGAGCCGCGCGTGCTCGCCGCCATCTCCCGCGACCCCGGGCTGATGGAGGTCGCCGGCCGCGCGAGCGACCTCTACCAGTCCGTGTCCGACCGCGCCTTCTCCGGCGACCGCGACCAGGCCAAGGTCGCCGTCCTGGGCGCGATCTACGGCCAGACCTCGGGTGACGGCCTGAAGAACCTGGCCGCGCTGCGTCGCCGCTTCCCCAAGGCCGTCGCCTACGTCGACGAGGCGGCACGCGCGGGCGAGGAGGGCCGGCTCGTGCGCACCTGGCTGGGCCGGACCTGTCCGCCGGCCGCCGGATCCGGCGAGGACGCGGCAGACGAGGCGGGCATCCCCGTCGGGGACGACGACGCCGAGACGCAGACGGACGGCCAGACCGCCTGGGTCCCCGGCTACGCCTCCAGCAACTCCCGGGCGCGGGGCCGCTTCGCGCGCAACTTCGTCGTCCAGGGCAGCGCCGCCGACTGGGCCCTGCTGATGCTCGCCGGGCTCCGCCGGGCCTGCGCGGACCTCAAGGCGGAGCTGGTCTTCTTCCAGCACGACGAGGTGATCGTGCACTGCCCCGCCGAGGAGGCCGACGCGGTCGTCCAGGCCATCCGCGCGTCCGCCGACCTCGCTGGCCGGCTGGCCTTCGGCGAGACACCGGTGCGGTTCCCGTTCACCACGGCGGTGGTGGAGTGCTATGCCGACGCCAAGTGAGCGCCGCGCGGGTGCACTTCGGCCACTTCGCAAGCGCTGCTCGCACCTCTGCCGGCCACTCCGCGCGAGCTGCACCCCAAGCCTTGGGCCACTGCGTGCGAGCTGTTCGGCAGCCGTTCGCTCACTCCGCCAGAAGCTCCCGCAGTTCCGCCACGACCGCCTGCTCGTCGGTCCCGTCCAGCGCCGCGAGTGCCGCGCGCCAGGCGTCGCGCGCCTCCGCCCGCCGCCCGCGCGCGCTCAGCAGCAGCCCGTGCTGGTGCCGGGCCAGGCCGCCCATGTAGCGGTCGGCGCGAGCGTCGGCCCGGCGCAGCAGCTCGGTGCACTCGCGACCCGCCCGTTCGGTCTCCCCCAGCTGCCGCAGCGCGCGGACCAGGCCGAGCCGGGTCTGGGACTCCCCGTGCCAGTCGCCGTGCCCGCCGAGGATGCGCAGGCTCTCCTCGAAATGCTCCGCCGCGGCTGCCGGTTCGCCGAGGGTGAGATGGGCGTAGCCGATGTTGCAGTGCGCCGAGTGCTGCACGATGACCGCGCCGATCGCGTCCCCGATCGCCAGCGAACGCCGGTGCTGCTCGATGGCGGCACGCGGGTCGGTGTGTTCGTAGAGGTTGCCGAGATGGCTGTGGGTGACGGCCTCTCCGTAGGGGTCGTTCAGCTGCCGCGAGTACGCGAGACTCTGCCGCAGCGCCTCCCCGGACTCCGCGAACCGCCCGAGCCCCTCCAGCAGCAGGCCCCGGTTGTTCAGGCAGCGCCGGATCCGGGAGACGACACCGAGCCGGCGCCAGATCTCCAGGGACCGGTCGGTGAGAGCGAGGGCGTCCTTCTGCCGGCCGGTCAGGAAGTGCAAGGCCGCCAGATCGCCGAGGGCGTACGCCTCGGCCGCCGCGTCCCCGAGCCGCCGCGCCGCCCCGAGCGCGGCCCGCCCCAGCACCTCCATCTCGGCGACCCGGCCGCCGCGCTGGACGTAGGGGAAGAGCAGCCGTGCGAGCGTCGAGAGGTGCGCGGCCCGGCGCGGGTCGGACACACCCGCGTTGCGTGACACCAGGGCGACGACGTTCTCCAGCTCCACCTCGCCCCAGCCGAAGGCCTGCTCGGCGGACTCGAAGGACGCCAGCGCGGCCACGTCGGAAGCGTGCTCCGGCGGCTGCGCCGAGGTGGGCCGGCGCCGGTCCTCCTGGTCGATCCCGGGCTCCGCGATCGCCTCCAGCAGCCGTTCGGCCACGGCGGCGTACCAGCGCAGGGCGATCAGGTCGGGGGCGCGTACGGCGGCGAGGTCGGTCCGACGGCCGGCCTCGCCCCGCGTGCCCGGGCTCCGCTCGCTGTCCGTGTCCGGAAGGCCGCTCGGCGCTCCCACGCCGGTGTCCTTCCCCGTGTCCGCCAGTTCACGGGCGAAGTCGCGGACCAGGTCGTGCGGGGCGTAACGGCCGTAGGCGGTCTCCTCCAGGAGGGCGACGTCGACCAGGCGGTCCAGGGCCGCCTCGGCGCGCCGCGCGTCGGTGCCGGTGAGGCGGGCGATCAGCGGTGCGCCGTAGGTCGGCAGGTCCAGCGCGCCGATGCGGCGCAGCGCGAGGGCCGCGTCCCGGTCCTCCTCGCGCTCGGCGGCGGCGAGCGCGTCGTGAGCGACGGCCAGGGAACGCCGGACGCTCAGGTCGTCGTACTCGAGATGGCGCAACCGGCCGCCCGTCTCGGCGAGTTGGCCCGCCAGCACATCCGGGGTCAGGGCGCGGCGGGCGGCGAGCCGGGCGGCCACGACGCGCAGCGCCAGCGGGAGCCGGCCGGTCAGCTCGACCAGCGGGTGACCGGCATCCAGTCCCTCGCGGCCGCTCACGGCGCGCAGCAGCGCCGCGCTGTCCTCGCCGGTCAGCGGGGCGAGCGGGAAGCGCCGGGCGCCGTCGAGCGCGGTCAGCGGCGAGCGACTGGTGACGATCACCGCGCAGCCGGGCCCGGCCGGCAGCAGGGGCCGCACCTGGGCCGCGTTCGCCGCGTCGTCCAGCACCAGCAGAACGCGGGCAGGGGCGAGCAGCGAGCGGAGCAACGCGGCGGCCGCGTCCGGGTGTTCGGGGATGCTGCGGGGCTCGGCGCCCAGGTCGCGGAGCAGCGCGGCCAGCGCATGGACGGAGCTGAGCGGGGCCATGCCGGGGGTGACGCCGTGCAGATTGACGTACAGCTGCCCATCGGGGAAACGTTCCCGCAGCTCATGGGCGACCGCCAGGGCGAGCGCGCTCTTGCCGACGCCCGCCATACCGCTGATCACGGCGACGGCCGGAGCCGGGGCGGGCGGCTCGGTGAGCGCGCGCCGCAGCTCGCGGCGGACCTCGACGCGGCCGGTGAAGTGCGCCGGAGGCGCCGGGAGTTGCGCGGGCCGCGGGGGCTGCCGGGCGTCCGGCGCGGCACCGCCCTCGTGCGGGCCCGGCGTTTCGGCTTCCTCGACGGCACCGCCCAAGTGACCGGCGCCCACGGCCTGGTGGTCGCCCGCCACGTCCCGCCGCCGCCCCTCGCGCTCCCCCTCGGTCCCCTTTCGTTCCCCGCCTCTCCCCCGCAGCACCTCGACATGGGCCTCGCGGACCGCCGGACCGGGTTCGATGCCGAGTTCCTCGATCAGGCGGGCGCGCAGATCGCGGTGTACGGCGAGGGCTTCGGCCTGACGGCCGCTACGGTGCAGGGCGAGCATGAGCTGACGGTGGTACGCCTCCCGCAGCGGATACTCGGCGACCAGCGCGGCGAGCTCCGGGACGATTCCGGCCAACCGCGCTCCACCCCGGGCTAGTTCGGCGTCGTAGCGCCACTCCAGCAAGAGCAGCCGGGCCTCCTCCAGCCGCTGCACCAGGGCATAACCGCCGAGGTCTGCGGGGAGCCCGCTGAGCGGTGCGCCGCGCCAGAGCGCGAGCGCGGCCGTACAGGCCCGTACGACACCCGGCCAGTCCCGCCGGGCATGCGCGGCACGCGCCTCGGCGACCCGGGCGTCGAAGACATGCACGTCCAACTCGCCCTGATCCACGCGCAGTACGTATCCCGGCGGTACGGCCCTGAGCCGGTCGGGGTCGTCCAGGAGCCGGCGCAGCCGGGTGACGTGGTTGTGCAGGGACGCCTGCGCGGAGACCGGCGGCGCCCCGCCCCACAGGGCGTCCTTCAGCGACTCCACCGACACGACCCGGCCCGGCTCCAGCAGCAGTGCGGCCAGCAGCGCGCGCACCTTCGGGCTGCCGATGGCACGGACGCCGTTGTCGGTATCGGTGCCGTCGTGGGGAGAGTTGCCGGGAAGGGCGTCGGGAGTCTCGTACGAGATCCCGAACGGCTGTCGGTCGTACAGGACCGGTGGCCCCAGCAGTCCGAACCGCAGCTCGCACCGCCGCATCACGCCGCCCCACTGCCTTCCCGCGCGGTCGGGACCGACCGTGCTCCGCGACGGGCCCGTGCCCGCCGTCCCCTGCGAGCCTGTGCCCGCGGTTCCCTGGCGGAATTCCGCCCTGTTCACAACGGTTTCCCGCCACCTTCTGCCGCCCGGACCGGCCGCGGATCGGCCTGCCCTACGGCCTGTTTCGGATACCGTCGGCGAATTCCGGCCAACGGGCCCGCCATCGGCCGACGAACCGTTGGCCACATGTTAGCGATCCGTTGGCGAATCCTGATGTGATCATTTCCATCGGATCTGGTCCGACGGCGCGCGCGCATGTCGCGTAACTCGGGGGAGTGTCGCCGTAGGCCGGGTCCGGGGACGCAAGGGGCCCCGGTCGGCGGAGGTGAACGCCCGGGGCCCCGTCCCGTTCCCTGCCCCAGTCCCTTTCAGGCCTGCCAGGCGATCGACGAAGGCGCCCAGCCCATCGCACCGATGACTGCTCCCAGCGATGACGGCTCCCGCGGACGCGGGCACCCACCGAAAAGGACCCCCACCCGCCGTCCGGCGCCCCGCACCTCAGATCACCGGCGGGCGCCCCAGCCGGGTGAGCCGCCACACCGTCCGCCAGCGCATGGGCCGGCGCTCGCCGGCCGGTTTCCGCAGCCCTTCCACGAACCCGCCGAACCACGCCTTCAGCCCCGCCGCAGAGCGCGTGCGGGCGAGGGTGAGCAGCGTCCAGACGCCGAGGTGCACGGGGACGAGCGGCAGCGGCAGCCGGCGCCGCACGAGCCAGACGCGGTTGCGGGCATTGACGCGGTAGTAGATGGCATGTCGGGCCGGCGAGGTCTTGGGGTGCTGGAGCAGCAGCTCGGGGGCGTAGAGGATCTTCCAGCCGGCGTCGGCGGCGCGCCAGGCGAGGTCGGTCTCCTCGTGCGCGAAGAAGAACTCCGCGGGCCAGTCCCCCGTCTCGGCCAGCATCGCCATGCGCAGGGCGTGCCCGCCGCCGAGGAACCCGGTGACGTAACCCCCGCGCAGCGGATCCGACTTGCCCACGCGGGGTACGTGCCGCTGCTGGGTCTCGCCGTGTTCGTCGGCGATCCGGAAGCCGACGATACCGAGGCGCGGGTCGGCGGCGTACAGGTCCCGTACGCGCCGCAGCACGTCGGCCTCGACGAGCAGGCCGTCGTCGTCCAGTTCCACCACGACGTCGACGTCGCCGTACTCCCGCAGGCGGGCGAGGGCGACGTTGCGGCCGCCCGGGCAGCCGAGGTTCTCCTCCACGTCGATGGTGGTGACCTCGCCGGGCAGGGAGAGCCGGCGCGCGAACTCGGGCAGCCGGCAGCCGTTGCCGACGATCACGATGCGGGCGGGGGCGAGGTCCTGCTTGGCCACGGACTCCAGCAGGGCGTCGACCTCGGCGGGCCGGTTGCCCATGGTCACCACGGCTACGGCGATCCTCGGCTCCACCACGTCCCTCACCCCATCCGGCCGCCGGCGGCGCCGCGCCCTGACCGCGCGGCGCCCACCGTTCACCAAGATGTTGCCTCAGATCCGCGGGTTCACCCGACCCCGATTCACTTGGCAGCCCCTTTGCTCCGCGTTTGTCCGGGCATGGAAACCGAGCGGTGACGGCATCCCCCGTCCACCGGCCACACCCCCTCCGGACGGGCGTGCCGCGATCGGCACCGCGAGCCTGCTTCTCCCCCAGCACACAAGAAACCCCAGGCCAGCTGTTTGGCCAGAGGCGCCGGCCGTACGCAGGCGGCCCTGCCGAGTGTGGGTCACCATCCGGCCGGCGGCGCGGAAGGGGCAGTCGCACGCCGCACGGTTGGGTCAGCACCGGCGTGCAGTACGACCAGCCCCTGATGACTGCATATTGCCTGCACCGCTGCTAAAATGAAGGCATGACCGCCATTACGATCCGTGATGTCCCGGACGACACAGTCAACGCCCTGAAGGTCCGCGCCGCACAGGCGGGCAAGTCGCTCCAGGCATACGCCCTGGACCTTCTCTCCCGGGAAGCCGCCAAGCCCACCCTGGCGGAGATGGCCGCACGCCTGGAGCGTGAAACCCGCACCGAGCTCAGTACGACCGACATCCTCGACGCCATCGAGGACGGGCGGGACCGACGTTGATCGTCATTGACTGCTCCAGCCTCGTCCACTTCCTCCTCGACCACGGCGAGACCGGGACCGCGATCCGTGAGCGGGTGGGCCGCGCCGACGCTCTCGCAGCCCCGGGCCTGCTGGACTACGAGATCACCTCGGCCGCCTTCGGGCTGGCCCGCGGTCGGCGAGGGGGCAAGCCGAAGATCACTGAAAAGGAAGCCCTGAAGGCGATCACCGACTACCAGGCCCTCGCCCTCGACCTGCACCCCACACTGGTCCTGTGGCAGCGCGTACGCGAGCTGTCGAACAACCTCTCCGTCTACGACGCGCATTACGTGGCCCTCGCCGAGAGCCTCGGTATTCCGCTGATCACCAGCGACGCCAGGATCGAGCGCAGCGGGGCAGCACGCTGCCCGATCGAGACCTTCGAGGCACCCAGCACCTGACCTCAGCGGCACCAACGCGCGCGGCTCCACAACCCATGCACGGTCTGTGGGTTCCATAGTTGTCGCCGCACTGGGTCTGGCCTTGGCGTCCGCCGCGCCCCGATCAGATTCGGGCGCTCCCCTTGCCGTGAGCCGGAGCGGAGCGGATCCGTCCGGATGGTCAAGCCTCGTGGCAGTAGTCCCACACGCTCGCCCGCGGGCTCAAACAGCCCGCGCACATGAGCCGCGCCGGCCCCCTTGCGGCTCGGGAGGCCCACGGGTTGTGCCGTTTGTTTCACTCCTTGACCGGGGTGTCGCCGTTCATGGCGAAGCGGGCGGAGCACTGCTCGTCGGATCGGTCGCTCGCGTTCCAGACGCAGATCCACATCGTGTGGCCGACGTCTGAGATGAAACTTGTTTTCGCGGCGCCCCAGGAGGCCCGGAACGTGTACGCGATGCCGTCGCTGCGGTAGAGCTCGGCGCCACAGCTTTGGTTCAGGGAGGTGTTGAGCACGCCTGCGAGTTCGCCGGAGCCGCTGTCGTCCAGCCAGGCGGAGCAGGCGGCGTCGTTGCCGAACCAGGAAGTGTCCGCCTCGGAGCCCTTGACCTGCTGCGGGTCATCGCTGCCGTTGATACCACTGATCGACGACGAGGTGACGCGGGTGGCGGCTGCTGAGGACGCGGCGGTCGCGACGGGGCCGGAGGGCGAACGCGCGCTGGACGCGCTCGGCGGGACGGCAGTGTCGGTGCCGGCCGGGACGACCGGGGTCGGGCGCCCGGACTCAGCGGTGGGCGAGGCCGAACGGCTTGGGCTCGCGGAGGGCGTCCGTGTCGCCCCGGCCAGGGGCTCGACGCTGACCGACGCGCTGTCGGACGGATGCGCAGCGCCGTTGTGCCGGGAAGCGGACGGGACGAGTACGAACGCTGCGACGGCGCCGAGGGCGATCACTGCGGCGATCGGGAGCAGGAGCAGGCGTTTGCGTGAGTGGCGAGGTAACGCGGCGGACGGGGGCGCGGTCTCAGGCGTCGGATCCGCATCCAGGTCCGGCGGCGGGACGGTCTCCAGCTTGCCGACCGGCGTCGCGGCGAAGGCACGTCGCGAGGCGATGCGTGACATGACCTCGGAAGGCCAGGAGGGAGGCGGAACAGGCAGGTGTGCGCGGGCCGCCTCCACCACCTCGCCGGCGGTGGGGCGGGCTCCGGGGCCGGTCGCGAGACAGGACCCGATGACGGCGGCGAGGTCGGCGTCCACGGCACGCAGCGGCTCGACGTCGGGGACGACACCGGGCGTGCGGCCCGAAGCCGCGTAGAGCACGAGCGCCCCGAGCGAGTAGACGTCCGCGGGCGCGTCCACGTCCTCGTCCCCGGCCTGCTGTTCCGGTGCCGAGAATCCCTGCGTACCGTAGCTGCCACCGCTCTTGGTGAGCCTCGCCTGGTCCGCGGCGCGCGCGATGCCGAAGTCGATCAGCTTCACGCCGTCCCGCACCAGCATGACGTTGCCGGGCTTGACGTCACGGTGCACGATCTCGAACGCGTGCACGGCCGACAGGTGAGTGGCCGCCTCGGCCAGCAGCAGCCACAGCGCCTCGGCGGGCAGCGGGCCGCGCAGCCGGACCGCCTCGTCCACGGTGAGTCCGGGCACGTACTCGGTGGCGAACCAGGGACGTTCCGCGGTGCCGTCGCTCGCCAGCACCCGCGGCCCGACCCCGGTCGGCACACGGTAGAGGATGCCGACCTCGCGTTCGAAGCGCTCGCTGGAGACCAACCGTGGCCGGACGCGCTTGACGGCGGCGTAGCCCTTGTCGGACGCGCCGAGGTAGACCTCGCCCATGCCGCCGACGCCGAGCAGACCGATGATGTTGAAGCTGCCGATCTCCTGCGGATCGTCCGCGCCGAGCGGTTCGGCGATCGTGCTATCCATCATCGGCAGTTCCCCGGCCGCTCGCGCTCACGGCGGGCAGGCTATCGGGCAAGTCAGGGCAAGGCAACACGAGTTGGCGGCGAACGCGCCTTGCCCGGCGTACGCATCTGTGGGAGGACCGGTCCTCGCGGTGCGCTCATACACTGACGCGAGCCGAGCCGGAGGTATGTGATATGGCGTACGGAAACTTCCCACCCCAGATGCTGCCGCCGGGCAGTCCCTCCGACAGGGTGCCCTCGGCGCCGCCGGGGACGATCTTCGTACTGGGTCCGGAAGGCGGGTACGCCGTGCCGCCGCGCCGGTACACGCTGCTGTTCGGGCGCGACCGCGAGGACGTGCATGTGCCGGTCGGTGTCGACGACCCGACCGTCAGCCGTCGGCACGGCGTGTTCACCTGTACGGCCACGGACGGCGACTGGTGGCTGGTCAACACCGGCAATCTGCCGATCGAACTGCCCGACGGGGTGCTGATGCTCACCGGCCACAAGCGGCTCCTCGAGTCCGGGTACACCCCGCTGGTGATCAACTCGTCCAAGCGGCGTTCCCACCTGGTGGAGGTCCGCGTCGTGGACGACGAGGACGACCGGAACCCCCGCTCCACGAGCGGTGCGGAGACCGTGGATCCCGAGACGGTCTACGAACTCTCCCCGCAGGAGCGGCTGGTGCTCACCGCACTCGCCCGGCGCTACCTGGAGGGCCACGACGCCTTCCCGCTCCCGCTGGCCTGGGAGGACACAGCCCGTCTGGTCAACGCCTCCCCGTACGCGACCAAGTCCTGGACCTACAAGTCGGTCGCGAACACGGTCGAGGACGTGCGCGAACGGCTGCACCGCCGGGGCGTGCGCGGACTGCTGCGCGACGAGGTCGGCGAACCGGTCGGCTCGACACTCAGTGTCAACCTGATCAGGGAACTGCTGAAGACGGCGACGCTGAGTGCTCAGGACCTGGAGTTGCTGGCCGACAAGGACTGAGCGGATCGCAGGGTACGTGCCCCGGCCGATCGTCGGCCTGGGCACGCGGCGTTTCTCAGCCTTCCGCCTCACGCTCGGCTGCGGCGTTGTACGTGACGTGCATGGTGCCGTGTTGGACTGCGAAGACGGCTGCCTGGTCCTCCGCCGAGCTCTGCTGCGGCTGCGGCTGCGGCTGCTCGGGGTGACGCGTCGTGTTCGTCACGCGGTTGTTGTCTCCTACGACGAAGGTGCCGGAGACGTCCCCGGTGTGGATGTCTCCGTGTGTGGATTCCGCGGGCATGGCCGGCCTTTCTACTGGTTGGTCTCAGGGAGGGTCAGGCGCCGCAGTCGGTCTGCAGGCTGTCCGATGCCGAGTTCATCGCCGAGGCCTGACTCGACGGGTCGACCTGGGAATTCTTCGGATCGTTCTCGTACGACTGATACATGCTCTGCATCTGCTGAGTGGCGGTCAGCATGCCGTTGAGGTCTGATGCCACGGAGCTGTCCTGGGCCTGCGAGACGGCCTCCTGCAACGTGGACTCGAGGGAATTCAGGTCGCTGATGACGGTGCTGACGTCGGAGAGCAACGTGCTGTCGTCGGGAACGGTGGACGTGGCGCCCGAGTTGTAGGAGGCCATGTCGCTGTTGTACGTGTCGACCGCAGCGGAGGCGATGGCGGCGTCGGTGTTGAACTGCCGGGTCTCTGACGACAGTTCGGAGATCACGGTCGCGCACAAGGGATCGACGGTGGGCGTCGGCGAGGTGTCGTCGGTGGGCAAGGTGTCGTCGCTCGGGTTCGGCGTGCTGAAGGGGCTCGACGTGACGGCTTGAGACGAGTTCGGCTGGTCGTTCGCGTAGACCATGGCACCCACGCCCAGCACGGCCGCGAGGCCGAGCGTGCAGGCGAGGGCGAGTGCCGATAGTCCGCCCTTGGCACCTGTCGCACCGGCGCCGACGAGCCCCGTGTGGCCTGTGCTCGCCGAGGTCGTCGTGGTGCTCGCGGCGTGCGTCGACGGGGTGACGGAAGAATGCGCCGCCGAGAGGTCGATCCGCGGGGGTGTCGGTACGGCTGAGTGTGCGCCGGCCGCGTGGGCGGCGACGTGCGGCTGTGCGGAGGCGTGGGACAGGTCGACCACCGGCCTCGCCGCGTGTCCGGGCAGCGCTGTGTGCGCGGGAGCCGAAGGGGCGGAGGTGGGGACGGTCGAGTGGGTGATGGCCTGCGTGTTGACCGCACTGTGCGTCGGGGTAACCGGGTGGACCGGCGGTGTGGTGGTCGGCGGGGCGGTGACCGACGCCGCGTCGGCGACCCGATGGGCCGCCGAATGCGCGTGCAGGGCGGTGAGTTCCCGCCACAGCACCTCCGCCTCGAGCACCAGGGCCGTCGTCTGCGCGGCCCGCCCGATCGCCTTCCGGCGGGTGCGAGCCTCGCGCAGGAAGAACTCCTCACCCTCCTTGTCCCCCGCGCTCTTCGCCGCTGCCCAACCGGCTCCGAGCAGGCTGCCCCACGCGTCGAACTGCCGGGACAGCGCCAGCTTCGGCGAGGCGACACGGGCCAGCCCCGCGCCGAGCTGCGCGTGTCCGCTCTGCTCCGCTCGCAGCACCGCGACATCCAGGGCCTGGAAGTGCGCCGCGACGTCGTCCGGAGTGGTGTCCCTCGCCTCGACCCAGGCGGTGAGCGCCCGGCAGAGCCGATCGGCGGGAAACTCCGTCTTCCGCATGTTCAGCACGCACTCGGCAACATCCGGCGGACAGCTGTAGCCGGTCTCCGAGGCGAGCAGCAGTCCGTGTCGCACCAGGCCGTCGGCGAGCGCGCCGGTGTCCGGACGGCCGAGCAGATCATTGAGATGCCGGGGGGCCAACTCGGCGCCGGACAGCGAACCGAGCAGGTACAGCAGGTCGCGCTCCTGCGGCCGGAGCCTGTTCAGCAGCGCGGGAAGCAGTTCGGGAAGATCGGCGATGCCCGGCAGGCCCTTGCCGGTCGCGGCCGACAGGGCGATGCGCCGCAGCCGGAGCGGGTTGCCGTCCACCGCGTCGCACAGCGCGTCCACGATCGGCACCTCGTCGGGCCGCAGCTCGCGGGACAGCAGTGCCGCCACCAGTTCCGCCGCCGCCGAGGCCGTCAGTCCTTCGAGTCGGATCGCGTGCACACCGTCGACCGCGGACCGCTGCTGCGAGGTGAAGACGAACGTGGACTGCTCGGCCATGTCGAAGAGCCGGCGCAGGTCCTTCTCGTCGAACCCCGCGTCGTCCAGGTAGATCCGCAGCCGCAGGGTCTTCAGATGCTCCTTCAGCACCTCCAACGACGGCTTGTAGTTCGGCGCGTCGAAGCTGATGTCGAATATCGCCTGCGCGATGTCATCAGCCGTACGTCCGCCGGCTTCGATATAGGCCGCGCCTTCGGGCCCGCGCGCCATCGTGCACGCGAGGTGGCGCAGCAACGCACTCTTGCCGACCCCGGACGCGCCCCAGACCTGCACCAACTGACGTGTCTCGATCGCCTCTCGCAGTGCGCGCACGTCCCGCGCTCGTCCGATCAGCGGCTCGGCGGCGGACCGCGGCAGCTGGGAGATCGACGGGCGCTTGACCGGATCCGGCAGCGGTCCCCCGTGCACGGTGACGGTCGAACCGGACTCGGCGGTGATCTTCAGGTTGCTCACGGTGTTGTGGCTGCCTACGACCATCGTTCCGGACACGTCGCCGGCCCGGATCCGCCCTGAATCGTCCGGAACACCGTTGTTCTCCGACATCTTCTTCCCCCGTCCTCTCAAACGCCCGGGTCCCGCCACTCGGTCAGGCTGGCGCCGACCCGTCGTGCGAACCCGGCGTTTTTACGTGTTCGGCGAGATCGCCGGCAATCCGGCGGGCCCGGTCGCGACAGCGATCCGGGCGAGGTGATCCAGGTCGAGGATCGTGATCCTGCGGTAGCCGGTCACGATTGCGCCCGACTCCCGCAGCACCCGCAGGGCCTTGTGGATCGACGACTCCGCCGCGCCGACCAGGGTGGCCATCTCCGGCTGCGACAGCGGGAGTTGGGCTTCGTTCCGGCCGGGACGCCCGTAGGTGACGGCCAGGTGGTGCAGGATCCTGGCCAGCCGTCCGAGCACGTCACAACCGGTGAAATCGACGATCCGGCCGGTCGCCGTACGCAGCTTGGCCACCACGCTCGCGCTGAGCGCAAGTCCTATGGTGGGGTGCTGTTTGGTGCACTCCAGCAGTTCGGAACGCAGTATGTAGCGGGCCAGCACCCTGCCACAGGCGGTCACAGTGCCGACGCGCGGCTGGCCGTCGATCCCGGCGAACTCCCCGACCAGGTCCCCGGCCATCCGCACGGCCAGCAGCGCCTCGCGGCCGTCCTGCGCGTGCGCGGTGACCTTCACCATGCCGCCGAGCAGGAGCAGCGCGAAGTCCGAGGTGTCGGCCTCGCGGATGGTGATCTGGCCAGCCGGGTAGGCCACGCCGTGGCCGAGTCCCATGAGGATTCCGCGGTCGGCCTCGTCGACCCGGCCGAGCAGCCCGGCCGGCGGCCAGTAGGCCGCGGCCCCGCGAACCCGTGTGTTGCTCATCGGCCACACCTCTCTTCCTCGTGCGGCCGAAGCCGCACAAGCCGTATTAGTAGCCGTTCTACCCGGGGACCCCTCCTCTACGGTCTCGTCAATCATCTTGTCGACACCGGATGACCGGGACGACAGCAAATCGATCTTCGAATTGCCTGCCCCGTCGTGATCGCGGAGGAATAGTGAATCCGAGGTACGAATACCGAGCCCTGCTGGCGTGTGACATCGCGGGCTCCGCGGGCCGCGGCGAGCAGCGGCTGCAGGAGATCCGCAGAATTCTGCGTTCCGCGCTGTCCGACGCCCTGGGCGTCGCGGATCTGGACGCGGGGGACTTCGCGTACGTCGACACCGGCGACGGCTGCCGGCTCGTCGCCCCGGCCGCACTGCCCAAGGCCAGACTGCTGTTCCCGCTGCTCCCGGAGCTGTGCTCACGGATCCGTGAGCACAACCGGCACGCCGGCGCGGACACCCGGCTGCGGGTGCGGGCCGCGGTGCACGCGGGGGAGATCCGGCTCGATCCGGACGGCACCGTCTCCGGCGCCCCCTTCGAGGCGCTGGCCCGGCTGCTCGACTCGGCCCCGCTGCGGCACGCGACCCTCGCCGGTACCGGCGGCACCCCGCTGGCCGCGATCCTTTCGCACCACTTCTACGAGGAAACAGTCGGGCACGGCTACGAGGGGCTCGAAGCCGACGCCTTCACCGCGGCCGACGTCCGGGTCAAGGAATACGCCGCGCGGGCCTGGCTCTGGTACCCGGGCAGCCCCGTCGGGCCGCAGGTCGGTTCCGGCCGGGATTCCGACTCCGCCGAGCAGCCTGCGCAGCCCGAGCCGCGGACCGTGGAGCAACTCGTCCAGGCCACAGGAAACGGCACGGTCTTCGCCGTGCACCGGGGCGACCAGTACATCCGCCACAACGACCGAGGTTGATACGCGCTGATGAACGAGGAACTCGCCGAGCTGGCCGCGAGCGGCGCCACCGCTCTGGTCTCCGCAATGGGCACCGATCTCTGGCAGGAGGCGAAGAGGCTGATGAGCCGCGTCCTCGCACAGGCTCGCGGCAGCCGCCGCAACGAGCTGTCCGTCGCGCTGAACCGGCAGTCGACCGCCACGAGGGGAGCGGTCGACGCCGGGGCCGTGGACTACTGGACCGAGGCCCTGTCTCAGCTGCTCGACCGGAACCCGGATCTCGCCCAGGACGTCATGGCCCTGGCTTCGCTGCGAACCCCGGAAAGGCCGGACATCGTGATCCAGGTCAATTCCGCCACCAATTCAGGTGAGGTATTCGCGGTGCAGCACGGCACTCAGCAGTTTGCCTCCGGGCCGAAATCCCGCGGTTCCGGGGACCGGCCGTGAGCCGGGACGACAGCCGGCGAGACGGCCTCATGGACGGACGGTTGCGGGCGGTGCTGTTCGTGGCCGTCATCATCGGGGCCTTCATCGAGGTCAGCACGCCGCATCGGCGGTATGGCCCGCTGGTGGACGTATTCGCCCTCGCGGCAGTGGGTGTCGTCGGCGCGGCGGCCGTGCTGGGGTCCGAGTCCGCCGCGACGCCAGCCCGGCAGCGGGATCGGCTCGCGCAGGAACCCCAGCCCAGCACAACGGTTCCGATCTGCCGCTACGTCACCGGACCGGCGACGCCGCAGTCCCAGCCCCCGAGGCCCCGGCCGTTCCTGCGCGAGCGGCCGACCGACCTGAGCGTCCCCCGCTTCGGCGACGGCGCCCGTGCCCAGGGCTACCCCTGGCTGCTGCCGGAGCGCACGGTACAGAACGGGATCGCCGCCGACGAGGCCACGGTCGGTGCCTTCACCATCCGCGCGGCCTCCGTCATCGGGCCCGGCCACCGCTGCGGCCAACCCGCCGAGCCGCGCCAGGACTCCTACCGGATCGGGCGAAGCCGGGACAGCCGGCACGCGATCGTGGCCGTGGCCGACGGCCTGTCCAGCGCGGCTTGGTCCGACGCCGGGGCCACCACGGCCTCCAGCCAGGCCGTCACCCTGCTGCGCGAGCAGATCGAGACAGTGGGCTTCGGCGGACTCGATGTCAAGGAGCTGTACGGGCGGATCGCGGAATCGATCGCCGCGCACGCGACCGGCCGCGGCGTCGGCACCTCGCACCTGGCCACCGTGCTGATCACCGCGGTGCTCGCCGAGCCGGACGCGAACGGCGTTGCGAAGGCCTGGGTCGCGTGGCTCGGCGACAGTTCGGCCTGGACGCTCGACCCGCACGTCCCGCTGTGGCGGTTCTCCGCCGGCGAGACCAAGGACCGCGCGGCCGCGGTGGTCTCGAACGAGGTCGCCGGACGACTGCCGGACACACCGCAACTGGCCAGGTACCACTACGTCACGCTGGCTCCCGGCGCCGCCCTCGCCCTCGTCACGGACGGGATCGGCGACGCGTGGGCGGACCCGGCGGGCAACGTCAACGAGTACTTCGCGAACGCCTGGCGCTCGCCGGTCCCGGCCACCCGGTTCACCGCCGACGTCGGCTTCGACGCACCGCAGTGCCTTGACGACCGCACCGCGGTCGTGATGTGGAACGGTGACCGTGCATGACGGAACCCCATCTCAACGTCGGCGCCGATGACAGTGTCGGCGGCGGCCCGGCGGCCGATCCGCGGGGCTGGGTGTTGCCACGGGCCGTGAGCGTCAGCGATCTCGGACCACTGGCCGAGCCGATCTCCGAACACAACGGCCAGGCCATCGCCGTAAAGCCACTGACGAACCATCCGGGCTGGCTGGCCAAGCTCTACCGGCCGGAACAGCACCCGGAGGACGCCGGCCGGCTCGACCTGCTGATCTCGGCTCCGGGCACGCTGCCGGAGGCGGATCGTGCGCTCCTGTACGCCGGCACCTGCTGGCCCGCGGCCCGGATCCACGAGCCCGGCAACCCGGCCGTCGGCTGCGTGATACCGATGGCGCCCGAGCAGTACCGTTGCGAGCTGCGGCGCGGCGGGTTCAGCGATCGCCGCTTCGTGGAGATCGACTGGCTGGCGAAGTCCGACGAGTCGATCCGGGGCGTCGGACTGCCGCCCCCCGGCTTCGCGGGCAGGCTGGCCGCCTGTCGCCAACTGACTGAGCTCGCCGCGATCCTGGAGAGCCTGGGCCTGGTCTACTCGGACTGGTCGTTCTCCAACGCCTTCTGGAGCCCGGATCAGCGCTCTGTCTACCTCATCGACGTCGACGGCTGTCAGCCGAAGAAGATGCCTGACATCCACCAGCCGAACTGGGCCGACCCGCTCACGCCGCCGGGCACCGACGCGGACGAGTACACCGACCGCTACCGGCTCGGACTGCTCGTCGCCAAATGCATGACGGGCCGGCGTGACGCGCACACCTTCCACACCGTCGCCGCGTCCCCCTGGCAGAACCAGCCCGCCGTCTCCGAAGTACTGCTCGACATGCTGCTCGCGACCGACCGCGAGCGACGGCCCTCGGCCGCTCAGCTGAACCAGGCGCTGAACAGCGGTCCGTATCTCAGGACCACGCCACGTCCGACACGCACCGCGCTGCCCCCGTTGCCCCCGCAGCCGATCCCGCAGTCCCCCGGCGGCACCGATAAGCCCGTGAAGGAACCCGAGCCGACGCCCCCCAAAGCGCCTCAGCCCGGCCCGCACACCGGCTGGATTCTCGTACTCGTCATAGCCGTGATCCTGCTGTTCGTCATCGCCTCCAACCACTAGCTCAGAGGTGCACCATGTCACTCTGCCTGCCCACCTACGTGGTGATCGACGCGTCCTCGTCGATGAAGGAGCACGAGGCAGTGCTCAACGCGACCCTCTCCCGTCTGCACTACAACCTGGCGACAAATCCCCGTGTCTCGGAGTTCGCCCGAGTCTGCGTGGTCGCCTTCTCCACCGATGTGCACGTGGTGATCCCGATGTCGGACATGGAGCAGGTGCCGGCCATGCCCGAGGTGATCTGCGGCGGGCGCACGGAGTACGGCAAGACCTTCGACCGGGTGCGGGAGTGCATCCAACAGGATGTCAGCAACCTGAGGATGCAGAACCTCGACGTGCTACGGCCGACGATCTTCTTCCTGACCGACGGCGGTCCGACCGACGCGCACTGGCAGGACTCCTTCCGCAATCTCGTGGACAGGGACTGGCCGCGCCACCCGCACGTGATCGCCTACGGCTTCGGCGGTGCGAGGCGCGACGTGCTGGAACAGGTGGCGACCAAGGCGCTGTTCATCGCCGACGGTTCGGACACCGAGTCCGCGCTGAGCGCGGCGATCACCGGTCTGCTCAATACCCTGATCGCCTCGTCGAAGACTGGTCAGATGCAGATCGCCACCGACGTCAAGGGCTTCAAGTACGTCGAGGTCGCCCAGGAATACGTGGACTGATGACGGACGTCGACCCGCGTTCCACGGTGTCCCGGACACTGCGCGCCTCCGTCGGTCTGACCGCACTGGCCGCAGCGCTGCTCGTCTGCGGCGCCGCGGTCGAGGCGACGGGCAATCTCCTCGGCACCTCGGCGAACGGAGGCAGCGGCAGCTCTCACCCGACACCGACCGTGCACCCGACCCACACCCGCTCCCGCGCCTCCGAGGCGCCTTCACCAGACCGCCCGCCCCCGACCTCACCCGCCTACCTGCCCAGCCCCACGGCCACGGCCACCGCTACCGGTAGTTCGTCAAACGGGCGGCAGAGGTGAAGGCCGCGTCCAGTGGTGACCGCGTCGAGCAGGGCATGGAGCTCGGAGGTCGGGTCCTTGTCCGCCCAGGCACGCCCCGGTGTACACCTAGGGAGGGAAGGACGGCAGGCATCAACCCGACGTCAATCCTGTGACGGTCGGCCCGACGCCTCCTGAAGCTGACGTCACTGATCGCATCTACCTGTGAGCTGATCATTTCCGGCCTGTCGGCCGGAGCCATAGCACGCAGGACCCTCCTGATCGAGCTACTGCTCATTCGGGGAGAGTGGCCGACGAGTTCGAGCCCCTGAGCAGGGTATCGCTGGTCCGGCGGCTGCACCGAACCCAGCCCGGGCCCTTGCATGCCGTGGCATCGAGGGCGCGGCACGAGCAGCTGACGTTTGCGGAGCACGCACACTGCTCGGCGCTTCCGTGATGCAACTGTCCAAATAGGCAATTCCGTCATCAATCACACGGGCCCGTACGACAATTGGCAAGGCAAACGGGCCCACGGCAGCCCAGAGCGGGAGGCACACGTGGGAATACTGCACGCGATCCGGATGCAGAAGCTCGTCGCGGATGCCAGGCGCGCACACGCGCAAGGCGACCACACCTTCGAAGCGTCCATCGACATCGACCCCCGGGGCATGGCCCGGGTCAGGAACCCCATGAAGAAGATCCGCAAGGAGATCGACCTGGTCGTGCGATCCGTCGAAGCCGTCGGCTGGAAGTGCGTGGGCGTCGGCCAGTTCATGTACTCGGTCAATATGGAGTTCGTCCGAGCCGGTTGAAAGGGCTTCCCGAAACCGGGTGTGAGGCTGGGGGTTCCGTATGGGTGTGCCGTCCAGGTGATTGCGGCCCTGCCGGGGCATGAGGGCAGGGCCTCCCAGTAGCACAGAGGGTGTCTATGCCACTGTTTACCGGGAGGCCCTGTTGCGCAGTCGTATCGGCCTGCTGGGGAACAGTCCGTTTCGGAGATGCGGGAGTGTGACCGCTGCACCCACACGTACGGCAACGCCGCGGACAACCCGAGCGGCTGGCGCTGGTATCCGACCGGCATGACGGACGCGGAGTGGGCCGCGGTCCGCGAAAACGGCAGGTCGTCCTCGCCGAACGGCGCACGCTCGGCAAGCTGTTGACCACCAGCAGCCGGTCGCCGACCGTCAGGGCCTCGTCCCGGACTTCCTGCCCCGGCGTCAGCGTGTCGCTCCCGGCCGGATCGAGCCCGATCTCGGCGAGGCGCCCTTCGAGTCCCTCCGCGGGCAGGCCGAGGAACCGACGTGCCGCGCTGTCGATCACGGTGATGCGACCCTGCGCGTCGCAGCCGACCTGCTGGCCATGGTCGACCCGGTTGACGACACCTACCGCCGCCAAATGAACCGGCAGCTCACCGTGCAGGAGTCCCGCCACAAGCTCGCCCGGGACGTGTGCCACGGCAAGCGCGGCACCATCCACCCGGCGTACCGGGACGGGATGGAAGACCAGCTCGGTTCGCTCGGCCTGGTCCTGAACGCGGTCGTGCTGTGGACCACGAAGTACATCGATGCCGCTGTTGCCCAGCTGCGCGCCGAGGGCCACGAGATCCGGGGCGAGGACGTCGCGCGGCTGTCGCCGCTCAAGCACAAGAACCTCAACGTGCTGGGCCGCTACAGCTTCACCGCCTCGCAGCCGGTCGACGGGCTGCGGCCCCTGCGCGACCCGGATGCGGCCGACCTTGACGAGGACGACGACGGCGCAGAGGAATGAGCCGGGCGCCCAGCGGTTTCCACCGTTCTTGAGCGGTAGGCCATTCGGCCCCCGGCGTTACTCCCAGGGCGTGATGGATGCCTGCCGTCCTTCAGAGCCTGCCCCCCGAGCGCATATACATGTGCCTGCGCGTGATCATGTATCGGAGGAGTGGGAATGAGGGTCCGCACAGCTGTAGTAATCCCCGTGTTGGTAATCGGCGCCATCATGGCCACCACCGCCCCCGCGACGGCCGCCGATACGACGACCACTTTCACCGTGACCGCGACCACGGGCCTCACCATCAGCGCGCCCGGAACCGCGTCTCTCTCCTCGACCACACCCGGCGGCTCGGCCACCGGCCAGCTCGGCACCGTCACAGTCAACGACCAGCGCTCCCAGCTGGGCACCACCTGGACCGCTACCGTGTCCCTGAGCTCTACCTTCAAGACGGGTGGCGGTGTCGCCTCAGAGACGATCTCGGGCAGCAACGTGACGTACACCCCCGGGTCCGCGACCGCCGAGACCAATCCACCGCACACTGAGCTGCCCCGAGTTTCGTAGAGTCCGGTGATCTTGTTTCAGGCGGACTGCGGGGTTTGCTCCTGGCTCTGCCAGAAGGCTTCCTCGTACTCGG